>RPQJ01000155.1 GCA_003819815.1 Lysobacterales bacterium
ATAAATCTCCCCTAGTCCCGCCCACAGGTGCTTCTTGCCTTCCTTCGGGTAGTCGTAGAAGCCCGCGCCGAACCGGCGCCCGGGGCGCTTCAGCTCCTCGACGAACTTCTGCACGACGTCGTAGCCCACCGGCTTCTCGAAGCGTCGGCCGAGGTCGGCCTCGGTCTGCCGGAGCACCTTCCACTGCAGGTCGATCGTCACCTCGTCCGCGACCGCGAGCGGGCCGACCGGCATGCCCGCCATCCGGGCCGCGTTCTCGATCAGCGCGGGGCTCACGCCTTCCTCGAGCATCGCCATGCCTTCGCGGACGAACGTGCCGAAGCAGCGGCTCGTGTAGAAGCCGCGGCTGTCGTTCACGACGATCGGCGTCTTGCGGAGCTGCCCCACGTAGTCGAGCGCGCGGGCGAGCGTGTCGTCCGAGGTCTTCTTGCCCACGATGATCTCGACGAGCGGCATCTTGTCGACCGGCGAGAAGAAGTGGATGCCGATGAACTGCGCCGGGCGCTTCGAGGCCTGTGCGAGCCCGGTGATCGGCAGCGTCGAGGTGTTGCTCGCGAACACGGCGTTCTTCGGGATCACCGCCTCGGTCTTCGCGGTGACGTCCGCCTTGATCTCGCGGCTCTCGAACACCGCTTCGACGACGAGTTCGCAACCCGCAAGGTCGTCGTAGCTCGTCGTCGGCTTGATGCGCGCGAGCAGCTCGTCAGCCTGTGCCTGCGTGCGCTTGCCGCGGCTCACGTCCTTCGCGAGCAGCTGCCGCGAGTAGTCCTTGCCCTTGTCCGCGAGCTCGGGCGTGCTGTCGAGCAGCACGACCTCGATGCCGGCACGCGCCGAGACGTAGGCGATGCCTGCACCCATCATCCCGGCGCCCAGGATGCCGAGCCTGCGGACCTGCGACCTGGGCGGGCCCGCCGGCCGGCGGGCAAGCTTGTCCGCGAGGCCCTTGTTGACGAACATCGTGCGCATCAGGTTCCGCGCGACCGGGCCCGCGAGCAGCTGGCCGAAGTACTTCGACTCGATACCGAGGCCGTGGTCGATCGAAACCTGCGTGCCCTCGTAGACGGCCGAGAGGATGGCGACGGGCGCGGGGTAGTTGCGCATCGTGGCGCGGGCGGTGAGCGCCGTGCCGACCATGAAGGCCTGCGCGGCCGCGGGCGAGGTCTGGCCTGCGCCGCCCGGCACCTTGAAGCCCTTGCGATCCCAGGGCTGCACGCCTTCGCCGCCCTTGAGGATCCACTGCCGCGCGCGCTCGACGATCTCGGCCGCGGGAGCGACCTCGTGCACGAGCCCCTTCCTGAGCGCGTCGGCCGGAGCGAGCTGCTTGCCCTCGGTGATCATCCGCAACGCCTCGGCGATGCCGATGAGTCGCGGCACCCGCTGCGTGCCGCCGGCGCCCGGCAGCAGGCCGATCGTGACCTCGGGCAGGCCGACGCCCGCCTTCGCGCCGTCCTCGATCACCCGGTAGTGGCAGGCGAGCGCGAGCTCGAAACCGCCGCCGAGCGCGACGCCGTTGATCGCGGCCGCCACCGGCTTGCCGCAGGTCTCGAGCCTGCGGTAGAGCTTCGAGATCTCGTGGCTGAGGCTCGCGGCCTGCGACGCGCTCAGGCCTCGCGCGAAGGCGCCGACCATGTCCTTGATGTCGGCGCCGGCCATGAAGCTCGACTTGCCGGACGCGATCACCGCGCCGCGCACGCTCGCATCGCCCGCGAGGCGGTCGATGCACGCGGCGAGATCCGTGCGGAAGCCCGGCGTGATCACGTTCATCGGCCGGTCGGCCACGTCGATCGTGAGTAGAGCGATGCCGTCGCCATCGACGGCGTAGCGGATGTTCTGTGTCATGTTCGGTCGTCCCGTGTCAGCGCGTCAGACGCGCTCGATGATCGTCGCCGTGCCCATGCCGCCGCCCACGCAGAGCGTGACGAGCGCCGTGGAGAGGTCCCGCCGCTCGAGCTCGTCGAGCGCCATGCCGAGCGTCATCGCGCCGGTCGCGCCGAGCGGATGCCCGAGCGCGATCGCGCCGCCGTTGACGTTGACCTTGTCGGGCGTCAGCTCCATGTCGCGCTGGAAGCGCAGCACGACCGAGGCGAACGCCTCGTTGATCTCCCACAGGTCGATGTCCGTCGTCTTCATGCCGGCCCGCTTCAGTGCCTTGCGTGCAGAGCCCGCAGGCCCCGTGAGCATGATCGTGGGCTCGCTGCCGATCGAGGCGAACGCGACGATGCGCGCCCGCGGCCGGATGCCGGCCTTCTTTGCGGCGCGCTTGCTGGCGACCAGAACCGCGGCGGCGCCGTCGACGATGCCGCTCGAGTTGCCGGCCGTGTGCACGTGGTGGATGGCTTCCACCTGTGGGTAGCGCTGGATCGCGACCGCATCGAAGCCGCCCTCCTCGCCCATCTGCACGAAGGCGGGCTTCAGCTTGGCGAGGTCGGCCACCGTCGTGCCCGGGCGCAGGTACTCGTCCTTTGCGAGCGCGACGTCGCCGACGACGTCCTTGACCGGCACGACCGACCGGTCGAAATAGCCGCTCTGCTGGGCGTGCGCCGCGCGGCGCTGGCTCTCGACCGCGTAGGCATCGACGTCGTCGCGCGTAAAGCCCTCGAGCGTCGCGATCAGGTCGGCGCTCACGCCCTGCGGCACGAAGTACTGCTGCCACGCGACGGCCGGGTCGATCGCCCAGGCGCCGCCGTCCATGCCCATGGTCACGCGCGACATCGACTCCACGCCGCCGCCGACCGCGATGTCCGACTGGCCGGACATGATCTGAGCGGCCGCCGTGTTGACGGCCTCGAGCCCGGACGCGCAGAAGCGGTTGATCTGCTTGCCCGGCACGGTCTCGGCATAGCCGGCTACCAGAAGGGCGATGCGCGCGATGTCCGCACCCTGCTCGCCCACCGGCGTCACGCAGCCGAGGATGACGTCGTCGAGCAGGCTGGTGTCGAGCCCGTTGCGGTCGCGCACCGCGCCGAGCGCCTGTGCGGCCAGCTGGATCGGGGTGATGGTGTGCAGCGAGCCGTCCGGCCGGCCGCGGCCGCGCGGGGTGCGCACGGCGTCGAGGATGTAGGCGTCGGTCATGTCTGTGTCCCCGGGGGTTGTTGCATTGCAATGTTACATCAGGCCGGGCAGCCCGCTTCGACGGCGCGACGACTGCCACCGGCCCCGGTGCGACCGCGTCCGTCCCGTCGAGGGGTGGGGCGGGCGGCGGTCAGACGTACGACGGCTTGCGCTTGGCAAGGAACGCCGCAACGCCTTCCTGGCCCTCGCCGTGCAGGGCCTGGGCCGCGATCGTGCGGCCTTCGAGCGCCATCTGCGCCTCGAGCCCCGGATCGGCGGCGGACGCGAGCCGCTTCACGGCCGCATACGACTCCGTGGGCCCGGCCGCGAAGCGCGCGGCGAGCGCATGCGCCGTCGCGAGCACCTCGCCGTCGTCGACGACCTGGTTCACGAGCCCCCAGGACAGCGCCTCGTCGGCCGACAGCGCGCGGTTGGTGAGGAACAGCTCCATCGCGCGGCGGCGCCCGACGATGCGCGGCAGCAGGAAGGACGTGCTGCAGTCGGGCGCGAGGCCCACGCCGGTGTACGCGAGCGAGAACCGGCTGCCGCGGCCGGCGATCGCGAGGTCGGTCATGCAGACGAGCCCGACGCCGCCGCCCGCCGCCGTGCCGTTGACGGCCGCAACGACGGGTGCCCGCATGCGGGTGAACGAGCTGATCGCCGCGTGGATGCAGGTCGTGAGCTCGTTCAGGTATCCGCCCACGGCGGCGCCCCGCTCCGCCATGCCGCGCAGGTCGCCGCCGAAGCAGAAGTGCTTGCCGGCGCCGGTAACGACGACGGCGCGGACCGCAGGATCCGCCTCGACCCTGAGGGCCGCTTCGAGCAGGTCGCGGCCCATTGCGAGGTCGAGGGCGTTCGCGTCGCCGGGGCGGTTGAGCGTGACGGTCGCGACGCCGTCACGAGTCTCGAGCAGTACGGTCTGGTCCATCGTGTCTCCGGAGGCAGCTTCGGTCACATCGCCCATCATGACACCGCACAGGCGGGTCGCGGCCCGACGATTCGTCAGGCGGCGTAATACCGTTTCCAGGTCGGGAGGTTCTCGGGCCAGTCCGCGGGCCGGGGCGACTCGTAGGCCCGCATCCGCCGGTCGAGTCCCGCGCCGAAAGCGTCGAGGTATTCGGTCGTCGGGACGTAGTACATGAACGAGAGACCGCGCTCGGCGAACTTCCAGCGGCCGTCGACGCGACGATAGACGTCCTGGTATCGGATCGCGGCCAGCATCGGCCGGCCCTGCCGCTGCATCTCGGCATGGGAGAGAACGAGGCCGTTCGCGCGGTCCGGGTCGGCAGCGTCGAAATCGACCAGCCGGTCGTGTGTGAAGTGATTGCTCGGCCCGAGCACGGCGAACCGGCCGCGGAACATCGCGACGACCGCGTCGTAGCCCGTGGCGTCGATCACCCCGTCCGCCGACCAGACGGTACCGCTACACGCTGCTGAACCAGCGCGACGAGGTGGCGTTCACCTGTCGCAGCATCAACCTGGTCGAGATCGCGCCGCGTCACGCGACCTGAAGGCACGAGCCATCTCGGCTGGCCCCGGCGGGCCGCGCTACTCGTCGGCTGCGACCGTGAGCTGGATGCCATCCAGCGCCTCGTTGAACTCCACCTGGCAGCTCAGGCGCGAGCGCGCCGGGTCGTAGTGCTGCAGCTCGACGAGCAACTCCTTCTCGTCGCCCTGCGGCGCCGGCAGCTTCGACAGCCACTCCGGCTCGACCAGAACGTGGCACGTCGCGCAGGAGCAGAGCCCGCCGCAGATCGCAGTCACGCCGTAGTCGAATTCGCGCAGCGTCTCCATCAGCTTGAGGCCCGGCTGGCCCTCGACCACATGCTCCACTCCGTCGCGATCGGTCACCCGTATGCTCGCCATGCTCCACCCGGTTCCTGGTCAATCGATCAATTATCGCAGCGACGGAGCCGCAGCGCCAAACGCCTTGCGCGCCGGCGTGCCGCCGCCTGCAGCGGGCCCGTGAGGCTCCGGTACCAGAGCCACTGCACGTAATCGAACGCCCAGCGCGCGTCGTCGAGCCGGTCGCGCTCGCCGGGCGCGAGACGGCCATAGCCTTCGAGGAACGCCTCGGTCGCGGCTGGGCCCGCGTGGTGCAGTGTGAGAAAACCCGCGACGTCGAGAAGCGCGTCGCCGCGGCCGCCGTATTCCCAGTCGACCAGCCACAGCTCGGCGCCGTCGTCGACGATGTTGGCCGGATTCAGGTCGTTGTGGCACAGCACGATCCGACGCTCCCGCGCGGCCAGCCGGTCGAATACGCACTCGGCCTGCTCGTCGAACTGCCGTGCGTCGGCGTCCTGTGCCGGCAGCAGGGCGGCGAGGCTGCGGGCCTGACACCGGTAGTCGACGGAACGGATCGCGGAATCGACCGGCAGCGCGTGCAGGCGCGCGAGACGGGTGCCCATGCGTCGCACGTCGTCGAATCGCCGGAGCCTGCGGCCGTGCCTCGGCGCCGGTTCGACCCAGCGCGTGACCAGCAGGCCCGTGGCCGGCTCGCAGGCGAGGACCGGCGGTGCGAGCCCGGCTGCGGCGACGGTCTGCAGCAGCCGGCACTCGCTCGCGCGGTCGACGCCACGAGCCTCGACCTCCGGGTTCCCAAGCCGCGCGAACCAGCGCCTTCCGGCGGCATCGAGGCGCCACGACGGGTTGCTGAACCCGCCCTCGACGGGGGTCAACGTTCCGGAGGCGAGCGCGCGGGTCTCGGGGTGCTGCCGCAGTGCGGCCGTCAGCGCGGCCTCGCTTCCAGAAGGGTGATCCACGGTCGGTCAGCCCGTCGCGGCGCCGCGCCGGACCGGCGCCCCGGCCGGGACGAGGTCCGTGCGCCACGCGAAGTACCCTCGCACCGCGATCGTGACGTAGACGACGAAGAGCACCGCCGTCGCGTGGAAGCCCTGGTGCCAGTAGAGTCCGACCGCGATCGCATCCAGCACGATCCAGTAGAGCCAGTTCTCGAGGACCTTGCGTGCGACGAGCCACGTCGCGACCACGCTGCCCCACGCCACGAGCGCATCGACGTAGGGCACGGGTCCCGTCGAGGAATCACCGAGCAGCCAGCCGTTCACCAACGCGGCTGCCGCGATCGCGCCGATGGCGAGCGCGTGGCGGCGCAAGGGCCACGTCGACACCGCGAGCGCGGCGTTGCCCTCCTCCGGCCTGCCGCGCCACGAGCGCCAGCCGTAGACGGACATCGCGACGTAGAACACCTGCAGCGCCGCCTGCATGTGCAGGCCGCCCCGTGCGAAGAGCACCAGGTAGATCGCGGCGCTCGCGATCGCGAGAGCCCAGCACCACGGATTCTGGCGCACGGCGAGCAGCAGGTAGCCGAGCGCCAGTGCGACCGCGATCCACTCGGCGGCCGGGATGGCGCCGAAGCCCGCGAGCAGCTGGTCGAGGAGCGAATCCACCTTATTCGGGAGCGTGGTCCGGCGTCGCCGCCGGGTCGCCGCCCAGCACCTTCATGACGAACACCGCGCGCGGCTTGCCCGCGAACGTCACACGCGTCTCGTCCGCGAGCGCCGCAAAGACCGCGTCGTGCTCGCCCGCCACCTGCGTGCTCATCGCGTTCGTCTCGACGCGCAGTCCGGGCCGGCGCGCGAGGCGCTCGATGAAGTCCTTGATGGGCGGCACGTAGTCCGCATCGAGCGGATAGAGGCTGATGTCGACGGCGATGCGCATGATTCTCTCCTCGGTGACGGCGCGGCGGGCTCAGCGCAGCGACCACTGCACGGTGATACCGACCTGCCGTGGGTCGCCCTGCTGCACGTAGAGCCGGTTCTCGAAATCGGGCGGCTCGAGACCGAAATAGAAACCCCGGACGGCGTAGCGCTCGTCGAGGGCGTTGCGCGCCCACGCGTAGACGGACCACTGCTCGCCGGTCCAGCCCGCTTTGAGGTGCAGCAGCGCATACGGGCGGGACTTCTCGTCGTGACTCGCGTCGAAGTAGAAATCGTCGCTGCCCATGAGGTCGGCACGAGCCGTCAGGCCGCGGGGCGACGTCCACTCGGCCGACAGCGAATACTGCCAGCCGGGCGCGTGCGCCTGCTCGCGCCCGTCGAGGTCGCGATCACCGTAGCGGTAGTCGACGTACTCGGTGTGCAGCAGGCCGAGCGTCGCACCGAGCCTGAGATCGTCTGCGGCCCGCCACGTCGCCGAGGCCTCGACGCCCGCGTTGCGGCCGCGCGCGGCGTTGTCGGTGTAGAAGACGTAGGACAGCGGATCGCCGGGGTCCAGCTGGAACGACGTCGCGACCTGCTGCGACTCGCGCCACATGTGGAACAAGGCGGCCTCGGCCACGAGCCGGCCGTCGTCGCTTTCGTACCGTGCGCCAGCCTCGAGGTTCCAGAGGTACTCCGGCTCGAACTCGCGCCGCTCGTCGGGCACGAGCGCGCCGATGTTGAAGCCGCCCGCCTTGTAGCCGCGGCTCGCCGTGACGTACCACGTGCGGCCCGACGCGAATTCGCCGGACAGCGAGGCGTGGCCGCCGAGCATCGTGTCGGTGGGTTCGAATTCCGTGCCGTCGCTGTCGTCGTATCGGGCCGTGCGCCGCTCGATGCGCAGTCCCGCGGAGAGCACCGTCAGGCCCATGCCCCACTCGCCCTCACCGTAGAGCGCCACGTTCGTGGCCTCGTACTCGCTGTCGAGCAACGGGCGCAGCAGCTCGCCCGCGAACTCGTCGCGCTGGCGTGCATCTTCCGTGAGTCGCATGCCGTAGACGCCGGCGAGCCAGCCGTAGCCGTCCTCGCGAGCCGTCGCGGCGCTGACGAGCCGGAGGTCCTGTGCGAGGGTGCCGCGGTCCCGGTCGTATCGCGAGTAGTAGTCGTAGGGCGCGTATTCGCCCCAGTACGCGTCGTTGCCCCAGTCGCCGTCGAAGCTGTAGACGATGTCGGAATCCGCGAAGGAGGTCAGGCTCTCGAGCGTCGCGGCGCCGAGATCGCCGTCGACCGCGAGCGCGGTCCCGAACGACTGCTGCGCGTCCTGGCCCGGTCGGTCCGAGCGCGTGCGAAACGAGTTGTCGAGTGCGAAGGCGTCGTAGCCGTTGTCGAGGTCCGCGAGCAGCGTGGTCAGGTGCACGTTCCAGCCGTCGGCCGGCTCGAGCGCGAGCTTGCCGCGCAGCGTCAGCTCGTCGCGGTCGTTGGTGTCCTCGCGGCCGAGGTACACGTTGCGACGGAACCCGTCGCTGCGCG
>RPQJ01000156.1 GCA_003819815.1 Lysobacterales bacterium
AGTCCCGATTACGACTGGCTCATCGTCGGGTCGGGCTTCGGCGGCAGCGTCGCGGCCCTGCGGCTCGCGGAGAAGGGCTATCGCGTCGGGGTCCTCGAGCAGGGACGGCGCTATCGTGACCACGACTACGCGGCCACCACGTGGCAACTGCGGCGCTGGCTTTGGGCACCGGCCATCGGGCTGCGCGGCATCTTCCGCCTGACGCCGTTCAAGGACGTATTCATCGCGAGCGGCGCGGCGGTCGGCGGCGGCAGCACCGTGTACGCGAACACGCTTTACCGCGCGGCGCCCGGCTTCTTCTCGAACCCGCAGTGGCGCGAAATGAACGACTGGTCGACCGCACTCGCGCCGCACTACGACACCGCCGAGCGCATGCTCGGCGTGCAGCAGGTGCGGCGCACCAGCGACGGCCAGAAACTGCTGCAGGAAGTGGCCTCGCACTTCGGCGTCGGGGAGACGTTCCGCCAGACGCCCGTCGGGATCTATTTCGGCGAGCCGGACCAGACCGTTCCCGACCCGTACTTCGGCGGCGAAGGACCCGAGCGCACGGGCTGCACGTACTGCGGCTCGTGCATGGTGGGTTGCCGCAAGGGCGCGAAGAACACGCTGCTCAAGAACTACCTGTGGTTCGCCGAGAAGCGCGGCGCCGAGATCCTGCCCGAGCGCGAGGTGGTGGACATACGTCCGCTCGGGGCAACGGACGGCAGCGACGGCTACTCCGTCGTCACCCAGCACCCCGGCGCTTGGTTCGAGAAGCGGCGACGGACCTACACGGCGCGCGGGATCGTGATGTCCGCGGGCGCGCTCGGCACGAACACGCTGCTCGCGAAATGCAAGCTCGGAGGATCGCTGCCGCGCATCAGCGATCGCCTGGGCGAGCTCGTGCGCACGAACAGCGAATCGATCCTCGCCGTGACGCTGCCCGACGGCACGCGCAAGCCGTGGAACGACGTCGCGATCGGCGCCAGCATCCACACGAGCGCCGACACCCACATCGAGATCGTGACCTACGGCAAGTCCGCCGACACGATGGCGCTGCTCTTCACGCTCCTCACCGGCGCGGGCAGCCGGCTCACGCGGCCGCTCGCCTGGCTCGGCAACGCGCTGCGGCATCCGCGCACGTTCCTGAAGACGCTCTGGCCCGTCGGCTGGTCGAGCCGCACCGTGATATTCCTCGTGATGCAGTCGCTCGACAACGCCATCGCGTTCCGGGCGCGGCGCGGGTTGCTGGGGGGCGTGTCGCTCACGACCGAGCAGGATCCCGAGAAGCCGAACCCCACGTTCATCGAGGCCGGTAACCGCGCGGCGCAGTGGCTGGCCTCGCATACCGGCGGCTATGGGCAGAGCATGATCCTCGAGGCCCTGGCCAACGTGCCCACGACCGCGCACATCCTCGGCGGGGCGGTCGTGGGCGGCGACGCCTCGACCGGCGTCGTCGACGGTGGTGGCCGGCTCTACGGCTACCGCAATTTCCTGGTGTGCGACGGCTCGACCATGCCGGCGAACCCGGGAGTGAACCCTTCGCTCACGATCACGGCGATGAGCGAGCATTTCATGAGCCAGGTTCCGGCCCGGAGCCCGGTGAACTGACCCCGGAGACTTGCCATCATGCATCGCTCACTCGCATTCCTGGCCGCGGCACTCATGACTTCCGTGCCTGCGCGCACGCTTTCCGCCGATCCGCTCCCCGGCTGGAACGACGGGCCCGCGAAGGCGCGCATCGTGTCCTTCGTCGAGGCGGTGACGACGCCGACCAGCCGGGACTTCGTGCCGCCCGCCGAGCGCATCGCCGTGTTCGACAACGACGGCACGCTCTGGACCGAACAGCCGATGTACTTCCAGCTCGCCTTCATCCTCGATCGCGTGGCGGCCCTCGCGCCCGCGCATCCCGAATGGCGGACCACGGAGCCGTTCAAGTCGGCCATCGCGCGCGACATGGCGGGCGTCGCCGCTACCGGCGAGCACGGCCTAATGGAGTTGATGGCGGCCACGCACGCGGGCATGACGAGCGAGGAGTTCGCGGAGACCGTGCGGCAGTGGCTCGAGACCGCGCGCCACCCCCGCTTCGGACGCAGGTACGACGAGCTCACGTACGCACCGATGCGGGAACTGCTCGCATGGCTGCGCGCGAACGGATTCAAGACCTACATCGTCTCCGGAGGCGGCGTCGAATTCATGCGGGTGTTTGCCGAAAGCGTCTACGGCGTGCCGCCGGAGCAGGTGATCGGCAGCAGCATCCAGACGAAGTACGAGGTGCGCGACGGCGGGCCCGTGTTCGTCCGGCTGCCGCAGCTCGACTTCGTCGACGACAAGGCCGGCAAGCCGGTCGGGATCCACAAGTTCATCGGCCGCCGCCCGATCCTCGCCTTCGGCAACTCGGACGGCGATTTCGAGATGCTCGAATACACGACGAGCGGTGCCGGGCCGCGGCTCGGGGCCATCGTCCGCCACGACGACGCGAAGCGCGAGTATGCGTACGACCGGAAGTCGCACGTCGGCCGGCTCGACCGCGCGCTCGACGAGGCGGCCCGGCGCGGCTGGCTCGTCGTCAGCATGGAATCGGACTGGCGTCGCGTCTACGACTACGGCACCGCTCCCGGGCGCGACCGCCCGGCCGCCGGCATGCAGGACGTCAGTTCCGCGCCGGCTGCGTCACCAGCCTCGCCAGTTCGGCCGCGGTGAACTCGTCGGCCGCGAAGAACGATTCGATGGCGAGTTCCTGCAGCGTGATGTCGTGTGGCGTGCCGAACACCGTCACGGTGCTCACGAACGTGAGCGTGCCGGTCGCCGAGCGCAGCTGCAGCGGCAGCAGCACGCCCGGTTGCTCGTGCAGCAGGCACGGCTCGTCGCATCCGTCCGCCGGTGGCGTCGAGCTGTCGCTGCAGGCGCGCCAGGAGTTCGGGCGCGTCGAGGGGCCACCTGCCGCCTGCGTTAGAGCGCGGCATGACCGGCAGATTCGCGCATCGTAATCCGGCGACGTGCGGAGGTTCATTACCTTCCGGGTAATGGATCACCCGCTGAGGCTCGCCGATCTCGTGATCGTGCTGCTGCTCCTTCGGGCCGTTCGTCAACCTGCTGGTCCGCAAGTCCTCGACGAACCCCCGCACGTGAACCGCGCCTACTGCCGCGTCGGTATCTCGTCCCTGCGGTCGCGGCCGCTCGCCAGGCGCTCGTAGGCGTCGCGCGCGGCCTCGCGGGCGTCGGTCCAGCCCAGACGCGACTGGCCCCGCTCCGAGTCCCAGTCGCGGGCGAGCTCGGGCTCGATCTCCTCGAACGGCCGCCCGCCGAATTCCTCGTAGCTCCAGTAGCCGTAGCGGTAGGCCGGTCCGTAATCCTCCCAGCCGCGTTCCGAAGCGGCATAGGGACGACGCGGATACTCGTTGCGCCAGTACTCCTCTTCGTGCGCCGGATCGACGCGCTCGGCGATCACCTTGCCGGCGATGCCGCCGATCACGGAGCCGGCGACGGCTCCCACGGCTGCACCCACGACCGTGCCCAGCGGGCCACCCGCGATCGAACCGGTCGCGGCCCCCGCGATCGCGGCTCCGGCGACGCCTCCGGCCGCGCCGCCGGTGAGCGCCCCACCCGCGATGCCGAGCGGATGATCCTCGGGCTGGCCGGTTTCTGGATTGCGGTCGAGGTCTCGGCCCCGCGGTGGTTTCGACTCGGGCATGTGCTGCACCTCGATGTGGTCATCTCGCGAAAACGTGAATTGCCGCGGCCCGCTGCCGACGGGTCTGTAGGATCCGGCGACGGCCCTTCGTGCGTCTCGTCCGCCTCAAGGCAGGCTGCGGCCGCCCGTCGCCCCGTAGACCTCTCCGTTCAGGTAGCTGCCCTCGGCCGACGCGAGCAGCACGTAGACGGGCGCGAGCTCGACCGGCTGGCCGGGACGTCCGACCGGCGTGTCGCCGCCGAAGCCGGGGATGTCTTCGGGCGGCTGCCCTCCGCTCGGCTGCAGCGGCGTCCAGAATGGCCCGGGCGCCACGGCGTTCACGCGGATGCCGCGCTCCGCGAGCTGCTTGGCGAGCGCCTTGGTCCAGACGAGGATTGCTCCCTTGGTCGCGGAGTAGTCGAGCAGGTCGTCCGAGGGCTCGAAGGCGACGATCGAGCTCGTGTTGATGATCGTGGCCCCTGGTTGCAGGTACGGCAGCGCCGCGCGCGTCAGCCAGAACATCGCGTAGAGGTTGGTCTTCACGGTCCAGTCGAAGAACTCGTCCGTGAGTTCGCCGAGATCCTTGACTGCGTGCTGTCTCGCCGCGTTGTTCACGAGGACGTCGAGCCCGCCGAGTTCATCGACCGCCTGCCCGACGAGCCGACGGCAGAACGCCTCGTCACGCAGGTCGCCCGGCATGGCGACGGCATTGGAACCCGCCTCGCGCATCAGCTCCATGACCTCCTGCGCGTCGGATACCTCGTCGGGCAGGTAGTTGATCGCGACGTCGGCCCCTTCGCGTGCGTAGGCGATCGCGACCGCGCGACCGATGCCGGAATCACCGCCGGTGATCAGGGCGCGTCGGCCCTCGAGTCGCCCCGACCCGCGATAGCTGGCCTCGCCGTGGTCGGGCCGCGGCTGCATCCGGCTCGCGAGTCCCGGCCACGGCTGGGTCTGCGCCGCGAACGGCGGCTTCGGGTAGGCCTCGGTCGGGTGCGCCGGCGGCGGTGCGTTCCGGATCGACGGTCGGGCTGCGCGGCGGCTCGTGGCCATTCGGTCGCTCCTGCGGGGCTCGAAAGCAGCGCTCACGGTGCGCGCGCCGGGTCGTTGCGTCGGTCGGACGGCATGCCCTGCATGGCGGGACGCCGACCCGTTGCTCGGTCCGGCGGCGACCGACGTCCCTGCGCTGGCAGGCACAGACTCGACGCAGGTCCGGAGTCAGGAGCGGCCGATGCAGGATTACATCGCCGTCGCGGCGCAACGCCAGCGCGATGCCGTGCGGCACCATACCGACCCGGCCGTGGCACGGCTCCTCGAGGATCGGCTGAGGGCGCGGCTCGAGCAGTACGAAGCCGTGGATCCGCGGACGGTGCAGGACCGGCTCGACGCGCTCGAGCGCGAGTGGGACACCGACCGCACGCTCGAGCTCGACGCCGCCGCCTGGGGCATCGTGGGCGTGGCGCTGGGAGCGCTGCATCGCCGGGGGTGGCTGATCCTCCCGATGTTCGCAGCCGCCGCGATGCTGGCCCATGCGCTGACCGGGCGGCATCCGGTGATGCCGGTCCTGCGTCGCCTCGGCGTGCGCACCTCGCGCGAGATCGCGCGCGAACGCTATGCGCTGAAGGCGTTGCGCGGCGATTTCACTCGGCTCGACGCGCCCGCGGTCGATCGCGCCGCAAAGGCCCGGGAGGTCCCGTGGTGAATCTCGCCGCGTCTTTCGCGCCGACGACGCTCCGCGTCGAGCGCCACACGGACCGCTACTGGAACGAGCTCAACGGCCTGCGCATCGAAGCGCGCCTCGTGCGCATGAAGGACGCACAGCGGGTCGAGATCGACGAGCGGCTCGCCGAACTCGACCGTGAGTGGGACATCGAGCGGGCGCTCGGGGCCAACGCAGGAACGATCGCGCTCGCGAGCGCGGCGCTCGGCTACGCCGTCGACCGCCGCTTCCTGCTCCTCACGACGCTGGTGTTCGCATTCCTCGCGAACCACGCGCTGTACGGCTGGTGTCCGCCGGTGCCGGTCATGCGGCGGCTCGGTGTCCGCACGATGCGCGAGATCGAGCGTGAGCGCTACGCGCTCAAGGCGCTGCGCGGCGATTTCTCTGCAGTCCCGCCGGCGGGCTGGGCCGCCGGCCACGACCGCGTGCGCGCCGTGCTCGCTGCGGTCGATGCGTGAGGCCGCGCGCCGTCGGTCACGCCTTGCCGCTCAGGGGCTCTCGAGCTCCTCCGCGACGATCGACCAGACCCGGGGCGCGAAGCCCATGCCGAAGTGGCCCTCCGTCACCTCGACGTGCCGCGTGTTGGGCGACCAGCGATCGATGCAGGCCTCCCAGGCGACCACGCCGTCGCGCTTCGAGTAGATCGCGGCCACCGGCACCTCGAGCGGCGTGGCGTAGCGCTCCGCGACGAGCCGCTCGATTTCTTCGAGGTCGTAGCCGCGCGACCGGTACCAGCGCGCGAGCGCGGTCAGCCGCGGCCCGCCGATCACGGGGCTGCCGAGCGTGACGACCTTGCGGACCGCTTCGGGATGATCGCGGGCGAGCTCGCGCGAGAGGTAGCCTCCGAGGCTCCACCCGACGAGCGAAACCGCCCGCCCGGCCTTGCGCGCCCGTTCCGTGACGCGCTCGGCGAGCGCTTCGAGCAAGGCCTGCGCATTGCCGGTGTTGCGACCGAGGCCCCAGTCGCTGACCTCATGGCCGAGCCGGCGGAGGAAGGCGCCGAGCGGCAGGAGCGAGCGATGAGTCGCGCCGAACCCCGGCACCAGGACGACGAGCTGCGGACGCTCGGTGCGCTCGCGGCGGATCCGGCGCCACGCGCCGCCCCAGCGCACCGCGTCGATCGGAAGGCGCAGTTCCTGGAGAACCCTCAGGCGGTGCGGCGGCTCGATCGAATCGTAGGTGATCGGCATGGGCGACCTCGCGGAGCTCCCGCGGGTGCGCGAGCCGGCACCGATTCTGGCGCGCCGGTCCAGCCAGCCTGTAGTCTCGAAGCTCTCCCGCTCGGGTCGCCTTTTGTCTGACCCGGCTCGCCTCAGCCGGCGGGTTCGACCTTCACTTCGGCGTCCTCGATCATCACGTCGTACTCGTAGCCCATGCCGAAGTCCTTGTTCAGGACGACCGGGCCGGTGACGAGCACGGTGTCGCCGACCGCGGGCGGCGTGCCTGCCGTCGTGATGGTGAGGTCGTTGGTGCCCTCGGCGCCCGATCCGTCGCGCACGTGGATCCAGTTGCGGTCCATGATGTTCGCGTTGACCTTGACCACCTTGCCGCGGACCGACACGGGCCTGCCGGCGAGGTCGGCCTTTTCCGAGTAGATCTCCGCGATCGTCTTGCCTCCCTCGGCGCGCGCGATGCCCGTGAGGTCCACGGTCTCGCTCGGGGCGGCGGGCATCGGATGATCGGCCGGCATCGACGGCTGCGGCTGTGCCGTCGCGGGGCCTGCGGTACCGGCGGCCGGGGCCGTGGTCGTCGGGGCTTCCTTGCTGCAGCCGGCGGCGCCGAGCGCGACGGCGATCACGAGGACGCGGGCGTACAGGTATTGCATGATCGTGGAACTCCGTATTCGGGGCGGCGCACTCGGGCAGGAACGCGCATTCTACTGGAGCGGGCGCCCGCGACCCAGTCGCCGCGGCGCGGTGACCCTGTGCGGACGCACGTCCACGGCGCCCTTGAACACCAGGCCGCACACCGGGATGCCGGCGATCCGTGACCTTCGTCGCGGGGTGGCGGCCGGCTGGTTGGTCGCGCCGCCTGCGGCGCTTATGATGCGCCCCTTTGCTCCGGTACCGGACCCGGGAGGCGTGTGGAAAGTCTGTTGCAGGTGGTGCTGCTCGGGATCATCGAGGGCATCACGGAGTTCCTGCCGATCTCGAGCACCGGGCACCTGCTCATCGCGCAGCACTGGCTCGGCCGGCGGTCGGACCTCTTCAACGTCGCGATCCAGGCCGGCGCGATCCTCGCCGTCGTCATCATCTACTGGCGCCGGCTCTGGGACCTCGCGCTGCATTTTTCGAGGCCCGAGAACCGTGACTACGTCTACAAGCTCTCCGCGGCTGTCCTGATCACGGTCGTCGGCGGTTTCGTGGCGAAGCAGATGGGCCTGAAGCTGCCGGATACGGTGGCCCCCGTCGCCTGGGCGCTGATCCTGGGCGGTCTCGCGATCTTCGCGGTCGAGGCGTATGCCCGCCGCCTTCCGCCGAGCGAGGCGCTCACGTGGCGAGTCGCGTTCTGGGTCGGCATGGGGCAGATTCTCGCCGCAGTGTTCCCTGGGACGTCTCGGTCCGCGGCGACGATCTTCGCCGCGATGCTGGCCGGCATGACGTCGCGCCCGGCTGCCGCGGAGTTCGCCTTCCTGGTCGGCATACCGACGATGTTCGCCGCGACGGCCTACGAGGCGTTCGCACTGCACCGTTCGGGCGGCATGGCCGCGGAGAACTGGACGGAGTACGCGGTCGGGTTCGTCGTCTCGGCCGCCGTCGCCTTCGTCGCGGTGAAATGGCTGCTGCG
>RPQJ01000157.1 GCA_003819815.1 Lysobacterales bacterium
CGACGGCGTCGGCTGCCGACTGGTGCGTCATCTCGAACTCCCGGATCAGCCGGTCGAGCGCGCGCGCTTCCTCGAGCGGTTCAGGTTCTCGCGCTGGATGTTCTCGATGAGCGACATCGCGACCGCGGCCTCGTCGGACACGCGGCGGATGACGGCCGGAATCTCGTGCAGGCCCGCCATCTGCGCAGCCCGCCAGCGGCGCTCGCCCGCGATGATCTCGTAGCGCGTCGACTCTCCGGTCCGCTGCGCCGCGAGCGGGCGCACGACGATCGGCTGCACGACGCCCTGTGCGCGGATCGAGTCGGCGAGTTCCTGCAGGCTCTCGGGCCGCATGTCGAGGCGCGGCTGGTAGCGGCCGCGCTGTAGAACGTCGACGGGGATGCGCGCGAGCTCCTCCTCGCTGCGCAGGCGCGGGGGCGCCTCGCCGGCCTCGGGCCCGGACGGGACGGTCGGGGTAGGGCCGAGCAGGGCCTCGAGGCCCCGGCCGAGACTGGGTCGCTTGGTTGCCATTGCGGGATATTATGCCGGCCGGACCGGGACAGGACAGAAGACGACCCCGTGCACGCCGCAGGATCGGGTTCGTGAGAGGGCCGCTCGGCCGCTCCTGTGTCGCGATGGCCTGCGTGATTCTCGCGTCGACGGCCGTCGCGACGGAGCGCGAGGACCGGCCGAGCCTGGCCGTCTCGACCGGCATCTTCGGGCTGATCGACGACTACCGGCCGCGCACCGTGAGCGGGCTGCTGCGCACCGCGCCGCGCACGGCCTGGGCGCTTGCGCCCGGGATCGGCGTCGTCCTGGGGGCGGACAGCCTCGCTTACATCTATGCCGAAGTGTCGCGGGACATTGCCTATGGCCGGTCCTGGCGCCTGACTCCCTGCGTCGGCGCGGGATGGCTCCGCAACGGCGAGGCCATCGGCATCGACTACCCGCTCGAGTTCCAGACTGGCATCGAGCTCGCCTACGCCCTGCGCTCCGGCGGTCGCGCCGGCCTCGGGTTCTATCACCTGTCGAACGCCGGCCTGTCGGACGACAATCCGGGCACGGAGTCGCTCCGCTTCTTCGTGGCCTTCCCCGCCGGCAGGGCGGATTAGGCGGGTGGAGGTTCCTCGTCGGCCGGCGGTACCGCCGCGGCAGCGGCCTCGGCCTGCTGCAGCTGAGCTTCTTCCTCTCGCCGGATCAGCTCGCCCGCGAGCGCGAGGTAGGCGAGCGCGCCGCGCGAGTCCTTGTCGTGGTACATCGCCGCGCGGCCGAAGCTCGGCGCCTCGGCGAGACGCACGTTGCGCGGGATCACGGTGCGGAACACTTTGTCCCCGAAGTGCATGATGAGCTGCGCCGAGACCTCGTTCGAGAGGTTGTTGCGCGGGTCGAACATCGTGCGCAGGATGCCCTCGAGCCGCAGTCCCGGGTTCACGCTCGCGCGGATCTGCTCGATCGTGCCCATGAGTGCCGAGAGTCCCTCGAGCGCGTAGTACTCGCACTGCATCGGCACGAGCACGGAGTCTGCGGCCACGAGTGCGTTCAGCGTCAGCAGGTTGAGGGCCGGCGGGCAGTCGATGATCACGACGTCGTAGTCGTCGCGGACGGGCTTCAGCGCGTTCCTGAGCCGCACCTCGCGCCCGCTCGTCGTCATCAGCTGGACCTCGGCCGCGACGAGGTCCTGGTTGCCGGGCAGCAGCGTGAACCCGCCCGGGTCGATCCGCACCAGCGCGGCCGCGGCCTCGGCGTCGCCGAGCAGCACGTCCGTCATCGAGTGGCGGAGCTGGCGCTTGTCGATGCCGCAGCCCATCGTCGCGTTGCCCTGCGGGTCGCTGTCGATGAGCAGCACCTTGCGCTGGGTGGCCGCGAGCGACGCGGCGAGGTTGACCGCCGTCGTCGTCTTGCCGACGCCGCCCTTCTGGTTCGCGACCGCGATGACCCGCTTCATGGGATGCGAGCTTACCGGAGCTCAGTCGAGCCGGTCGTGCGACCGGCACAGTTCGACGACGTGGCGTTCCTCGCCGAGGCCCGGCACCTCGAGGCGGTGCACGCCCGCGACCTTCCAGCCATTGAGCCGCGCCGCGAGCTCTTCCTCCGGATAGCGGCCCTTCATCGCGAGCAGGCGGCCCCCGCCCGCGACCAGCGGCCCGGCCTGGCGCACGAGGTCCGCCACCGGGCCGACCGCGCGCGCGACCACGGTGTCGTAGCGCGTCACCGGCTGGTACGCCTCGGCACGCGCCTGCACGACCTCGACGTGCGCGAGCTCGAGCGCCTCGCGCACGTACTCGAGGAAGCGGCACTTCTTGCCGGTCGACTCGATCAGCGGGTAGTGGCGGCCGGGATCGACGATCGCGCGCGGAATGCCGGGGAAGCCCGCTCCGCTGCCGACGTCCGCGATCCGCGTGCCGCGCAGGCGGGGCAGCACGCTCAGGCTGTCGAGCACGTGCTTCGTGATCTGCGCCGGCCGCTCGCGGATGGCCGTGAGGTTCATCCGCGTGTTCCAGTCGTCGAGCAGGTCGAGGTGGGCCGTGAGGCGCGCGGCCTGTGCCGGGTCGAGCGAGAGCCCGAGGGCCCGGGCCCCGTCGATGAGCGTCGTCATCGCACAAGCATAGCGCGGCTCAGGGCCGCACGAGCTGCGCGACGAATTCCTGCACGACCATGGACTCGAGCCGCTCGCGGTCGGAGAAGAGCGCCTCGATCCGGGCGGCCTGCGCGGCCGGGAAGCGGGCCGCGACGCTCGAGCGGAACTTCTGCAGGAGCAGCGGGATGCCCTCGGCGCGTCGCCGCCGGTGGCCCAGCGGGAAATCCACCTGCACCCGCCGCGTCGAGCTGCCGTCCCGGAAGTAGACCTGCACGGCGTTCGGGATCGCACGCTGTGACGGATCGTAGTACGCCTGCGTGAACGCCGTGTTTTCGCGCACGACGGTGCGGTGGCGCAGCGCGTCGATGCGCGGGTCGCGGGCGGCCTCGTCGTCGTAGTCCGCGGCCGTGAGCCGCCCGTGAATCAGCGGCACCGCGGTCATGTACTGCAGGCAGTGGTCGCGGTCCGCGGGGTTCGCGAGCGGGCCCGCCTTGTCGATGATCCGCACCGCGGGCTCGGTGGTCTCGATGGCGACGCGCTCGATCTCGTGGAGCCGCTCCGCGACCTCCGCGTGCAGCTCGAGCGCGCACTCGACCGCGGTCTGGCCGTGGAACTCCGCCGGGAACGCGATCTTGAACAGCACGTTCTCCATCACGTAGCAGCCATAGGGCCTCGGCACGACGAGCGGTCGCGCGCCGAAGAGGACGTCCTGGAAGCCCCACGTGCGCGCGGTGACGGCCGACGGATAGCCCGGCTCGCCCGCCATCGCCATGAGCGCGTGCCGCACGCCCCGGCTCGTCGCGTCGCCCGCGGCCCAGCTCTTGCGCGAGCCGGTATTCGGCGCATGGCGGTACGCACGCAGAGCGCCGCCGTCGAGCCACGCATTCGAGAGCGCGTCGACGACCTGCTCGCGCGATCCGCCGAGCATGCGCGTCGCCACGGCCGTGGTCGCGATCCGTACGAGCAGCACGTGGTCGAGCCCGACGCGGTTGAAGCTGTTCTCGAGCGCGAGCACGCCCTGGATCTCATGCGCACGGATCATCGCGGACGTGAGGTCACGCACCACGAGCGGCGGGCGCCCCTCGACGAGCGCGCGGCGCGAGAGATAGTCCGCGACTGCGAGCAGCCCGCCCAGGTTGTCGGAAGGGTGCCCCCACTCCGCCGCGAGCCACGTGTCGTTGAAGTCGAGCCAGCGCACGAGCGTGCCGATGTTGAAGGCCGCCTGCACCGGGTCGAGCTCGTAGGAGGTACCCGGCACGCGCGCGCCGCCCGCGAGCGTCGCCCCGGGCACCACCGGACCGAGCAGGCGGGTGCAGGCGGGGTGGCCGAGCGCGTCGAACGCGCAGGCGAGCGAGTCCATCAGGCAGTGGAACGCGGTCTCCCGCGCGAGGTCGCTCCAGCGCGGGGTCGAGCAGACGTAGTCGGCGATGTCGACCAGCAGCCGGTCGGGGGCAGGACGCTGCGCGGACGGGGATTGCACGGGGCTCACGGCGCCGGCCGGCGGGACGTCAGAACGCGTCGCCCGGCACCCGCACCGAGCCTTCCATCAGCACGCGGGCGCTGCGGCTCATCGTCGCCTTGGTGACGCTCCACTCACCGTTCACACGTCGCGCCTCGGCACCGACGCGCAGCGTCCCCGACGGATGACCGAAGCGCACCGACGTGCGCTCGCCGCCGCCGGCCGCGAGGTTGACGAGCGTGCCCGGGATCGCGGCGGCGGTGCCGATCGCCACGGCCGCGGTGCCCATCATCGCGTGGTGCAGCTTGCCCATCGAGAGCGCGCGCACGAGAAGGTCGACGTCACCGGCCGCGACGGGCTTGCCGCTGGAGGCCACGTAGTCGGCCGGGGACGCGACGAACGCGACCTTCGGGGTGTGCTGGCGCTGCACGGCCTGCTCGACGGAATCGATCAGCCGCATCTTGAGCGCTCCGTGCGCACGGATCGCCTCGAAGCGGGCGAGTGCGCGCGCATCGCCGTTGATCGCGTCCTGCAGTTCGGTGCCGTTGTAGCCGATGGCCACCGCATTCACGAAGATCGTCGGGATCCCGGCGTTGATCAGCGTCGCCTTCATCGTGCCGACGCCGGGTACCTCGAGGTCGTCGACGAGATTGCCGGTCGGGAACATGGCGCCGCCGGAGCCCTCTTCCTCGGCCGCAGGGTCGATGAACTCCAGCACGACCTCGGCGGCCGGGAACGTCACCCCGTCGAGCTCGAAGTCGCCGGTCTCCTGCACCGCACCGTCCGCGACCGGCACGTGGGCGACGATGGTCTTCGCGATGTTCGCCTGCCAGATGCGTACCGTCGCGACACCGTCGCGCGGCACGCGGGCCGGATCGACGAGCCCCTGCGCGATCGCGTACGGACCGACCGCCGCGGACAGGTTGCCGCAGTTGCCGCTCCAGTCCACGAACGGCTTGTCGATCGAGACCTGCCCGAACAGGTAGTCGACGTCGTGATCGGGACGCGAGCTGCGCGCGAGGATAACCGTCTTGCTGGTGCTCGACGTGGCGCCGCCCATGCCGTCGATGTGCTTGCCGTACGGATCGGGACTGCCGATCACGCGCAGCAGCAGCGCATCGCGGGCCGGACCCGGGGAACGCGCACGTTCCGGCAGGTCGTCGAGCCGGAAGAACACGCCCTTGCTCGTGCCGCCGCGCATGTACGTGGCGGGGATGCGGATCTGCGGCGGGTGCGGCATGGCGCCCTCCTAGGCAGCCTGCGAGGCCTCGAGGAAATCCTTCGCGAAGCGCTGCAGCACGCCACCCGCCTCGTAGATCGAGGCTTCCTCGGCGGTGTCGAGCCGGCAGGTGACGGGCACCTCGACGCGCTCGCCGCTGCGGCGGTGGATCACGAGCGTCAGGTCCGCGCGCGGGCGACGCTCGCCCTGGACGTCGAAGGTCTCCGTCCCGTCGATCGCGAGTGTCCGGCGGTTCGTGCCCGCCTTGAACTCGAGCGGCAGCACGCCCATGCCGACGAGGTTGGTGCGGTGTATGCGCTCGAAGCCCTCGGCGACGATCGCCTCGACGCCGGCGAGCCGCACGCCCTTCGCGGCCCAGTCGCGCGACGAGCCCTGCCCGTAGTCGGCGCCGGCGATGATGACGAGCGGCTGCTTGCGCTGCATGTAGGTCTCGATCGCTTCCCACATGCGCATGACGCGCCCCTCGGGCTCGACGCGCGCGAGCGATCCCTTCTTCACCTTGCCGTCGACGATCGCCATCTCGTTGACGAGCGTCGGGTTCGCGAAGGTGGCGCGCTGCGCGGTCAGGTGGTCGCCGCGGTGGGTGGCATAGGAGTTGTAGTCCTCCTCGGGCAGGCCCATCTTCGCGAGGTACTCGCCCGCCGCGCTGTCGCCCAGGATCGCGTTCGACGGCGAGAGATGGTCCGTCGTGATGTTGTCGCCGAGCACCGCGAGCGGCCGCATGCCGCGGAGCGTCCGCACGCCCGCGAGCGCGCCCTCCCAGTACGGCGGCCGGCGGATGTAGGTGCTCCGCGGGCGCCAGTCGTAGAGCGGGCTCGCCTTCGGGCCGCTCTCGACGCGCACCCTGAACATCGGCTCGTAGACCTGCCGGAACATCTCGGGCTTCACGGCGCGCGCGACGATGGCGTCGATTTCCTCGTCGGACGGCCAGAGATCCTTCAGCGTGATCGGGCGGCCCGAGGCATCCGTGCCGAATGGATCGCGCTCGATGTCGAAGCGCACCGTGCCCGCGATGGCGTAGGCCACCACGAGCGGCGGCGAGGCGAGGAACGCCTGCTTCGCGTACGGGTGGATGCGACCGTCGAAGTTCCGGTTGCCCGAGAGCACGGCGGTCGCGTAGAGATCGCGCTCGACGATCTCCTGCTGGATCGCGGGGTCGAGCGCGCCCGACATGCCGTTGCAGGTCGTGCAGGCGAACGCCACGATGCCGAAGCCGAGCTTCTCGAGTTCGGCCTTGAGGCCCGCCTCCTCGAGGTACAGCGCCACCGTCTTCGACCCCGGCGCGAGCGAGGTCTTCACCCACGGCTTGCGCGCGAGGCCGTACCGGTTCGCGTTCCGGGCGAGGAGTCCCGCCGCGATCACGTTGCGCGGGTTCGAGGTGTTCGTGCAGCTCGTGATCGCCGCGATGATCACCGCGCCGTCCGGCATCTGCCCGGGCGTGGCGGCCCACGGCGCCGCGATGCCCTTCGCCGCGAGATCGGCCGTCGCGACGCGTGCATGCGGATTCGACGGGCCCGCGACGTTGCGCACGACGCCCGACAGGTCGAAGGAGAGGCGGCGCTCGTACACGACGTTCGCGAGGCTCGACGACCACAGGCCCGCCGCCTTCGCGTAGGTCTCGACGAGCCGCACCTGCTCCGGCTCACGGCCGGTGAGGCGCAGGTAGTCGAGCGTCTGCTCGTCGATCGAGAACATGGCGGCGGTCGCGCCATACTCGGGCGCCATGTTGGAAATGGTCGCGCGGTCGCCGATCGACAGCGACGCCGCGCCCTCGCCGTGGAACTCGAGGTACGCGCCGACGACCTTCGACTTGCGCAGGAACTCTGTGAGCGCAAGCACGACGTCGGTGGCCGTGATGCCGGGCTGCGGCCGGCCCGTGAGCTCGACGCCCACGATCTCGGGCAGGCGCATCCAGGAGGCCCGCCCGAGCATGACGTTCTCGGCCTCGAGGCCGCCCACGCCGACCGCGATCACGCCGAGCGCGTCGACGTGCGGCGTGTGGCTGTCGGTGCCGACGCAGGTGTCGGGGAACGCGACGCCGTCCTGCGCGTGGACGACCGGCGACATCTTCTCGAGGTTGATCTGGTGCATGATCCCATTGCCGGCCGGGATCACGTCGACGTTGTCGA
This sequence comes from Lysobacterales bacterium, assembly GCA_003819815.1. Taxonomy (GTDB): domain Bacteria; phylum Pseudomonadota; class Gammaproteobacteria; order Steroidobacterales; family Steroidobacteraceae; genus RPQJ01. The sequence continues at coordinate 7,386 of RPQJ01000157.1, forward strand.
AGGCGAGCTTCGTCCAGTCGATGAAGTGGAAACGATCCTCGTTGCGGCGGTCCTCGATCGCCCGGTTCTTCGCGAACGCGTCGGGGTCGTAGCCGCCGCACTCGACCGCGAGCGAGTGATCGACGATGAGCTGCACCGGCACGACCGGGTTCACCTGCGCCGGGTCGCCGCCCTGGTCGGCGATCGCGTCCCTGAGCCCCGCGAGGTCGACCAGCGCGGTCTGGCCGAGGATGTCGTGGCAGACGACCCGTGCCGGGAACCACGGGAAATCCAGCTCGCGCTTCACCTCGACGATCTGCCGCAGGCACTCCTCGACGATCGCCGGATCGGCACGGCGGACGATGTTCTCCGCGTGCACCCGCGCGGTGTACGGCAGCCGCTCC
>RPQJ01000158.1 GCA_003819815.1 Lysobacterales bacterium
GCACGCAGTTCTCGAAGCGCTAACCCTGATCTTGGGGGATCGTCTAGCGGTAGGACTACGGACTCTGACTCCGTCAACCTAGGTTCGAATCCTAGTCCCCCAGCCAAACACGTGAGGCCCGCCCATCGGCGGGCCTCGTCGTTTCTAAAGACCGCCCTTCGAATTGGCCGGCGCCGCGTCGGTGGCGAGCCGCGAGTAGACGCGCAGATCGAGGTGCCGGCCGTCCTTCAGTTCGCAGCCCCGACGCACGCCTTCGAACTGGAAACCGAGGCGCTCGAGGAGCGCGATGCTGCGAAGGTTGTCGACGTCCACGTCGGCGGCCACGCGGTGAAGCTTCATCGCGTCGTAGCCGTATGCGAGCACCGCCGCGACGCACTCACCTGCGACTCCGCGGCCCCAGTGATCGGGGAGCAGCCAGTAGCCGAGTTCGCCCGTGAGGTGCTTCGTGCAGACGCCGTTCAGCCCGGTTGCACCGATCAGGGTCGCAGGATTCGACGGCTCGCAAACCGCCCACCAGATGCCCGTGCGCTGCGCGAGCAGGTCCTCGAACCAGCGCATCTGCACCTCGGCTTCCTCGCGAGTCCGGTAGCTCACGCCGTAATGCCGGATGACCCGGGGGTCCGACAGGCCGACGAACACTGCCTCGGCATCGGTGGGAACGATCCGGCGCAACAGGAAGCGCGCGGTTCGCAGCTCGGGAAATGGCGCTGGCGACACGTCAGTCCGGAAGCTCGTAGCGAGCTTCGCCGTTGCTCGAGACGCCGACGCGCCGCCAGCCGAGGCGCTCGTAGAACACCGTCGCCCTCGTGTGCTGGCCCGTCGTGAGCCAGAGCGTGGGTGCACCTTGCTCGCGCAGCCAGCCGACCATCGCCTCGTGAAGTCGTTGCCCGTAGCGCCGGCCCTGCGCATCGGGGTGGACGAAGAGTGCCCAGACGTTGCCCGTCCTCGCGTTTCCGATCGCGAAGCCCTTGATCGAGCCCGACTCCTCGATGACCCATCCCCGACCCGTGTCCTCGATCTCGCGCCGCAGGTCCTCGTCGTTGATCCGGCCCGGAGTGAGAGTGTTCTCCTGAACGGCGTATCGGACGGCCCAGATCTGCGCGGCGTCCGCCATCGTCGCAACGCGCAGGAGGAAGGTCACGACCCCGCCCCAGGCGTTGGGGTGCTTGCGTTGATCGCACGATAGTCGGTCGGCGCTTCGACGATCACGTGGCTGAGCACCGCAACCGGCCAGGCGCTGAACACGTAGGGTGCCTCGAAGGTGTGGTCCGCACTGAAGGTGCCACCGAGTCGCAGCACGGCCGTCATCGTGGCCCAGAACGGTGAGTCCGGGTCGTCGAGTTTCCAGAACTCCTCGAACTCCTTGATGCCATCGTGCCCGCCGAAGGAGTTCCGGATGTCCGCGTGGACGACCGACAGGACCGACAGGACCGACTGGGCGTCGCGGCGGGCGAGGGCATCCAGAGTCAACGTGCGGAATGCGAGGAAGTCGGGCTGCGCGGCCGCCTGATCGACGGGCCTGAAATTCCGCTGGGCGACCGCCGGCGACGCCGCCGCGATCGACAGCACGACGATGACGGCGCGACGCATCTACTGCCGCACCGCCGGCTTGCCGCTGGCCGATGGTTCGAGCGCATCGGCGACGACCTCGATCCAGTGACGGACGGGCACGGGACTCGCAGCGCGCAGGTGCTCGAGGCAACCGATGTTCGCGGTCGCGATCACCTGCGGATCTGCGTCGAGCAGCGCCGCGAGCTTCCGGCGCCGCAGCTCGTGCGAGAGTTCCGGCTGCAGCAGGGAGTACGTGCCGGCCGAGCCGCAGCAGAGCTTCGTCTCGCGGGTCGGCGTGAGCGTGCAGCCCGCGGCGTCGAGCAGTGCCTCGACCCGGCCGCCGATGCGCTGCCCGTGCTGCAACGTGCACGGGGCCTGCCAGGCGACGCGCTGGCCGCCGCTTGTTGTCGCGGCCGTGCGCCGGAGGTCGGCAGGCTCGATGATCTCGGCGAGATCGCGGGTTGCCTGGCTCACGCGCCGCGCGCGTGCCGCATAGGCGGGATCGTCCGCCAGCAGTCGGCCGTAGTCCTTGACCATCAGGCCGCAAGCGCTCGCGGTACTCACGATCCCCTCGGCGCCCGCGTCGAGCGCCGCGCAGCACGCCTCGACGTTGCGGCGGGCCTGATCGAGCGCGCGCTCAGCGTGGCCGAGGTGGTGACCCAGCGCGCCGCAGCACCGCTCGCCCGCCACGCGTTCGACGCCGATGCCGAGCCCGTCGAGCACGCGCGCCGCGGCACCGTTGATTCCGGGTCGCAGGCCGGGCTGCACGCAGCCCTCGAGCAGCAACACGCGACGCGGGTGGCGCGTCTTCGAGGCGCCGGACAAGGCCGCTTCGCGCGGCGGAACGCGCGCCTGCAGCGAGCTGGGTAGCCACGGACGAACCGCCTGGCCCGCGCGCAGCAGCACGGCGAACAGCCGCGGCCGGGACAGGATCTCGGTGAGTGTGCGCCGCAAGGCTCGCTGGGTCGGCGGTCGCGGCACGCGCTCCTCGACGAGCTCACGTCCGAGGTCGATCAACCGCCCGTACTCGACGCCGGACGGGCACGCGCTCTCGCAGGCGCGGCAGGTGAGGCAGCGGTCGAGATGGAAGCGGGTGGTGGCGGTCGCCTCCGCGCCCTCGACCATCTGCTTGATCAGGTAGATGCGTCCGCGCGGACTGTCGAGCTCGTTGCCGGTGATCCGGTAGGTGGGGCAGGCCGGCAGGCAGAAGCCACAGTGCACGCAGTTGCGCAGCAGTGCCTGCGCCTCCTCGCCGCGCGCGGTGTGCTCGAGTCCGCCGGAGGGTTGCGCGTACACGCGCTTACAGCTCTGCGTACATGTGGCCGGGATTCAGGATTGCGGCCGGGTCGAAGACATGCTTGAGCTGCCGGTGCAGGCGCAGCAGCGGCGCGTCGAGCGCCGCGAATACCTCGGCGCCGGGCGGCGCGTGACGGAACAGCGTCGCGTGACCGCCAGCCGCGGCGGCCACAGCGAAAACCGGCGCGGCGGCGTCGCAACGGTGCCAGCGCTGCAGGCCATTCCACTCGACGAGGGGCGCGCTGCCGAGCGGCAGCGGAGGCGCCTGCGACGGCACGGTGCAGCGCCACAGCGCCGCGCTGCCCGCGAAGAACGGATGCGTCTGCTCGCGCAGGCTCGCCCAGAATCCGTTCGACCCGGCCAAGACCTCGCCGCCGACGCGTCGCGTCACGTCGTCGAGGGTCGCCTCGGAGCCGTCGAAGCGCAGGAACAGCCGGCCGTCTGCCCAGCTGCCGGCGGACAGCGGCAGCGCGCCGCGCGCGAGGTCCGCCAGGCGATCGAGCGCCGCGGACTCGTCGAGCTCGAGCGCGAGCGTGCGCTCGCCCGGCGGACGCGGCAGCACCTTGAGCGAGACGTCGAGCAGCACGCCGAGCACGCCGAACGAGCCCGCGAGCAGTCGCGAGACGTCGTAGCCCGCGACGTTCTTCATCACCTCGCCGCCGAAGCGCAGCACGCGGCCGTCGCCGGTGAGCAGTCGCACGCCGAGCACGTAGTCGCGCAGCGGCCCCGACCAGGCGCGGGCCGGACCGGCAAGACCGCAGGCGACCGTGCCGCCCAGCGTGGCGCCGACGCCGAAGTGCGGCGGCTCGAATGCCAGTCGCTGGCCGTGCGCCGCGAGGCAGGCCTCGATCTCGGCGAGCGGGGTGCCGGCACGTGCGGTGATGACGAGTTCCGCCGGGTCGTGCCTGAGCACGCCGCGATGGGACGCGACCTCGAGCGGCTCGCCGGCGCCCGGCCGGCCGAGGAATCCCTTGGTGTCGCCACCCACGATACGCAGCGGCGCGCTCCGCGCCGTCGCATCGCGCGCCTGCCCGGCGAGTTCGTTCGTGCAGTCGCGGTCCATCGCTTGGGCTCAGAAGCGCGGCAGGTGCGAGAAGGGTAGCTTGCCGCCGTGGACCCGCATCGCGCCGTAGTCGGCGCAGCGCGCCAGCGTCGGCACGGCCTTGCCCGGGTTCAGCAGTCCCTCGGGGTCGAACGCACGCTTCACCGCGTGGAACGCCTCGAGCTCGTCGGGTCCGAACTGCGAGCACATGGGCCCGAGCTTCTCGACGCCGACACCGTGTTCGCCGGTCACGGTGCCGCCCGCGGCGACGCAGAGCTCGAGGATCTCCGCACCGAGCCGATCGGCGCGCTCGACCTCGCCCGGGCGGCCGGCGTCGAACAGGATCAGCGGGTGCAGGTTGCCGTCGCCAGCGTGGAACACGTTCGCGACCGGCAGCTTAGCCTCGCGCGAGAGTCGGGCGATGCCCTCGAGGACGTCCGCGAGGCTGCGTCGCGGGATCGTGCCGTCCATGCAGAAGTAGTCGGGCGCGAGCCGGCCGACGGCAGGGAACGCCGACTTGCGTCCGGACCACATGCGCAGGCGCTCGGCGGCGTCGGCGGCGACCCGCACGGCGGTCGCGCCGCACGCGAGCAGCAGCGACTCCGCGGCGCGCAACTCCGACTCGACGTCGTGCGCGAAGCCGTCGAGCTCGCAGAGCAGCAAGGCCTCGGCGGTCGGCGGGTAGCCGCAACGTGCGAACGCCTCGGCCGCGCGGATCGCCGGCGCGTCCATCATCTCGAGCCCGGCCGGCACGATGCCCGAGGCGATGATTCGCCCGACGGCGTCGGCGCAGCGGCGCACGTCGTCGAAGGCCGCCATCAGCAGCTCGACCCGCTCAGGGCTGGGCTTCAGTCGCACCGTGACCTCAACCACCACGCCGAGCATGCCCTCGGAGCCGGTGAGCAGCGCGATAAGCGGCAGGCCGGGCGCCTCGCCGGTGGGCGACCCGAGCGTGAGCCACTCGCCTTCGATGGTCGCGACGCGCAGCTCGAGCAGGTTGTGCGTCGTGAGGCCGTGCTTCAGGCAGTGCACGCCGCCCGAGTTCTCCGCGACGTTGCCGCCGATCGTGCAGGCGACCTGCGAGGAGGGGTCGGGTGCGTAATAGAGGCCGTGGGGCGCGGCCGCGATCGAGATCTCGAGGTTGGTGACGCCGGGCTGGACCCGCGCGAGGCGACGCATCGGGTCCACCTCGAGGATGCGGTCGAGCCGCGCGAGTACCAGCAGCACGCCGCCCTCGACCGGCAGTGCGCCGCCCGACAGTCCGGTGCCGGCGCCGCGGGCGACCACGGGCGTCGAGTGGCGGCGGCAGGCGCGCAGGATTTCCATCACCTGCTCCGCGGAGCGGGGCAGCACCACGACTTCGGGCCGGCGGCGATGGGCGGTGAGCGCGTCGCACTCGAAGGGTGCGCAGGCTTCCGGGGACAGGAGCACGGCTTCGTCGCCAAGGGCGGCGCGAAGCTCGCGGACCAGAGCGGGGTCAGGCGTCACGCGTCAACGTTACGACACCCGTGGACGTTCCCACCAGCAGTACATCCGCGGGCCGTCGCGCGAAGAGCCCGACGGTCACCACGCCCGCGACCTGGTTGATCTCGCCCTCCAGGGCGACCGGGTCCGCGATCTCGAGACCGCGCACGTCGAGGATGTGGTTGCCGTTGTCGGTGACGAAGCCCTCGCGCCAGACGGGCTCGCCGCCGAGACGCGCGAGCTGGCGGGCGACGTGGCCGCGCGCCATGGGTATCACCTCGACCGGCAGCGGGAAGCGGCCGAGTCGCTCGACGAGCTTCTGCTCGTCGACGATGCAGACGAAGCGGCGCGAGGCCGCGGCGACGATCTTCTCGCGCGTGAGCGCGCCTCCGCCGCCCTTCACGAGGTGCAGCCGGCGGGTCGCCTCGTCGGCGCCGTCCACGTACACCTCGAGTTCGCCGGCCTCGTTGAGGTCCAGCACGGGGATGCCTTGGGCACGCAGCCGCCGGGTGCTGGCCTCGGAGCTCGACACCGCCCCGGCGATGCGGCTGCGCATCTTCGCGAGCCCGTCGATGAAGAAGTTGACCGTCGACCCGGTGCCGACGCCGACCAGTCCGCCTTCCTCGAGGTGTTCGAGCGCCGCGGCGGCGGCCTGCTGCTTCATGAGATCCTGGCTCGTCACGGTTTCCTTCCCCCGGATACGACTGTGCCCGCTTTCGCGGGCACAGTCTTCAACGTTCGGCTTGAAGCCTACTTCTTCTTGGCAGCGGCCTTCTTCTTGGCCGGAGCCTTCTTCGCCTTCTTAGCAGGAGCCTTCTTCGTCGCCTTCTTCTTCGCAGCCATTTCAATCTCCATGTCGGGTTAGTCCGGGCGCAGTATTTACAGAAATCAAATAGTGAATGCAAGAGGAGTGTCACAAAATTCTCGAGTGCGTCTCCCATGCTCGCTCGTTGCATCGTCGGCGAGGATCGAGTGCGGCGATGCGCTCGTGCGGGAATTACCGGCGTTCGCTCACGCGAGCGAGAGGATGAAGCGCCACTCATCGGCAGTGACCGGCGTCACCGACAGTCTGTTGCCACGACGCAGCAAGACCATCTCCGCGAGCGCTCCGTGCGCATGTTTGCGCAGCGTTTCGAGCGTGATCGGCGGCTCGATCTTCCGCTCGAGGCAGACGTCGACGCAGTACCAGCGAGGTTTCGCCGGGTCGCTCGCAGCGTCGAAGTAGCGACTCTTCGGGTCGAGCGCGGCGCGCTCCGGATAGCCGGCGCGAACGATGCGCACGATGCCCGCGATGGCCGGAACGTCGCAGCTCGAGTGGTAGAAGAACCCGAGATCGCCCACCGTCATCTGGTCGCGCATCATGTTGCGCGCCTGGTAGTTGCGCACGCCGTCCCAGGGTGACGTCGAGCGTCGGGCGCGGGCGAGATCGTCCACGCTGAAGGTGTCGGGTTCCGACTTGAAGAGCCAGTAGTTCATCTCGTGTGCTCCGGATCCGGGCGATGCCCGGGGACGAGGACGCCGCGCTCGGTGACGATCAGGTCGAGCCGCACGTCCCAGGGCGAGGCCGCGATCGCGTCGAGTTCCTGGCAGGCGAATGCGACGCCGATCAGGCGCGGTCGCCGCCAGCGCCGCGCGGGATCGAGCCGCCGTCGCAGCGCCCGGTCGCAGAAGCCCGCACCCATGCCGAGTCGGTTGCCGCGGCGATCGAAGCCGACCACCGGCAGCACGACGACGTCGAGATGGACGGCGGACGCCCGCCGGCGCGTGCTCGCCGGTTCGGCGATGCCGAAGGCGTTGCGTCGCTGCGCGATGCCGGGTGCCCAGGGCACGAACGCCATCCGGCCGCGTCGCCGGCTCGTGATGCGCGGCACGAACACCGCGGTGCCGCGCCGCCACGCCTCATAAATACAGGGACGCACGTCCACTTCGCCCGCCATCGGCAGGTAGAGCGCCACGCGTGCGCCCCGGCGGAAGACGTGCAGTCGCTCGAGTGCGCGGCGGATCGCGCGCTCGGCATCCGCCCGCTCGCGCGGATCGAGGTCCGAGCGCAGGCGTCGCAGGCGACGTCGCGCGGCGCGGACTTCGGCGGTGGACTGCGCCATGCGAGTGCCGGGGGCCGGGAAGTGAGGGGGGATGGCGCCGCCCGCCTGTGCCGTCACGAGCCATTGCTCTCGACGTGGAGCAATAGGCGGGGAAAGGCCGCAGCACCTGAAGGCTTTCCGCTCATGGCGGACATGCACACGGGTGCCGACAGACCAGATCCCCTGGGTGTTGGACTTAAGGTCGAGAGGTAACCCGGACCGTGTCGAACACTGCAGGCGGCGCCAAATCGTCGGGGCGGC
>RPQJ01000159.1 GCA_003819815.1 Lysobacterales bacterium
GTCACGGACGCGGAACGCCATGGCGCACGCAGACGGGCCGTGCTGCTGCGCGAAGCGCTGGCCGAACCCCTGCGGCTCGGCGTTGATGATGAAGTTGACGTCGCCCTGCCGGTGCAGCGTGACGTTCTTGCTGCGGTGGCGCGCGACGACGGGGAAGCCCATCCGCTCGAACAGGGCGCGCAGGCGCTCCGGGTCGGGCGCGGTGTACTCGACGAACTCGAAGCCGTCGGTGCCCATCGGGTTCGCGAGAGGTTCGGTCATGCCCGCTCCGCCACATAGTTGCAGTTGCAACGATGACGGCATGGTACCGGCCCGGGCGCTCCGGCGCCAATCCGGGCACGAATGCCCGGATGCCGGCGGGCGGGCGAAGCACGGTCTGCCGGGACCCGGGGACGCTGCGCCGGGTCGCGCTGCCGCGGGTCCTACAACGGCAAGCGTCCTGCGCCGAAGGGCCCGGCGCGGGATCTCTATAGGCTGCGCGCACCCATGATCGACACGAGGTATCCCTCATGAAGAAGCTTGCAGTACTGCCGGTCCTCCTCGCGCTCACGGCACTCGTCCCGGTCGTCCACGCCCAGGACACGGGAATCGACACGCAGCGCGCCGCCGAGGCGGCCGACCGCGAGGATCGTGGCGAATGGGGCTGGATCGGTCTGCTCGGGCTCGTCGGCCTGATGGGCCTCAAGCGGCGGGATCGCGAGGAAGTCCGCCGCGCCGAGACGGTGACGGGCCGCTGACGGTGAAGGCTGGCCCGGCGGTCAATACGCCGGGCCAGCCGGATCGATGGCCTTGCCGCTGACGGCACGCCCGAGCATACGGCAGCGATGCGGTGGTGGGCCGTGCTGGATTCGAACCAGCGACCAACTGGTTAAAAGCCAGCTGCTCTACCGACTGAGCTAACGGCCCGCACGAGGGTGCGGAATCATACCGGAACGCCCCGCAGCGTTCATCGATAGGCGGTCGGATCCACGACGCCCGCGGCCCTGAAACCCTCCGCGCGCAAGCGGCAGGCATCGCAGCGCCCGCAGGCGCGACCGGCATCGTCCGCCTGGTAACAGGACACCGTCAACGCGTAGTCGACGCCGAGCGCGATGCCTCGCCGGATGATTTCGGCCTTGCTCGATGACACGAGCGGTGCGCGGACCTGCAGCCGCTGCCCTTCGACGCCGGCACGGGTCGCGAGGTTCGCCATCCGCTCGAACGCGGCGATGAACTCCGGCCGGCAGTCGGGATACCCCGAATAGTCGACCGCGTTCACGCCGACGTAGATCGCGTCCGCGCCCAGCACCTCGCTCCACGCGAGCGCGAGGGACAGGAACACCGTGTTGCGCGCCGGCACGTACGTGACCGGGATTCCGCTCGTGGGCGTCTCGGGCACCGCGATCGACGGATCGGTGAGCGCGGAGCCGCCGAACGCGGCAAGGTCGATGTGCATCACCCTGTGCGCAGCCGCGCCGAGCGACGCGGCGACCCTGCCCGCTGCGACGAGCTCGGCCCCGTGGCGCTGGCCGTAGGCGAAGCTGAGCGCGTGGCAGGCGTAGCCTTCTTCGCGCGCGATCGCGAGGCACGTCGCCGAGTCGAGGCCGCCCGAGAGCAGGACGACCGCGGAGGGGCGCCCCTCGCGCGGCCCGGCGGGCGTCGGGAAGGCTGCGTTCATCGGCCGGGCTCGTTTCCCCAGAGGAGCTTGTGCAACTGCATCTGCAGCCGGACGTCGAGACCGTCGGCCAGGATCCACTCCGCGAGTGCACGCGGCTCGACCTCGCCCCAGCTCGGCGACAGCAGGACCTGGCACGGCAGCGGCGTGCCCCGCCGTTCCTGCAGCAGCTCACGGGTCCATTCGTAGTCGGCCCGGGAACGGACGACGACCTTGAGCTGGTCGTTCGCACGGAGCAGCCCGAGATTCTCCAGGCGGTTGCGGCCCGACTCGCCGGAGCCCGGCGTCTTGACGTCGACGACACGGCTCACGCGCGGGTCGACCGGCGCGACGTCCATCGCGCCGCTGGTCTCGAGCGAGACAGCGAGGCCGGCATCGCAGAGCGCCGTCAGCAATTCGAGGCACGCCTTCTGGGCGAGCGGCTCGCCGCCGGTAACGCACACGTGGCGCACCTTGCTCGAGCGCGCCGCCGTCACGAGTTCCTCGATCGTCCGCCACTCGCCGCCGTAGAACGAATACTGCGTGTCGCAGTACACGCATCGTAGCGGGCACCCCGTCAGGCGGATGAAGAACGTCGGCCAGCCGACCGCATCCGCCTCGCCCTGGATCGAAACGAAGGTCTCGGTGACCTTGAGCCGGCTCACCGTCGCTCGACGTCCATCCGCGCGAGCCGTTCGGAGGCGAGGCGCGCGGCCTCGGTCCCCGGATAGGAGCTCGCCACCTTCTCGAGGGTCGCGCGAGCGTTGCGGAAGGCCTTGAGCTCGTACTGGCTGAAGCCGACCTTCAGCATCGCGTCCGCGGCCTTGCGCGAGTCCGGGAAGCGATCGAGCACGGACTGGAACGACTTGAGCGCCGCCGGGTAGTCGCGCTGGACGTACTGCGCCTCGCCGAGCCAGTAGCCCGCGTTGTCGGCCCGCGGGCCGTCGGGGTACTTCGTGAGATAGAGCTGGAAGCCGCGGATGGCGTCTTCGTAACGGGCGGCCTTCAGCGCCGCGAACGCGTCGCCGTAGACGATCTCCTCGTCCTGGGAGCGGATGTCCGCCTCCGAGGGAGGCGTTCCCGTGACGCCGGGAACTGCAGAACCGGCGACCGCCGGGCCGCTCGCCCCGGCGACGGGCGCTGCACCGTGCTCGAGCAGCAGCAGGCGGCGGTCGAGGTCGGCGTACAGGTCCCGTTGCTGCTGCCTGAGCGTATCGAGATCGTGCCGGGCTTCCTCGATCTGGCCGCGCAGCGAGCGCAGCTCCGCACGCGCCGCCTCGATCTGCTGCTGCGTCAGCACGAGTGTCTGGCTCGAGCGTTCGACGGCCTGGAGACGCGCGTCCATCTCGTTCGCGCGGGCCTCGAGTTCCTTGTTGCTTGCAGTCGCGTGCGCCGGGCCGGCGGCCAGGCCGATGAGCGACCCGAGGACGCCGAGCGCAGCGGCGAGACGGAGGCTCATCGCGGCCTCACTGGGCGTGGACGAGTTCGACGCGCCGGTTCTGCGCGAACGCGGCCTCGTCGGACCCTTCCACGGCCGGCCGTTCCTCGCCGTAGCTCACGGTCGTGATCTGCGTGTCGGCGACACCCTGCGCCATCAGCGCGCGACGCACCGTCTGGGCCCGTCGCTCGCCGAGACCGATGTTGTACTCGCGGGAGCCGCGCTCGTCCGTGTGGCCCTCGACGCGCACCTGGGCGCCCGGGAACTTGACGAGGTAGGCCGCGTGCGCTGCGACGACCGGGACGAACTCGGAGCGGATCTCGCTGCTGTCGAAGTCGAAGAAGATCACGTTCTTCTGCTGCGCCATGAGCGCCGCGAGCGCCTGCTGCTGCGGCGTGAGCGGCGCCCCGCCGGAAACGCCGGCCCCCTCGGAACCAAGCCCACTCGCCGCCGCACCGGAGTCCGTCGCGCCGGGCGTCATGACCTCGGCGTCGGGCCGCGTCTGCTTCGGCTTCTGGCAGGCGGCGAGGCCGAGGGCGAGCACCGCGACGGCGAGGTACGGAAACAGCTTCATGGACGGGAACTCCTTTGCGGAAGCCGGCGCCGTGGCGCCCGGCCGGAAAAGTGCGCGCCTTGTACCACAATGGGCGTCGCGAGGCATCATCGGGTCGCGAACGGCGACCACGCCGGCTCGCGGACATCGCCGCGCTCGGCACTCAGCTGCTGCCGGAACTGGCCGTCCGACGAGGCGATCGCGAGCGTGCCGCGTCCACCGTCCCGGGTGCCGAAGATCAGCAGCGCGCCGTTCGGGGCGTAGCTCGGCGACTCGTCCTGCCGGCCGTCCGTGAGCACGCGCAGGTTGCGCGAGGCCAGGTCCATGATCCCGATGCGGTAACCACCCCGGTCGAGCGTGACGACCGCAAGCTCCTTGCCGTCGGGCGAGACGCGCGGACGGGCGTTGTAGGAATTGGTGAACGTGACCCGCTCGGCCCGGCGCGCGCCGTCGAGCGCAGTCCGGTAGACCTGGGCGCTGCCGGCCCGGTCGGACGTGAAGTACAGGCTGCCGCCGTCCCTCGCCCACTCGGGTTCCGTGTCGATGGCATCGTCGGTCGTCACGCGGGTCAGCACCTGGGTGGCGAGGTCGAGCGTGTACACGTCGAGATTCCCGTCGCGGGACAGCGTGAGCGCGAGGCGGCGGCCGTCCGGCGACCAGGCCGGCGCGCCGTTGATGCCCGCGCGTGCGGACACCCGTCGACGCTCGCCGGTCGTGAGTTGCTGCACGTAGATCGCGGAGGAGCGCCCCTCGAACGAGACGTAGGCGAGACTGCGGCCGTCCGGGGACCATGCGGGCGACATGATCGGCTCGCGAGACTCGAGCACGGTGCGGGGGGCGTGGCCGTCGGCATCCGCGACCACGAGCCGGAATCGCTGGCTCGGGGGGCGCCCGTCGACGGTGACGTACGCGATCCGCGTCGAGAACGCGCCGCGCACGCCGGTCAGTCGTTCGAACACCCGATCGGCGACCTGGTGGGCCGTGGCGCGCAGCCCGCGCTCTGTGGTGGGCAGGCGCTCCGAGAGCAGTGACTGGCCGGTCCGCACGTTGTACAGCTCGTACTGGACCGCGAGGCCCGGGGCATCGGGCAGGACGCGCCCGACGACGATGAAGTCCGAACGCAGGAGCCTCCAGTCCTCGAAACGGATCTCGCCGCCCGAGGTCGGGCGCGCCACGAGATCGCCACGCTCGAGCGGCGCGAACCTGCCGCTCATACGCAGGTCGTTGGCCACGACGGTGGCGACGTCCGTGGCAGTGCCCTCGGCCTGCCCGCCGAAAGGCACGATGGCGATCGGCACGGCGTCGCGGACGCCCTGCGTGACGTCGACCCTCAATTGCGCGTGTCCGGTGGCCGCGGCGAACCACAGCGCGAGGCCGACCACGATCCGCCCTGCGAGGCTCGAGGCGGCGTCTCTGGATCTCGATGACATCTCGTTGCTACTCCGTCGGCCTGAACACGATCTCGAGCCGGCGCTCGAACAACCTTTGGTCTCGCGGCGGCGGCAGCGGCGAGGCGCGGAACACGGCGTTCGTGATCGATTCGCGCACCGCCTCGTCCCCGTTGCAGGCGCCGAGTCGCACGTCGAGCACCGTCCCGCCGGGCGCCTGGGTGACGTACATCGTGCACTCGAGGCCCGCGCGCGCCGAGGGCGGGCGGATCCAGCTGCGCTCGATCGCCTGGGCGAGCAGCGTGCGGTATTCGTCCATCACGCCAGAGCGGGCGAGCGCCACGCCCTCCTCCTCGTCCGCAAGACTGCGCTGCAGCGCGGCTTCGCGCTGGGCCCGAAGCTCGGCCTCCTGCGCGGCCTTTGCCTCTGCGTCGGCCTTCCGCTTCGCCTCCGCTGCAGCCGCGCGCTTGCGATCGGCCTCGGCGGCGGCTTTAGCCGCGACCTCCTTGTCGGCGGCCGCCTTCTCCGCTGCAGCCTTTTGCGCCGCCGCCTTTTCCTGCACGCGACGCTCGGCCGCCGCAGCCTCGCGAGCGGCCTGCTCCTCGGCGCGGCGCTCGGCCGCTTCGTCCCGCGTCGGTTCGGGCTCCGGCTCCGGCGCAGCTTCGGGCTCGGTCACCTCCGGAGCGGGGGCCGGCGCCGGCTCGGCCGGCTTGGGCCTGGGTGCCGGCGCGGCGCTGCGCGGCGGCGCCCCGATGCGCGCGTCGGGCGGCAGGTCGACGACGTAACCCTCGATCGCCGGCTCGGCCGGAGGCTGCGAGGATGTCCAGCGCAGAGCGGCTGCGGCCAGCACGGCGACCATCAGCAGGTGGAGTCCCGCGGATCCCGCGAGCGGCCGAAGGTGCTCCTGGAAGAAACCCGGCACGTTTCAGCGCTTCCTCGCCGGCACGGTCTCGCCGGCCGGGGATTCCGTGGCGAATCCGACCTTGCTCGCGCCCGATTTCTGCAGCAGCGCCATTGCCTCGACGACCCGTCCGTATTCCACCGCCCTGTCTGCCTTGACCACGACGGGACGCTCCGGTTCCCGGCGCATCACCGCGGATGCGAGTTCGATCACGCGCTCCGGCGACAGCGCCGCCTGCGGGTCGCCGATGTTCAGGTAGAGCTCGCCGGCGAGGTCGACGCTCAGGATCAACGGGTCCTGGTCCGCCTGCAGGGGTTCCGCGGCCGCCTTCGGCAGGTCGACCTTGACGCCCTGGCTCAGCATCGGCGCCGTCACCATGAAGATGATGAGCAGTACGAGCATGACGTCGATGTAGGGCACGACGTTGATCTCGCCCATCATCTTGCGGCCGCGGTTGCGCGTCGGGTGCGCCACGGCTCAGCCCTGGACGCCCGCGTGGCGCTGGAGGATCGTCGAGAACTCTTCCATGAACGCGTCGTAGCGCAGCTCGAGGCGCCCGACCTGGTCGGCGTAGCGGTTGTACGCCACCACCGCCGGGATCGCGGCGAAGAGTCCCATCGCGGTCGCGATCAGCGCCTCGGCGATGCCCGGCGCGACCATCGCGAGCGTCGCCTGCTGTACGTTCCCGAGGCCCTGGAACGCACTCATGATCCCCCAGACCGTGCCGAAGAGCCCGACGTAGGGACTCGTCGAGCCGATGGTCGCGAGCGTCGCGAGGTGCTCCTCGAGGCGGTCCGTCTCGCGAAGCTGCGCGACGCGCATCGCGCGGCGGCTGCCCTCGACGAGCTGCGGTCCGACGAGCGCGGCCTGCTTGCGGAGGCGCGAGAATTCGCGGAATCCCGCGACGAACACGCCCGCCATCCCGCCCGGCGCGCCGCCGGACTCGAGCGTCTTGTAAAGCGCGGCAAGGTCCCCGCCGGACCAGAACTGCTCCTCGAAGCGCTCGGCCGCGGCGCGCTCGGCGCGCAGCAGCTGCCGCTTGCGGAAGATGATGGCCCAGGACACGACCGACGAGCCCACGAGCAGCGCCATCACGAACTGCACGATGGGGCTCGCGGCGAGGATCAGGTCGAGTGCCGAGTGGTCACCGATCATTGCGGGTCCTCAGGTTTCGAACAGGTCCGGCGTGCCGCCGCCACGATCGAGCGCGGGGGGCGACAGTCCGAAATGCAGGTAGGCATTGCGCGTCGCGACGCGGCCGCGCGCCGTGCGCATCACGTAGCCCTGCTGGATCAGGTAGGGCTCGATCACGTCCTCGATGGTGCCGCGTTCCTCGCCGAGCGCCGCGGCGAGGCTGTCGACCCCGACCGGGCCGCCGTCGAACTTCTCGATGATCGTGAGCATCAGCCGGCGATCCATCGGGTCGAATCCCTGCGGATCGACGTCGAGCAGGTCGAGCGCCGCCTGCGCCACCGCGTCCGTGATGCGTCCCTGCGCCTTGACCTCCGCGAAGTCGCGTACCCGCCGCAGGAGGCGGTTCGCGACGCGGGGAGTCCCCCGGCAACGGCTCGCGATGCGGGCCGCGCCGTCGCGGTCGATCGGCACGCCGAGGATGCCGGCCGAGCGCTGGACGATGCGCTCGAGCTCCGCGTGGCCGTAGAAGTCGAGGCGCTGCACGATGCCGAAACGGTCACGCAGCGGCGAGGTCAGGAGGCCCGCGCGCGTCGTCGCGCCCACGAGCGTGAAGGGCGGGAGGTCGATCTTGATCGA
>RPQJ01000160.1 GCA_003819815.1 Lysobacterales bacterium
CGCGGACATCCGCAACATCGCCCTCGTGGGCCAGGCCGGCGCGGGCAAGACGCTGCTGGCCGAAGCCTTGCTCGCGCAGTCCGGAGCCACCCGGTCCAAGGGGTCGCTCGCGCGCGGCACGACGGTATGCGACTTCGACCCGCAGGAGAAGGCCCTGCTGCACTCGCTCGATGCCGCGATCTGCGGCTTCGAGACCCAGGGACGCCGCGTCAACGTCATCGACACCCCGGGATATCCCGACTTCCTGGGACGCAGCCTTGTCGCGCTCGAGGCCGTCGAGACGGCGGTCATCGTCGTGAGCGCGGTGAACGGCGTCGAACCGATGACGCGCCGCATGATGGACTTCGCCAGGGCGCGTGGCCTGTGCCGCCTGGTCGTCGTCAACAAGATCGACAGCCGCGAGGCGCGCACCGAGGAGGTGTTCGCCGAGATCCGCGAGGTGTTCGGCCGCTCGTGCCTGCCGCTCAACCTCCCGGCCGACGGCGGCCAGTCCGTGGTCGACTGCTTCTTCCAGCCGCACGGCAAGCCCGCCGACTTCTCGTCGGTCGAGGCCGCGCACACCGAGATCATCGACCAGGTCGTCGAGGTCGACGAGAAGCTGATGGCGCTCTACCTCGAGCAGGGCGAGGAGATCTCGCCCGAGCAGCTCCACGACCCGTTCGAGCTGGCGCTGCGCGAGGACCACCTCGTGCCCGTGTGCTTCTGCTCCGCCGAGACGGGCGCCGGGATCCCCGAGCTGCTCGACGTGCTCGCGAAGCTCGCGCCGAACCCGACCGAAGGCAACCCGCCGCCGTTCCTCAAGGGCGAGGGCCCGGACGCCGTGCGCGTCGAGGTGTCGCCGGACCCCGCGAAGCACGTGATCGCGCACGTATTCAAGGTCACGATCGACCCGTTCGTCGGCAAGCTCGGCATCTTCCGCGTGCACCAGGGCACGGTGCGCGCCGGCTCGCAGCTTCTCGTCGGCGACGGCCGCAAGCCGATCAAGATCGCGCACCTCTACCAGCTCCAGGGCAAGGAGCACGCCGAGGTGACGCAGGGCATCCCCGGGGACATCTGCGCGGTGCCCAAGATCGACGAGCTGCACTTCGACGCGGTGCTGCACGACTCGCACGACGAGGACCATCACCACCTGAAGTCGGTCGCGTTCCCGCCGCCGATGCTCGGGCTCGCGATCCGGGCCGAGAAGCGCGGCGACGAGCAGAAGCTCTCGGAAGGCCTGCACCGCCTCGTCGCCGAGGACCCGTGCGTGCGCGTGGAACACCACACGGCGCAGAACGAGACCGTGCTGTACGGCCTCGGCGACCTGCACCTGCGCGTCATGCTGCAGCGGCTCACCGAGCGCTACGGCGTGCCGGTGAAGACGCAGCCGCCGTCGGTGCCCTATCGCGAGACGATCACGCGGCCCGCCGAGGGCCACCACCGCCACAAGAAGCAGACGGGCGGCGCCGGCCAGTTCGGCGAGGTGTACCTGCGCGTCGAGCCGCTCGAGCGTGGCGCGGGTTTCGAGTTCGTCGACGACGTCGTGGGCGGCGCGATCCCCGGGCAGTTCATCCCGGCGGTCGAGAAGGGCGTGCGGCAGGTGCTCGTCGACGGCGCCGTCGCGGGCTTCGAGCTGCAGGACGTGCGGGTCAGCGTGTACGACGGCAAGCACCATGCGGTCGACTCCAAGGAGGTCGCGTTCGTGGCGGCCGGCAAGAAGGCCTTCATCGCGGCCATCCGCGAGGCGGCCCCGATCGTGCTCGAGCCGATCGTGCGCGTCGTGATCAACACGCCCGCGGACTCGATCGGCGACGTGACGAGCGACCTCTCGACGCGTCGCGCGCGCATCAGCGGCCAGGACACGCTGCCGGGCGGACGCACCGAGATCTCGGCGCTGGTGCCCCTCGCGGAACTGCAGGACTATCTGTCGCGCCTCAAGGCCATCACCGGCGGCGAAGGCAGCTACACGATGGACCTGAGCCATTACGACCCGGTGCCGCCGCGCCGGCAGCAGGAGCTGATGGCGGCGTTCAAGCCACAGGAGGAGGCGGACTGACCGGCGATCCGGCTCGAGGGGGGCGGGCGTTGTACGCGTTCGTGCACATCGACAAGACCGGCGGCCGCACCGTGCGCGCCGTGCTGCGCAACTCGCTCGGCACGGGCCACTGCGAGATCCGCACGCCGTACGCCCGCCGGCCTGCCGACCCCAATGACCGCAGCGTGTACGTGACTGCGGCCGACCTGCGCCGCGTGCGGCGCATCTACCGCGGCCTGCGCGGCATCGCCGGCCACAACGTCAAGCCCGGCTTCGACCTGCAGGCCGAGGCGCCGGAGCTGCGCTATTTCACGTTCCTGCGCGACCCGGTGAGTCGCTGGCTGTCGCACTACAAGAACAAGGCGGGCAGCTACGGACGGGAGGACTTCGAGCGCTGGGCGGGCGCGGAGTGGACGCACGACTTCCAGACCCGGACGCTGACGGGCGGGACGGACGCCGCGCGCGCCATCGAGCTGCTCGAACGGCAGATCGGCTTCGTCGGCCTCACGGAGGCGTTCGACGAGTCGCTGCTGATGCTGGGCCAGTGGCTCGGCCTGGCGGACTACCGCCCGGAGTACCGCGCCGTGAACCAGCTGACGGGCAAGAGCCGTCGACGCGACGAGACGCGCACCCGCACCGATCTCGGCTATCTCGACGAGCCCGCCGTGCAGGCCCGGCTCGCAGAGATCAACGGGGTGGACCAGCAGGTGTACGACTGGGCCGTCCGGGAGCGCTTCGAGCGCCAGCGCGCGGCCTATCGCGGCGACCTCGCGGCAGACGTCGCCGAGCTGCGGCGGCGTTGCGCCGCGCTCACCGAATGGGACGAGCCTCGGTCGAGCCGCCTGCTGCGCAACTGGGTCTACAAGCCGGCGCTGCTGCTGCGGCTCGCCTGAGCCCTCGTCACTCCTCGTCGCGGTCGCCCGGGTCGCGCCGCTCGAGTCCGAGACCTCGCTTGAGACGACGCCACGCGGGGCGCCATGGCTGGTCGCGCCGCGTCGGGTTGGCGTGCGGCCAGGGCAGGTCGGGCAGCGGAGCGCCCAGGAAGGTACAGAGCCGGTCCCAGCTGCCCTCGGTCGTGGGATCGAGCTCGAAGTACTGCGCACCGCGCGCGGCGAAGAACGCGCGCACCGCGGCGTTGTGGGCACGGTACGCATCGAGCCACGCCTGCCGCGCCTCGGGGCTGCTCGCCGGGTTTGCGTGCTCGCCGAACATCCACTCCCGCATCGGCCGCATGCGGCGGTTGCGGAAGAACTTCTCGCAGCTGTCGATCCAGCGGCGCTCGTCGCGCACGGTCAGGATGTACCTGGCGTCGGGAAACTGGTCGTAGATCTGCCGCCAGATGCTGAAGTACGGGTTGTCGGTGAACGCCTCGAACATGTCGAAGGTCGGCAGCCGGTAGTCGCCCGCCTGGATGCGCCGCAGCAGCGTCGCCCCGTCGTCCGCGCCCGGGTAGCTGCCGAGCTTGTCGCCGTTGACGGTGTGGTAGCCGAGGATGCGCAGCGCGTCGTAGAGCGTGGTGGTGCCGGTCTTGTAGAAACCGATGCCGAAGATCTTGCCGTCGTGCTGGGTCATGTGGGCTCAGTATACGGGCGCCCCTGCGAGGCTCAGCCGCGACGGCGCGCGAGGTCCTGCACTTCGTCGGCGAGCGCGAGCAGCTCGCGCTGGGCCGCAGCCCGTTGCGCGGGCGTGAGCGTGGCGTCGAGCCCGGCCATGAGATCGACGAGCCCGTCCCGGCGGCGCGCGACGGCCGCGCGATACTCCGGTGTCCACAGCTCGTCGGGGCGCGCGACCAGCACCTGCATCCGGGAGGCGAATGCGGCGCCGGCCCCGCGGTGCTCGAGCGCGTCGGCCAGCGCCTCGCGCCAGACGCGGCGGTTCTCGAGCCACTCGGGCACGAACGAGGGCGAAGCCGCGACGTGCTTGCGCAGAAGCTCGCGCTGGGCGGGCGTCAGCGGGCCGGTGAAGCGCTCGATCGCCCGGCGCATCGACTTCTCGCGACGCGTGTCGCGCTCGGCCGGGCTGCGCGAGGCGTATTCGCGCCGCTCTTTCTCGTCCGCGCGCTCGAGGCTCTCGAGCAGCTCGCGGACCTGGGCGTCGGTGAAGGTCGCGGCGAGGCGCGCGTAGCCCGGAGCCGCCTGCTCGAACACCTCGCGCCAGTACTGCTCGGTGCGGCGGGTGGCGGCGAGCCAGTCCTCGCGGCCGCTGCCGCGCCCGACCGTGGCCGCGACCTCGCGCAGGAAGGCGGAGTAGTCGCCGAGTTCCGAGCGGCGGTGCCATTCGAGGTTGCCGGCCAGGATGCGCTTGAGTTCGGCGGACTGCTCCGGCTCCAGCGTGACGAGCCCCTCGAGATAGAAGCCGACGACCGTGTCGAGCCGCGGGTAGACGAGGCCTAGCCCACAGCCGGTCAGGCCGAACACCGCCAGCACCGGCACGATCCAGCGCAGCAGGCGGACGGTACGGCGGGTGGGCGTGGCGGTGCGGTGCATCGGTGGACGATGAGCAGCTGCGTACGGTGAGCGGGACCGGACTCTAGCCCGGCGCGTCGCCGTCCGCATCGGACGCGAGCGGTTCGACGCACCCCGGGCCCTGGTTTCGCGCGTCGTTCACACGACGGCTGACGGGCCGCGCCACGAGTTCCGGGTCGACCTCGGGCCCGACCAGCCGCTCGAGCCGATCCGTGTCGTCGTTGCCGGGATCGAGCCACTCGGCATACCCCGCACGCGGCACGATCACGGGCATCCGGTCGTGCACGTGCGCGACGGACGCGGCGGGTGACGTCGTCACGATGCAGCACGACTCGAGCACCTCGCCCGTCGCCGGGTCGCGCCACCGCTCCCAGAGGCCGGCGAGGCCGACGGGATCGCCATCCGCACGCGCGACGAAGTACGGCTGCTTGACCGCGCCCGAGCGCTGCCACTCGTAGTATCCGTCCGCGAGCACGAGGCAGCGGCGCCGCTTCCAGGCGTTGCGGAACGACGGCTTGTCCGGGAGCGTCTCGAGCCGGGCGTTGATCATCCGCGCGCCGATCGACTTCTCCCTGGCCCAGGACGGCACGAGCCCCCAGTAGAGCATCGCGACGTGGCGCGGACCGCCGGCTTCACGGACGGCCGCGACGTACTGCGTCGGCGCGATGTTGTAGCGCGGCTCGACCTCCGGCACGTCGGTCACGCCGAAGAGCCGCGCGACGGCCTCGCGGGGGGAGTAGAAGGCGAAGCGGCCGCACACCGCTCAGTCCCTCGTCCCGGTGCCGCGCTCGAGGAGCCAGACGCAGGCGCCGAAGAGCCCGACCGCGGCCGCCACCATGAACGCGAAGGAGAGCCCGAGGTTGACGTCCGAATGGCCGAGGAAACCGTAGCGGAACGCGTTGACCATGTAGAGGATCGGGTTCAGGCGCGAGGCGGCCTGCGCCCAGTCGGGCAGCATCGAGATCGAGTAGAACACCCCGCCCAGGTACGTCATCGGCGTGAGGATGAATGTCGGCACGAAGCTGATCTGGTCGAAATTCTTCGCGAACACGGCGTTCACGAAGCCGAGCAGCGAGAAGATCACCGCCGTGAGCAGCACCGCCGCGAGCACGACGAAGAGGTGCTGTACGTGCAGGTGCGTGAAGAAGAGCGCGATCAGCGTCACGACGAGGCCGACGAGCAGCCCGCGGACGACGCCGCCCGCGACGTAGCCCGACACGATCAGCCAGTTCGGCAGCGGCGCGACGAGCAGCTCCTCGATGTGGCGGCCGAACTTCGCGCCGAAGAACGACGACACGACGTTGCCGTAGCTGTTCGTGATCACGGACATCATGATCAGGCCCGGCGCGATGTACTGCATGTAGCCGACGCCGCCCATCTCGCCGATGCGTCGGCCGATGAGGCTGCCGAATATCACGAAGTAGAGCGTCGCCGTGATCGCGGGCGGCACGATCGTCTGGCCCCAGATCCGCACGATCCGGCTGAACTCGCGGATGACGATCGTGCGGAAGCCGATCCAGCGGTGTCCGTCGGCCGCAGCCTGCCGGTCCTCGAGGCGCGAGGCGCCCGTCGCCTCGTTCACGATCCGGCTCCTGCGGCGACCCGGCCAGTCGCGGCATCGCGACCCTCGACGAGCCTGAGGAAGAGTTCCTCGAGGCGGTTCGCCTTGTTGCGCATGCTGACCACCTCGATGCCGCGCGCGGTGAGCGCCGCGAACACCGTGTTCAGGTCCTGGTCCTTGGTGACCTCGACCTCGATCGAACCGTCCTCCGCGAGCTTCATCGCGTATCCCGGGACCTCCGGTGGCGCCGCCACGGGATGGCGCAGGTTCAGGACGAAGGTCTCGCTGTGGAGCTTGCGGAGCACCGTCGCCATGCGGTCGTTCTCGATGATGCGGCCCTCGTCGATGATCGCGATGTGGCGGCAGAGGTTCTCGGCTTCCTCGAGGTAGTGCGTCGTGAGGATGATCGTCGTGCCGTCGTCGTTGAGCTGGCGCAGGAACTCCCACATCGAGCGCCTGACCTCGATGTCGACGCCGGCCGTCGGCTCGTCGAGGATCAGGAGCCGCGGCTCGTGCAGCAGCGCGCGCGCGATCATCAGCCTGCGCTTCATGCCGCCCGAGAGCGTGCGCGACACTGCGTCGCGCTTCTCCCAGAGCTGCAGTCGGCGCAGCCATGTTTCCATGCGCTCGCGGGCCACCGCACGGGGTATGCCGTAGAAGCCGGCCTGGTTCACGAGGATCGTCGACACCTTCTCGAACTGGTTGAAGTTGATCTCCTGCGGCACGACGCCGATGCAGGCCTTGGCCGTCTCGAGGTCGGTGTCGATGTCGTGGCCGAAGACGAGCGCGCGGCCCCCGGACTTGCGCACGAGCGAGGAGACGATGCCGATCGCGGTCGTCTTGCCCGCGCCGTTCGGCCCGAGCAGCGCGAAGAAGTCACCCTCCTCCACTTCGAGGTCGATGCCCTTCAGCGCCTCGACGCCGTTCTTGTAGGTCTTCGCGAGCTGGCGCAGCGAGAGCGCGTTCATCCAGGACTGCCGGCCACCGGGGGGAGCCGAGCGTAATGCCCCCTTCCCCGCGCAGCAAGGAAGTCAGCGACGTGGGCGGCGTCGGGCAGGCGCCGGGGATGCCGCAGCGACCGATGCGTGCTCCGAGCCGAACAGGCAGACGCCGACGCACAGCGCCTGCTCGAGCGCCGTATCGGACGTGCCGCGGGCCGCGCCGACCAGCATCGCCCAGTAGCGGTCGTGGGCGGGCCAGCGAGGCCGGATCAGGTTCGGCCGCAGCGCGATCTCGGCCAGCTGCGACGGCCTCAGGTCGCCGAGCTGTGCCTGGGCGCCGGCCGAGAGGCCGAGCGTCACGCGGGCCCCGAGCGGCGTCGAATCGACGAGCCGCCAGGCCAGGAAAGCGACCTGGTGCAGGAAGGACGTGCAGCGGTCCATCGACGAGCGACGGCCGTCGACCGCCGTGCCGCCGTCCTCGATCCGCAGGGCGGGGGCAATCGCCGGCAGCGGATCGACCGTCACCTCGAACAAGGCGACCGGCAGGGA
>RPQJ01000161.1 GCA_003819815.1 Lysobacterales bacterium
ATCAGCTCGCTGTATCTGGACCTCGCCGGCGTGGATGGCGGCGGCATCGCGAAGCTGCAGGAGCTCGCGGCCGCAGTGGGCGAGTTCCGCGAGAGCGGCAAGCCGGTCATCGCCTACGGCGACTTCTACGACCAGCGCCAGTACTACCTCGCTGCGCATGCGGACGAGATCTACCTCGATCCCAAGGGCATCGCCTACGTCGACGGCTACGCGAACTACGGCCTGTTCCTGAAGGACGCGCTCGAGAAGCTGTCCGTCGACTGGAACGTCTTCCGCGTCGGCGAGTACAAGTCCGCGGTCGAGATGTTCAGCCGCAACGACATGTCGCCGGCCGAGCGCGAGGAGAGCCTCGTATGGCTCGGCACGATCTGGGGCACCTACAAGGCCGAAGTCGCGAAGGCGCGGGGATTCGAGCCGGAACGCCTCCAGGCCTACGCCGACGACGCCGTCGAGGCCCTGCGTCGCGCGGACGGCGATCTCGCGAAGATGGCGCTCGACGCCGGGCTCGTCACGGCGCTCGAGGGCCGCTTCGCGGTCGAGGACCGCCTCGCGGAGCTCACCGGCGTCGATGACGCCACGAACTCGTACGTCGGCGTGGAGCTTGACGGCTACCTCGCGAACGTGCGGTCGCAGCAGGCCCTGAGGCCCGAGTCGGCCAACGAGATCGCCGTGATCGTGGCCGCGGGCGAGATCCTGCCGGGCGAGCAGCCTCCCGGGGTGATCGGTTCGGACACCCTCGCCTGGGAGCTGCGCGATGCCGCCCACGACGAGGCCGTGAAGGCCGTGGTGCTGCGCATCGACAGCCCGGGCGGAAGCACGTTCGCGAGCGAAGTGATCCGCCGCGAAGTCGCCGCGCTGCGCGCCGCGGGCAAGCCGGTCGTCGCCTCGATGAGCAGCCTCGCGGCGTCGGGCGGCTACTACATCGCGATGGACGCGGACCGCATCGTCGCGAGCCCGGCGACGCTCACGGGTTCGATCGGCATCTTCGCGATGTTCCCCACGTTCCAGCGCACGCTCCAGAAGTTCGGCGTGCACACGGACGGCGTCGGCACGACGGCGCTGTCGGGCGAGTTCCGGCCGGATCGCCCGCTCGGCGAGGTCTCGCGCGAGATCCTCCAGCAGAGCCTGGAGCACGAGTACCGCGAGTTCATCGGCCACGTCGCGAAGTCGCGCAACAAGCCCGTCGAGCAGGTCGACGCCGTGGCGCAGGGGCGCGTCTGGGCGGGCGCCGACGCGCTCGACCTGGGCCTCGTCGACGAACTCGGCGGATACGAGCACGCGATCGAGGTCGCGGCGGAACTCGCGAACCTGGGCGACGACTACAAGGCGGTCTTTCCGGAGGGGCGCCTGGGCATCGGCGAGGCGCTGGGACTCAGGATCCGTGCGACGCTGGCGCGGGGAGTCGTGGCGCTCCTCCCGGAGTCGATGGCACCTCGTCTGCCGCCGGCCCTCGCCACGCTTGCCGACGAGGCGCGGCGCCTCGAGCGACTCACCGACCCGCGGAATCTCTACGCCTACTGTCTCGTCTGCGCGGTCGACTGAACGCGTGCGCACCGGCCCCGTCAGGCTGGCGCGGTCTCCGCCACGAATCCCTTCCAGTTCCCGAGATAGCGGATGAACGGCGGCGAGAGGCCCTCGCTGCGCAGGTAGTCGGGCGTCACCGGCAGTTCCACCGGCTCGAAACGCGCGTCCGCGCGCACGCGCTCGGGAAAGTCGTGGTGCAGGATCGCGGCGCGGCCGACGATCGCGAGGTCGGCGCCCGCCTCGAGGCAGTGCCGGGCATCCGCGGCCGTCGCGACCTTGCCCGCAATGCCGATCCGCGTGGCGCCGCGCGGCAGCTCCGTGAAGTAAGAGAGCAGGCTGCGGCCCGCCGCCGCCGGCTCTTCGGGCAGCTTGCGCACGTCCCACAGCGACAGGTCGAGCAGGTCCAGGCGGCCCTCGGCGAGCAGCCGTCCGGCGACGGCGCGCATCTCGTCCAGGCGCAGCCCGAACCGCTCCGGGGAGAGCCGCACCCCCAGCAGGAATCCGGGACGGCACTGCGCGCGGATCGCCTGCAGGATCTCGAACAGCAGGCGCGACCGGTTCTCGAGCGACCCGCCGTAACGGTCCGTCCGGCGGTTGTATTCCTCGCTCAGGAACTGCGCAAGCAGGTAGCCGTGCGCGCCGTGCAACTCGACGCCGTCGAAGCCCGCGCGCTCGGCCCTGAGCGCCGCGGCGACGAAGTCGGCCGCTGCCTGCTCGACTTCGCCGAGCGTGAGGCCGCGGGCGCCGTGCCCGGCGTGATCGGACGGCCCGACGGGCGCTTCCCCGATCAGTTCCGCCGGCGAGCGCACGCCGGCGTGGTGGAGCTGCACGACGGCGAGGCTCCCTCGGGCCTTGATCGCCTCCGCGAGGCGGGCGAGGGGTGCGACGTGACGGTCGTCGTAGAGGGCGAGCTGTCCCGGGAATCCGCGCCCGCGCGCCTGCACGTGGGTGGCGCATGTCATCACGAGCCCGAATCCGCCCTCCGCTCGCAGCGTGAGCCACCTGAACTCCTCGTCCGAAAGGCTGCCGTCGTCGTGGCTCTGGCAGTTCGTGAGCGGCGCGAGCATGAAGCGGTTCTTCATGCGCGCCCCGCTCGCGAATTCGAGCGGTTCGTGGAGCGACGTCATGCGGCCCAGTCGAGGATGACCTTGCCCGACTGCCCGCTGCGCATGATCTCGAAGCCGTCGCGGAAATCCCCGACCGGCAGCCGGTGCGTGATGATCGGCGTCACGTCGAGGCCGCTCTGCAGCATCGCCGCCATCTTGTACCAGGTCTCGAACATCTCACGGCCGTAGACGCCCTTCAGAACGAGCCCCTTGAAGATGACCTGGTTCCAGTCGATCGCCGTGTCGTCGGGCGGGATGCCGAGGAGCGCGACGCTGCCACCGTGGTGCATCGTGCGCAGCAGGTCGCGGAACGCGGCGGGATTGCCCGACATCTCGAGCCCGACGTCGAAGCCTTCGACCATGCCGAGGTCGCGCATCGTGTCGTCCAGCGTCTGGTGGCTCACGTTGATGGCGCGCGAGGCTCCCATCCGGCGCGCGAGCTCGAGCCGGTAGTCGTTCACGTCGGTCACGACGACGTGGCGCGCGCCGACGTGCCGTGCGATCGCCGTCGCCATGATGCCGATCGGCCCGGCGCCGGTGATGAGCACGTCCTCGCCCACGAGGTTGAACGACAGCGCGGTGTGCGTCGCGTTGCCGAACGGATCGAGGATGGAGGCGACCTCGTCCGTGATGGAGGGCGGGAGCTTGAACGCGTTGAAGGCGGGGATCACCAGGAACTCCGCGAAACAGCCGGGGCGGTTCACGCCGACGCCGACGGTATTGCGGCACAGGTGGCGGCGACCCGCGCGGCAGTTTCGGCAGTAGCCGCAGGTGATGTGGCCCTCGCCCGACACGCGGTCGCCGACGTCGAAGCCCTGCACCTCGCTGCCGATCTCGACGATCTCGCCGCAGTACTCGTGGCCGACGTGCATCGGCACGGGAATCGTCCGCTGGGCCCAGTGGTCCCAGTTGTAGATGTGGATGTCCGTGCCGCAGATGGCGGTCTTGCGGATCCGGATCTTCACGTCGTTGGGACCCACCCTGGGCTCGGGCACGTCGTCCATCCAGATGCCGGGCGCCCGCTGCGACTTCACCAGAGCCTTCATGCCACTGCCTCCCCAGGACGGACGGCGCCGATCACGCCGAGTTCGCGGCCGACCGCGACGAACGCGTCGATCGCACGGTCGAGTTGTTCGATCGAGTGCCCGGCGCACATCTGCGTGCGGATGCGCGCGCGGCCGAGCGGCACGACCGGGTACGAGAAACCGACGACGTACACGCCGCGCTCGAGCAGGGCCGCGGCGAACCGCCCGGCGAGGACGGCGTCGCCGATCATGACGGGTGCGATCGGGTGCTCGCCGGGGACGATCGTGAAGCCGGCCTCGACCATGCGGCGGCGGAAGTGCGCGGTGTTGCGCCGCAGGTTCGCCCGCAGTTCGTCGCCCGCGGCGACGAGGTCGAGCACGCGGAGCGACGTCGCGGCGATGACGGGCGGCAGGCTGTTGGAGAACAGGTACGGCCGCGACCGCTGCCGCAGCCAGGCGACGATCTCCCTGCGCGCCGCGGTGTACCCGCCGGCGGCACCGCCGAGCGCCTTGCCGAGCGTGCCGGTCAGGATGTCCACGCGTCCCATCACCTCGCGGTACTCCGGCGTGCCGCGGCCGCCCGCGCCCACGAAGCCGGTCGCGTGCGAGTCGTCGACCATGACGAGCGCGCCGTAGCGGTCCGCGAGATCGCAGATCTCCCGGAGCCGCGCGATCACGCCGTCCATCGAGAAGACGCCGTCCGTCGCGATCAGCTTCACGCGCGCGTCCGAGGCCTCCTTGAGCCGCGTCTCGAGCTCGTCGAGGTCGTCGTTCGCGTAGCGCAGTCGACGTGCCTTGCAGAGCCGGATGCCGTCGATGATGCTGGCGTGGTTCAGCGCGTCGCTGATCACGGCGTCCTGCTCGTCGAGCAGCGTCTCGAATAGCCCGCCGTTCGCGTCGAAGCAGGACGAGTAGAGGATCGCGTCGTCCGTGCCGAGGAATGCGGAGAGGCGCGCCTCGAGCTCCTTGTGCACGGAGTGGGTGCCGCAGATGAAGCGCACCGACGCCATGCCGTAGCCGTAGCGGTCGATTGCGCGGTGCGCAGCCTCGCGGATCGACGGGTGGTTCGCGAGCGCCAGGTAGTTGTTGGCGCACAGATTGACGAGCTCGCGGCCGTCGGCCAGCCGGACGACCGGCTGCTGCGGAGAGCCGAGGACGCGCTCGGGCTTCTCGAGACCCTGCGTCCGGAGTTCGTCGCACTGGCGGGCCAGTCGTTCGAGAAAGATGGGGTCCACGCGGGCACTCCTCTGCAGGCCGCGATTATACGGGGGCCTATAATCGCGCCGTGAACCGATCCCGCGATGAATCTTCCCCCGCCGGGGGCCCGGGCCTGCGGATCGACCTCTGGCTCTGGTACGCCCGGTTCTTCAAGAGCCGCAGCCTGGCGCAGGCCGCGGTCGAGGGCGGCCACGTGCAGGTGAACGGCGGCCGCGTCAAGGCGTCGCGCCTCGTGCGGGTCGGGGACCGCCTGCGCATCACCCGCGAACGGGAGCGCTGGGAGGTGGAGGTGACGTGGCTGCCCGAGCGGCGCGGTCCGGCGTCCGAGGCGCGGCTCGCGTACGCCGAGTCGCCCGAGAGCGAGGCCGCGCGGCAGCGGGCGCGCGAGTTCGCGCGTCTCGTGGCGCCGGTGCCGACCGGGCGGCCGGACAAACGGGACCGCCGCGAGCTGCTCAGGTTCCTGAAGGGTCCGGCGGCGGAGCCCGGGAACGACGACTCGTAGTTCGCGAGTCGCCGAATGGTGGCGCGGTGGGTCGTCGAGCGGCTGTCCGGACCGGGCATCCGCCCGACGAAACGGTATGCTCCGCTCGCGGGAACGGCCGCGCGCGAGAGGGGGAGGCACGATGAGCATTGCGCTGCTCGGCTCGCGGCCGACCCGTTTGTTCGTGCTGCTGGCGGCGTTCTTCGTCGGCAACGCCGTCGTCGCCGAGTTCGTCGGCGTCAAGATCTTCGCGCTCGAATCCACGCTCGGGCTGCCTCCCTTCGGCTGGAACCTGTTCGGCCAGACGGGATCGCTCAGCTTCACGGCGGGCGTGCTGCTGTGGCCCATCGTGTTCGTGATGACCGACGTCGTGAACGAGTACTACGGCCGCCGCGGTGTCCGCTTCATCTCGTTCCTCGCCGCCGGGCTCATCTGTTACGCGTTCGTGTTCGCGTACCTCGCGATCCACCTGGCGCCGGCCGAGTGGTGGGTGACGGTGAACGGGGAGCGCGGCGTGCCCGACATGCAGGCGGCGTTCGCGAACGTCTTCGGGCAGGGGCTCTGGACGATCGGCGGCTCGCTCGTGGCGTTCCTCGTCGGCCAGCTCATCGACGTCGGTGTCTTCCAGCGCATCCGCCGGGCCACCGGGGAGCGCTGGATCTGGCTGCGCGCCACCGGATCGACCGCGGTGTCCCAACTCGTCGACAGCTTCGTCGTTCTCTACATCGCCTTCGTGCTCGGCCCCCAGCAGTGGCCGATTCCGCTGTTCCTTGCCGTGGGCACGGTCAATTACGCCTACAAGCTCGCCGCGGCGATCGCGCTGATCCCGGCGATCTACCTCATGCGGCGGGCGATCGAGCGATACCTGGGGGAGACCGAGGCCAGGCGCCTCAAGGCGGAGGCGGCGGAGTAGGCGGCACGGGACGGTCGAGCGGGCGACAGACGACCAGAGGAACGATCGAATGCTCAAGAGACGCGAATTCCTGATGGCTCCCATCGCGGGGGTCGCGCTGCTGGCCAGCCCAGCCGGTGCGGTGCCCGCCACGCGCCGTTTCGACGCCGCCGCGCGGCTGCAGTCGCTCGAAACAGGCCAGGCGCGCCTCGGCGTGTGTTTCGTCGATACTGCAACCGGCGAAGCAAGCGGCAACCGCATGAACGAGCACTTCGCGATGTGCTCGACGTTCAAGCTGGCGCTGGTCGCCGCCTGCCTGCGGCAGGCAGACCAGGGCCGCCTGGATCTTGCGCAGGTGCTGACCTATTCGGAAGCGGACCTACTCCCCTGGGCGCCGGTGACGAGCAAGAACCTCGCCAGCGGCGGCATGAGCATTGGAGCCTTGGCGCAGGCGGCCCAGGAACTGAGCGACGGGGTCGCCGCCAACCTGCTGGTCAAGCGTCTGGGCGGCCCGGCCGCGGTCACCGCGATGTTCCGCGAAATGGGCGACACGGTGACTCGCCTCGACCGCTATGAACCGGACCTGGGCCTGGTACTTTCCGCCGACCTGCGCGATACCACCACGCCGCTGGCGATGGCGAACCTCGTGCGACGGATAACGACCGCCGACCTGCTGCAGAGCGGTTCCCGTGAGCGCCTGCTGCAGTGGATGCAGGACACCAACACGGGTCCCAATCGGCTGCGTGCTGGCCTTCCCGCCGACTGGCGTTCCGGGAACAAGACCGGAACCGGACGCACCGAGGGAACGACCAACAAGTGCAATGACGTCGCGATCACGTTCCCGCCCGGCAGACCCCCGATCGTGATCGCTGCGTATTTCGACAGCGGCGAATACACGGCACAGACGGAGAGGCGGCACGAGGCCGTCCTCGCCGAAGTCGGACGGATTGCCGCCCGCTGGGCGATGGACTAGGTGCGCCGGGGTTTCACCCGGGCGCGGACCTCGACGACGGGCGCCTGCCCTGCCGCGCGAGTACCGGGCCGCTACTTCACCAGCTGGTTCAGCTCGAAGATAGGCAGCAGCATCGCGAGCACGATCACGAGCACGAGGCCGCCCATCACGAGGATCATCAGCGGGCCG
>RPQJ01000162.1 GCA_003819815.1 Lysobacterales bacterium
CAAGATCAAGGCCGAGGGCGACGGCGAGGTGCAGGAGATGATCGACATCGCCGACTTCGCGGTCGGCCAGTCGCGCATGCTCTACGGGCTCTCGATGCACTCCGAACGCCCGAACCACCGGATGTTCGAGCAGTGGCACCCGCTCGGCGTCGTGGGCGTGATCAGCGCCTTCAATTTCCCCGTCGCGGTATGGGCCTGGAACGCGTTCCTCGCCGCGATCTGCGGCAACGTCACCGTGTGGAAGCCCTCGCCCAAGACGGCGCTCTGCGCGGTGGCCGTGCAGAAGCTCTGCAACGCGGTGCTGGAGCGGCACGGCTATCCCGGCATCTTCCACCTGTTCATCGATGGCGGGCACGAGCTCGCGACCCGCTTCGTCGAGGACCGTCGCGTCGACCTCGTGTCGTTCACGGGTTCGACGCACGTCGGGCGCGAGGTCGGCGAGCGGGTCGCGCGCCGCCTCGGCAAGTGCCTCCTCGAGCTCGGCGGCAACAACGCGATCATCGTCGACGAGTCCGCGAACCTCGACCTCGCCGTGCCGTCGATCGTCTTCGGCGCGGTGGGCACCGCGGGCCAGCGCTGCACGACCACGCGCCGCGTGTTCGTCCACCGCTCCCGGCTCGAGGAACTGGGCCGCCGCCTGGTGCGCGCCTACGCGCAGGTCCGCATCGGCGATCCGCTCGATCCGAAGACGCTGATGGGCCCGCTGATCGACGCGTCCGCGGTGCAGCGCTACGAGGCCGCGGTGCGGCAGGCCGTCACGAACGGCGGCGAGCTGCTCACGGGCGGACGCCGGCTCGAGCGTCCCGGCCACTTCGTCGAGCCCGCGATCGTAGTCTCGCGTCACGAGTGGGAAATCGTGCGCACGGAAACGTTCGGCCCCGTGCTCTACCTGGTTCCGGTCGACTCGCTGGACGAAGCGATCCGGCTGCAGAACGACGTTGCGCACGGCCTTTCGTCCGCCATCTTCACGGACCGCCTGCAGCACGCGGAGCGCTTCCTGAGCGCCGCGGGCTCCGACTGCGGCATCGCGAACGTCAACATCGGCACGTCGGGCGCCGAGATCGGCGGCGCGTTCGGGGGCGAGAAGGACACGGGCGGCGGCCGCGAATCCGGCTCCGACTCGTGGAAGGCGTACATGCGGCGGCAGACCTGCACCGTCAACTGGGGTGCGGAACTGCCGCTCGCGCAGGGCATCAACTTCGACGTCTCCGGCTGAGACGGGCGGCGGCGGCTCAACGTCGGCGGGTGAGGTCCCCGTAGACGAGGCGCACGAAGCGGTCGGCGGCCACCCGGCCGCCGCCGTAGCGTCGTTCGTACTCGCCGGCCGGCTCCGCCGCGAGCACCTCTTCGAGCGTGAGCCCCTGCCCGACGAGTTCCGCGACGCGTCGGCCGACGGCGACCAGCATGCCGCGATAGTCCCCGAGCCCGGCGCGGTCCGCGACCGGGCCGTGACCCGGCACGATCACCGTCGCGTCGTCCGCCCGGGAAAGCACGGTCTCGAGTGCGGCGACGATCCCGGCCAGCGTGCCGCCGCGCGCGAGATCGACGAACGGGAATCCGGCCGGATCGTAGAGGTCGCCGACGTGCGCGACGTTCTGCGCCGGCCACCATGCGACCACATCGCCGGGTCCGCGTGCGTCCGCCACGTGCAGCACGTCGAGCTGGCTGCCATTCAGGTGGATCATGAGCGTGTCGTCGAAGGTGATCACGGGCAGCGCGCCGCGCGCGGCGGCGGACACGAGCTGGCCCGTCTCCGCATCCCGGTGCGGGGCCGCCATCAGCGTCCGCAGCGCATCCTGTGCGATCAGCGTGGCTCCGGCAGCCGGCCCGGCGTCGCCGGCCGAAGCGGCGGGATGCCAGTGCGTCGCCACGACGTAGCGTATCGGTGCCTGCGAGACCTGCCGTGCGGCTGCGATCGCGTCGTCGCCCCAGCCGCCCACCAGCGCGGTGCCGTCGGCACCGGTCCAGACGATGGTGTTGACGTCGCCGCCGCCGTATAGGTGCAGGCCCGGCCCCAGCTCGCGAACCTCGCTGGAGGCCGCCTGCGGCGGGTCCGTGGCCGCGGCGACGACCGCCGGCAGGAAGGCGGCGCACATGAGGCTTGCCACCACGCATCGATTTCTCATCCGCATCCGGAGCACGGCAGTCCTCGCTGACTATTGCTCGAGTATACGGCGACCTCGGTCCGTCACGATCGGCTGCTATCATCGGCGCATGAACGCCAGCCCCCGACCGATGCGATCGCCGCGGGCATGGGCGGCACTCCTGCTGCTCGTTGGCGGCTGGCTGCTCGCCGGCGGCTCCGGCGCCGCCGGGTCGCACGCCCTGCTGCTCCCCGTCACGGGGCCGATCGGTCCGGCGACCAGCGATTTCTTCGTGCGCCAGCTCCGCCGGGCCGAGGCGGACGGTGCGCAATTCGTCGTCGTCACGATCGACACGCCGGGTGGCCTCGAAACCGCGATGCGCGACATGGTGCAGGCAATCCTCGCATCGCCGGTCCCGGTCGTGAGCTTCGTCGGTCCGAGCGGCGCACGGGCCGCGAGCGCCGGGACGTACCTCGTCTATGCGAGCCACGTCGCCGCGATGGCTCCGGCCACCAACCTCGGCGCCGCGACACCCGTGCAGATCGGAGGCGCCCCGGAGTCCGCGCCGAAGCCGGCGCCGCCGGCGACGCCGCGGCCAGCGCCGCAGCTGGACGGCAAGGGGCCCGCGGGCGACGAATCGCAGGACAGTGCGACCGAGGCCTACGGGTCCGCCTCCGAACGCAAGGCCGTCAACGACGCGGTCGCATACATCCGCGGGCTTGCGGAGCTGCGCGGCCGCAACGTCCATTGGGCCGAGGCCGCCGTGCGCGAAGGCGCGAGCCTGCCGGCGGACGAAGCCCTGGCTGCCGGCGTCATCGATCTCGTGGCGGCCGACGTGCCGGCGCTGCTGCGTGCGATCGACGGCCGCAAGGTGCAGATGCCCGCGGGCGAGGTCGCCCTCGCCACCGCCGGCATCGTCCTGCGCGAAGTCGCGCCGGACTGGCGTACGCGCCTGCTGTCCATCATCACGAACCCGAACGTCGCCTACCTGCTGATGCTGATCGGCATCTACGGCCTGCTGCTCGAGGGCTACAACCCCGGCGCCGTCGTGCCGGGCGTCGTGGGCGCGATCAGTCTGCTGCTCGCGCTCTTCGCATTCCAGGTGCTGTCGGTGAACTTCGCGGGGCTCGCGCTGATCGCGCTCGGGGTGCTGCTCATCGTCGCCGAATCGTTCGTGCCCGCCTTCGGCGCGCTCGGGCTCGGCGGCATCGTCGCGTTCGTCTTCGGCTCCGTGCTGCTGCTCGACCGCGAGGTGCCGGGCTACTCGATCGCGTGGCAGCTCATCGCCAGCATGGCACTCGCAGGCGCCCTCGTGCTCGCGGCCATCGTCTCGTACGCGGTGAGGGCTCGACGGCGACCGGTCGTGAGCGGCGCGGAGGCGATGCAACTCGAGATCGCCGAGGCCTACGAGGCGTTCGAGCGGCGAGGCCTCGTCACGGTGCGCGGCGAACTCTGGAACGCGGAGTCGAGCGAACCGGTCGCGGCGGGACAACGTCTCAGGATACGGAGGGTGGACGGCCTCAAGCTCGAGGTCGAGCCCGTGAAGGACTGACCCCAAGGAGTTCCCGGATGGAAAGCTTGCCGATCATCGGTTTCGTCTTCGTGCTGCTCGTCGTGCTCGTGACGCAGATCTTCAAGGTGCTGAACGAGTACGAGCGCGGCGTGGTGTTCACGTTCGGACGCTTCACCGGCGTCAAGGGCCCGGGCCTCATCATCCTGATCCCGCTGATCCAGCGCATGGTCAAGGTCGACCTGCGGGTCGTCGTGCTCGACGTTCCGACGCAGGACGTGATCTCCCGCGACAACGTGTCGGTCAAGGTCAACGCGGTCGTCTACTTCCGGATCGTCGACCCGGCCAACGCGATCATCCAGGTCGCGAACCCGTTCGAGGCGACGAGCCAGCTCGCGCAGACGACGCTGCGCTCGGTTCTCGGCCAGCACGAGCTCGACGAGATGCTCTCGCAGCGCGAGAAGCTGAACGTCGACATTCAGCGCATCCTCGACGCATCGACGGACGCCTGGGGCATCAAGGTCGCGAACGTCGAGATCAAGCACGTCGACCTCGACGAGTCGATGATCCGCGCGATGGCGAAGCAGGCGGAGGCCGAGCGCACGCGACGCGCGAAGATCATCCACGCCGAGGGCGAGAAGCAGGCCGCGGCGCAGCTCGTCGAGGCGGCCAAGACACTCGGCGCGGAACCGAAGGCGCTGCAGCTTCGCTACCTGCAGACGCTCTCCGACCTCTCGAACGAGAAGACGAGCACGATCGTCTTCCCGCTGCCGATGGACCTGCTGCGGCCGTTCATCGACGAGCCGGACAAGCGGAAGTAAGCGGCGCCGGCCCCGCTAGCGCCCCGCCTCCGCGCGCGCACGCTCGAGCTGCGCGTCGAGGCGCTGGGCCGACACCGGCCCGAGCGTGCGCAATTCCTGCGCGTGCAGCGACAGGCGGAATTCCTCGATCATCCAGCCGAGCCGCTCGGTCTCCGCGCCGGGCGGCTCCGGGGCCGCCCGCTCGAGGAGCGCACGCCACGCCCTCTCGTAGGGCGCCACCTGTGCCTCGAGCCGCCGGTCGCGCTCGACGTCGCCGCGCAGCCGCTCGGCGCGGCGGGCTGCGGCCCGCACGTACTTGGGCAGCTGCGGCAGGGCGCTGGCGGGCGTCGTACGCAGCCAACCCGGCGCGAGGAGCCGCGCGAGCTGCCGTTCGATGGAGGCGCGCCCCTCGCCGAACACCGGCGCCGCGAGAGGCGCGAGGGCCGCCTTCGCGTCCTTGACCGCAGCGAGCGTCGCGCGGGCGGTACGGCCGATGTCCTCGCCTCGTCCGGCCACCTCGCCACGACCGGAATCGAGGCGGCGTGCGTAGTCCTCGCGCGTACGTGGAATACCGCCCGAGTCTAGCGCCAGGGCCTCTCGCACCGCGCGATCGCCGATCTCGGCGTACAGAGAGCGATCGAGGCCCGCCGCCGCGGCGAGCAGCGCGAACTCGCGGTCGGTCGCGTGCCGACGCACGACCAGTTCGTGCTGCTGCCTGAGGTCGAGCGCGGCGAGGCGCGCGATCCCCTCGCGTGAGGCACCCTCCGCACTCGCGGCATGCGGATACAGGCGCAGCCGCACGGACTGGGCGCGGTCCTCGAGGCCCGGGTGCAACCGCAACGTCAGGCTGCCCTGCCGGACTTCCACCGTCTCCGGCAGCGTTCCGAAGTCCCAGCTTCGTACCCCGTCGCGCTCCCACCCCTGCGAGTCGGACGGGCGCGAGGCCGCCGCTGCCGCGACACGCAGGTCCCGCCGCAGCGCCTCGAGGTCACGGCTGGTGCGGACGAGGCGGCCCTCCGCGTCGACGACCCGCAGGTTGAAACGGAGCCAGGCCGGCAGCGTGACCGCGGCCAGCTGCGCCGCGCCGACCGGCACGCCCGCCGCTTCCGTGACGAGCGGCGCCAGCCGCTCGAACAGCGACCCGGCACCGAAAGGTTCGAGTGACGCGCGGAGGCGCGCCGCCGCCGCCGGAATCGGCACCACCTCGCGCCGCACGTCCTTCGGCAGGCCGCGCAGCAGCGCGACCAGCTTCTCCTGCAGGAACCCGGGCACGAGCCACTCCAGCCGCTCTGCAGGCACCGCGGCGAGCAGCGCGAGCGGCACGTCGAGCGTCACGCCGTCGTCGGAGTGGGTCGGGTCGAAGCGATACTCGAGCGGCAGCGCGTTGCCGCCGATGTCGAGCGCGTCCGGGTAGTCGTCGGCGCCGACCGGCGGCAGCGGCTGCGCGAGCAGCACGCCGATCGGCGCGTCGAGGCGCGATGGATGCCGTCGCTCCTCCTCGCGCCACCAGCGCTCGAACGCGCGCGTGGTCGCGACATCCGCCGGGATGCGCTCGAGATAGAAAGCCGTCAGCACGTCGTCCGCGGCCGCAAGGTCCCGCCGCCGCATCCGCGCCTCGAGGCGCTCGATGCCTGCCCGCGCGGCGGCGTTGCGCTCGAGGAACCCGGACCGCAGGCTCGACTGGCCGCGCACCAGCGCTTCCTCGACGAACATCCGGCGGGCCAGGGCCGGGTCGACCTGCGCGAAGCCGACGAGCCGGCCGGCGCTCAGCACGCGCCCGTACAGGCTCACCGTCTCGCGCGCCACGGCCATGCCCCGCTCGGCGACCCAGTGCGCGTCGCCGTAGGTGCGGCGCACGAGATGCGCCCCGGCCGACTCGATCCACGACGGCTGTACCTGCGCGACCATCCGCGCGTACAGGCGCTGCGTCTCGACGAGGCTCGCCGCCACGATCCAGCGCGGCGGGCGCTTCTGCAGCGGCGTGCCGGGCGCGATCACGAAGCGAGTGTCGCGCGCGCCGAGGTACGTCCGGTCCTCGTCGAGCACGCCGATGCCGCCCAGGAACCCCGTCAGGATGGCCTGGTGCAACGTCGCGGCGCTGGCCGGCGCTTCGTTGCGCGGCAGGTCGAGACCGGTCGTCGTGTCGCCGAGCTGCTCGTGGAGGTCGATCCACTCGCGCACCCGCAGGTACGCGACGAAGTGCTCGCGACACCAGCGCCGCAGGGCACGGTTGCCGGACGCGGCCTGCGCCTGCGCGGCGCGCCACAGGTTGAGCACCGCGACGAAGTCCGAGCGCTCGTCCGCGAACTCCGCGTGGCGCTGGTCCGCCGCCTCGGCCTGGTCCGACGGTCGTTCGCGAGGGTCCGGGATGCTCAGGAATGCCGCGATCACGAGCGCCTCGGCGAGGCAGCGCGTCCGCCCTGCCTCCACGAGGACGCGGGCAAGCCTCGGGTCGACCGGCAGCTGGGCCATCTGTCGGCCGAGCCGCGTGATCCGCCGGTCGCCGTCGACCGCGCCGAGCTCCTG
This sequence comes from Lysobacterales bacterium, assembly GCA_003819815.1. Classification (GTDB taxonomy): domain Bacteria; phylum Pseudomonadota; class Gammaproteobacteria; order Steroidobacterales; family Steroidobacteraceae; genus RPQJ01. The sequence goes on from RPQJ01000162.1 coordinate 6,921, forward strand.
CAGCAGCCGGTAGCCGTCGTTCAGCAGCCGCGTGTCGGGCGGGTCGAGGAACGGGAAATCCTCAGGCGCGCCCAGGCCGAGCGCCGCCATCTGCAGGATCAGGCTCGCGAGGTTCGTGCGGAGGATCTCGGGATCGGTGTATTCGGGGCGGGCACCGTAGTCGTCCTCGCCGTAGAGACGGATGCAGATGCCCGGGCCCACGCGACCGCAACGGCCCTTGCGCTGCTCGGCGCTCGCCTGCGACACGGGCTCGATCGGCAGGCGCTGGAACTTCGCGCGCGGGCTGTAGCGGCTGACGCGGGCGAGGCCGCTGTCGACGACGAACCGCACGCCCGGGATCGTGAGCGAGGTCTCGGCGACGTTCGTCGCGAGCACGGCACGCCGCCGCGGGTGCGGCTCGAACACCCGCTCCTGCTCCGCGGCCGAC
>RPQJ01000163.1 GCA_003819815.1 Lysobacterales bacterium
CGTTGGCAACTAGTTGTTTGCAAGCGGTTTAACGAGGAACCTTGCACCTCGGCATGCACCTGAAGTTTCGCGACCCACGTCGAAACCGGTCGCCCCCAGGAACGAGGCCAGTGTAGGGGGCGGGGGCGGGAATGCAAGCGGTATCCGCGCTACCCCCGGCCTCGCAGCAGCCGCCCCTTTTCCCGCTGCCAGTCCCGGTCCTTCTCCGTCGCGCGCTTGTCGTGCGACTGCTTGCCCTTCGCGAGGCCGATCTCGAGCTTCGCATGGCCTTTCTTCCAGTACAGCCTGAGCGGCACGATCGTGTGCCCCTTGCGCTCGACCGCGCCCACGAGCCGGTCGAGCTCCTGCCGGTGGAGCAGCAGCTTGCGCGTGCGGGTGGGATCGGCCACGACGTGCGTCGAGGTCGTCTTGAGGGGCGAGATGTGCGCGCCGATGAGCCATGCCTCGCCGTCCTTCACGAGCACGTAGCCCTCGGTGATCTGCGCCTTGCCCGCACGCAGGCTCTTAACTTCCCAGCCCTGCAGAGCGAGGCCGGCCTCGAGGTTTTCCTCGATGAAGTACTCGTACCGTGCGCGCTTGTTGAGCGCGATGGGGGGAGGAGCGTCGTCCTTGGGTCGGCGGGGGGCGGCCATGGCGGGTCCGTCGGGTCGGTCGCGCATTCTACCCGTCCCGCATACACTTGCGGCCCGAGCAGGATTCCCGATGGCCGTACGCGAAGTCAGGCGCAGCGCGCTCGTCACATTCAGCCCGGAGCAGATGTTCGACCTCGTCATCGACGTCGAGCGCTACCCGCAGTTCCTTCCGTGGGTCGAGAGCGCCGAGCTGCACGAGCGGACGGAGCACGACCTGCGGGCCAGCATGGTCATGCAGCGTGGCGGAATGCGGGAGCGGTTCACGACCCGCAACCGGTTCGAGCGGCCGTCGTCGATGACGCTCGAGCTGGTCGACGGCCCGTTCCGGGTGCTCGACGGCCGCTGGACCTTCCTGCCGCTCGGCGAGTCGGGCACCCGCATCGAACTCGAGATGCGATTCGAGTTCGCGAACCCGATCGTGTCGATGCTCTTCGGCAAGGCGTTCGAGCAGAGCTGCAACACGCTGATCGACGCTTTCAGCGAACGGGCGCGACGACTGCATGGCCCGGCCTGAGCCGTCGATCGTCGAGGTCGTGTACGCGCTCCCGGATCGCCAGACGGTGCTGTGCGTGCCGCTCACGGCAGGCCTGACCGCGATCGAGGCCGTGCGGGCCTCGGGCCTCCTCGAGCGTCACCCCGAACTGTCCTCGGACACGCTGATGCTCGGCGTCTTCGGGCGCCGCGTGGACGCGACGCACGCGCTCGTCGAGGGGGATCGGGTGGAGATCTACCGGCCTCTGCGGAACGACCCGCGCGAGGCGCGGCGCAACGCCGCCCGGGCGGGTGCACGCGGCTCGAGGACCCGCGCGGGCCGCGGCCCGCGTCGCCGCACGGACGGCTAGCGTTCCGCGATCAGTTGCCGGCCGGCTGGGGCGTGCCGGGAGGCGGTTCCTCGTCCGGCGGTAGCGGCGGCGCTGCGCGGCTGGCTGCCGCGGCCGCTTCCTTGGCCGCCGCCTCCTGCTCCGCGAGCTTCTTCTGCTTCTTCTTGTCGAACTTCGTCGGGCGCGGCGGCTCGGGCGTGTCCAGCTGTTCGACGCGCGTCACCTCGTCGCCCTCGAAGAAGACGATGAAGTGCGCGCTGTCCACCCTGCGCTCGCGGCCGTATTGCATGCGGTAGACGTAGTCCCACCGGTGCGGCGCGAAAGGATCGGAGATCATCGGCGTGCCAAGGAGGTAGCGGACCTGGCTGCGCGTCATGCCGATTTCGACCTTGTCGAGGTCCTCGGGCGTGAGCAGATTGCCCTGCTGGATGTTCGGGCGATAGACGCAGCCCGACGACAGTGCGGCGGCGAGCAGCGCGAGACACGCTGCGTAACGGAATCGGGGACTGCGTGTGAGCGCCGGAATCATGTGTCTGGAGTTACCGGCGCCTGCCGGACATAATGGCCGCGGATGATACAGGAACCGCGCCCTACGCGCGGAAGCCCGAGGTAGCGTTACCCGTGGAACCCTCGCAACTCCGCCGCGCCGGCCTCAAGATCACGGTGCCGAGGCTCAAGATCCTCGAGATCCTCGCCGTGAGCCAGCCGCGCCACATGAGCGCGGAGGACGTGTATCGCCGCCTGCTCGACTCCAACGAGGACATCGGCCTCGCGACCGTGTACCGGGTGCTCACGCAGTTCGAGTCGGCCGGACTCGTCACGCGGCACCACTTCGAGGGCGGCACGGCCGTCTTCGAGCTGAACGAGGGCGAGCATCACGACCACATCGTGTGCATCGACTGCGGCCGGGTCGAGGAGTTCACCGATGCCGGCATCGAGGATCGGCAGCGCGAGATCGCGACGCGGCTCGGCTTCGAGCTGACGGACCACTCGCTCAACCTGCACGGCCGCTGCGTGCGCGCGGACTGCCCTTACCGGAAGCCGCAGGCCTGATTTTCGCCCGGGTCCGCGAGGCCTCGAGCATCTCGCGCGCGTGCTCGCGGGTGCGCTCCGTGATGGTGGTCCCGCCGAGCATCCGGGCGATTTCCTCGACGCGTGCCTCGCCCTCGAGCGCTTCGACGGCCGTCTTCGTGCTGCCGGCCGCGCGGCGCTTGCTTACCCGCACCTGACGGTCCGCCTGGCATGCGACCTGCGCGAGGTGCGTGACGCACAGCACCTGTCCCGCAGTAGCCAGCCTCCGCAGCTGGCGGCCGACCATCTCCGCCACCGCGCCGCCGACGCCCGCGTCGACCTCGTCGAACACGAGGCAGGGAAGGTGGGCCGATTCGAGCGTCGCCACCTGCAGCGCGAGGCTGATGCGCGAAAGCTCGCCGCCCGAGGCGACCTTCGCCAGCGGCCGCGACGGCTGGCCTGGGTTCGCGCTCACCTCGAACACGACGTCGTCCGCGCCGTGCTCGGCGCACTGCCCCGGATCGAGCGGCGTGACGCGCGTGACGAAGATGCCTCCCGGCATGCCGAGGCCCTGCATCAGGTCCGTGACGCGCTCGTCGAGCGCCGTGGCCGCGAGCCGACGCGCCTCGCGCAGCCGTTCCGCCGCCCGGTTTCGCTCGGCTACGGCCGCCGCGAGCTGGCGGTCGAGCGCGACAAGGTCGACTTCGCTCGACCGCAGCGCGTCGAGTTCGGCCTCGAGCCGCTCCCGCAGCCCTGGCAACTCGTCGGCGGCCACGCGGTGCTTGCGCGCGGCGGACTCGAGCGCAGCGAGTCGCGCCTCGATCCACTCCTGCCGGGCGGGGTCCGCCTCGAGTCCGTCAGCGTAGCGACGCACCGCGACCAGCGCCTCGCGGCACGAAATGGCGGCTTCGTCGACGAGACGCGCGGGTTCGCCGAGCGCCGAGTCGAGGCCCGCGAGCTGGCGCAGCGTGGCGTGCGCGCGGCCCAGCGCCGCGGTCACGTCCGCGCCGTCACCTGCGAGCAGTGCCTCCACCTGCGCGGTGCCCTCCGCCAGGCGGCCGAGCGCGCCGATGCGACGACGCTCCTCCGCGAGTTCCCTCGCCTCCGCGGGTTTCGCGTCGAGCGCCTCGAGCTCGGCGACGTAGTGCGACAGCAGCTCGATGCGCCGGTCGCGGTCCGCGTCGCTCTGCTCGAGCGAGCGTCGGCGTTCCGCGAGGTCCCGCCAGTGGCGCCACGCTGCGCGCATCGCCTCGACCGCCGCGCCGTGCCGGCCGCTCTCGTCGAGCAGTACGCGCTGGTAGCTGCGGCGGACGAGCGACTGGAACTCGAGCTGGCCGTGCACGTCGACCAGGTGCTCGCCGAGCGCGCGCAACGACTGCACCGGCACCGCCTGGCCGTTCACGTAGGCGCGGCTGCGCCCGTCGCCGCCCACGCTTCGACGCAGGAGCACTTCGCCTTCGTGCGCGATCTCCTGCTCGGCGAGCCAGGCGAGCGCGCCTGCGTTGCCCTCGAGGTCGAAGCCCGCCGCGATTTCGGCTCGCTCCGCCCCGTGGCGCACGGCGCCGCTGTCGGCCCGGCCGCCCACCACCAGCATCAGCGCGTCGACCAGGATCGACTTGCCCGCACCCGTCTCTCCGGTGAGCACGGTGTAGCCGCGCGCGAACTCGAGTTCGACGGCCTCGACGATCGCGAAGTCGCGGATCTGCAGCAGCGTGAGCATCGCGGTTCAGGACGCGGACGGATCGCCGTTGCGGCCGCCGCGCCCCCAGTGCAGCTTCGAGCGCAGGATGCGGAAGTAATCGTGGCCGGGCGGGTGGAGCAGGGTGGCCGTGACGGCGGCCCGCTTCACGACCAGGCGGTCGCCGGGCTCGAGCTCGCTCACGACGAACCCGTCGCAGGCCACCTGGGCGCGCGTCTCGGGGCGGTTGGCGAGCTCGATCTCGACGATGCTGTCGGCACCAACGACGATCGGCCGGTCCGAGAGCGTGTGCGGGCAGATCGGGCAGAGCACGAGCGCCGCGAGGCCAGGGTGCACGATCGGCCCGCCGCAGGAAAGTGCGTACGCCGTCGAGCCGGTCGAGGTGGATACGATGAAGCCGTCGCCGCCGTGCGTGTTGACGTAGGCCCCGTCGACCCACGTTCGCAGGTCGAGCATCCGGCCGCTGTCGCCCTTGGCGACGACGACGTCGTTCAGCGCCAGTGCCGTGAGAGGCTTGCCGTCGACGCGCACGCGCGCCTCGAGCAGTATTCGGCTTTCCGGGACGCAGCGGCCCGCGAGCGCGTCGTCGACGCTCTCGAGCATCCGGTCGGGACCGACGTCCGCGAGGAATCCGAGCCGGCCGCGGTTGACGCCGAGCACCGGCACGCCGACGTGCGCCGCCATGCGCGCGGTGTGCAGCATCGTCCCGTCCCCGCCGACGGCCACCATGAGGTCCGCGCCGTTCGCAAGCTCGGCTTCGGGCACGGGCTCGACGGCGAGCGGGCCGAAGACGAGGTCGAGTCCATCCGGCACCCGCACTCGGCGGCCCCGTGCGAGGAGGTGGGCCGCGAGTCCGAGCATCGCCTCGCTCACGCGGGGGTCCGCGGGACGTCCCGCGAGGGCGACGGTCGGGTAGGCGTCGGGACGCGTTTCCATGGGTCCCGACTTTTAGCACGCGACGCGCGAACCGGGCCAGCGCGGGACCGTGCGCGTCCGCACGATTACACCGGCGCTTGACTTGGCGGAAACGCGGTTGCTAGGTTTGACGGAGAGACCATCGAAAACCTTCGTAGCGACAGGTATTTACCGCATGGCGCGCGACTCCGTCGAAGAGGTGCTCAACGAGCGCGCCCGGCACCTGCTCAAGGTCCTCGTCGAGAGCTACATCCGCGAGGGCCAGCCGGTGGGCTCCCGGACGCTGTCGCGCGACTCGGGCCTCAACCTGAGCGCGGCCACCGTGCGCAACGTGATGGCGGACCTCGAGGAGTACGGGTTCGTCTCGTCGCCGCACACCTCGGCGGGCCGCGTGCCCACCGACAAGGGCTACCGTTTCTTCGTCGACACGCTGCTGCGCCGACAGCCGGGTGCCGCGGCGGAGGACGTCGTCGCGGAAGTACGGCGCCGCCTCGAGGAAGAGACCGAGCGGGACCCGAAGGCCATCGTGGCGGTCGCCTCGCAGATGCTCTCGTCGATCACGCACCTCGCAGGCGTCGTGACCATCCCTCGTCAGCCGCACCAGGCGCTGAGCCAGATCGAATTCCTGCCGCTCTCCGACAACCGCGTGCTCGCGGTGATGGTCGTGAACGGGCGGGACGTGCAGAACCGCATCGTCCAGCTCGACCGCTACTACTCGGCCGACGAGCTGCGGCAGGCCGCGAATTTCCTGAACCAGCAATTCGCCGGCAAGGAGCTCACGCGGGTCCGGGAGGATCTCGTCGCGGAGCTCAAGCAGACCGGCGAGCGGCTGAACCAGCTGATGTTCGACGCGATCCGCGTCGCGCAGCAGATGCTCGGCGAGGGCACGCAGGGCACGCCCGAGTACGTCATCGCGGGCGAGACGAACCTGATGGAGTTCGCGGAGCTCTCGAACGTCGACAAGCTGCGGCGGCTGTTCGACGCATTCACCGCGAGGCGCGACATCCTGAACCTCCTCGACCTGAGCCTGCGTGCCGAGGGCGTGCAGATCTTCATCGGGCACGAGTCGGGCTACCAGATCCTCGACGACTGCAGCCTCGTGACCGCGCCGTACGCACTCGACAACGAGACGGTCGGCGTGCTCGGCGTCATCGGGCCGACGCGCATGGCCTACGAGCGGGTCATCCCGATCGTCGACGTCACGGCGCGCCTGCTCGGCTCGGCCTTGAATTCCCGCCGATAGCCCCGACCTTCAGGGACAGGTAGCGAGCCGGGGCCCCGTGGGCCCGGACGGCCGCGTCGTTTTCCATCGAGCAGCCCAGGCAGAGTCATGACCCAGACGCCCGACTTCGAAGACAGACCCGCATCGCCGCCGGCCGAGGCCGAGGCGACCGGCGGGATCGAGGCCGAACTCGCCGAGGCCCGGGCCCAGGCGGCGGAGTACCGCGACAATTTCCTGCGCGCGGTGGCGGAGGCGGACAACGTGCGCAAGCGCGCCCAGCGCGACGTCGAGGCCGCGAGCCGCTACGCCGTCGAGCGCTTCGCGGCGGAACTCCTGGACGTCCGGGACAGCCTCGAGCTCGGGACCGCGGCGGCCGGGCAGGGTGCCGGGACGGCGCAACTCCTCGAGGGCATGGACGCCACGCTCCGGCTCCTAACGAAGGCCTTCGAGAAGGCGGGCATCAGCGTCGTCGACCCGCTCGGCCAGCCTTTCGATCCCGAATACCACGAAGCGATGGCGACCCAGCCCTCGGCCAACCAGCCGCCGGGCACGGTGCTCTCCGTGGTCCAGAAGGGCTACCTGCTGAACGGCCGCCTGCTGCGCCCGGCACGCGTGCTCGTGTCGCGGGCCGCGGACCCGGCGCCGGGCGCCAGCTGAGGCCGCGGCCGGCTTGAATCCGGCCCGCCCGGCCCCCACCTAGACGCCCAGAGAATTCCTGATCCTACGGAGCCCTTTCCATGGCCAAAGTCATCGGCATCGACCTCGGTACCACCAACTCCTGCGTCGCGATCATGGAGGGCGGCAAGCCGCGCGTGATCGAGAACAGCGAGGGCGATCGCACGACGCCGTCCATCGTCGCCTTCACGAAGGACGACGAGGTGCTGGTCGGCCAGTCGGCGAAGCGCCAGGCGGTCACCAACCCGCAGCACACGCTGTACGCGATCAAGCGCCTGATCGGCCGCCGGTACGACGACAAGGTCGTGCAGAAGGACGTCGAGATGGTGCCCTACAAGATCGTCAAGGCGGACAACGGCGACGCCTGGGTC
>RPQJ01000164.1 GCA_003819815.1 Lysobacterales bacterium
CGCCCAACGCGCCGAGCGCAGCGTCGACCAGCGCCTTCGTGGTGCCTTCGCCGGAGCGCGCGCGGTCCTCGGCAGGCGTGCTCATGCCGGGGTCCGCCGGTCGCCGGCCGCGGCGAGCCTGCGCAGCTGCTCGGCGAGCTGCTGCTCCTGGCGTTCGAAGTCGGCCACGCGCTCGCGCTCCTTCGCGACGACCTCGGGCGGCGCGTTCGCGACGAAGCTCGCGTTCGCCAGCTTGGCGACGCATTTGTCGCGGTCCTGCACGGCCTTCGCGCGGCGCTTCTCGAGCCGGGCGATCTCCGCCGACACGTCGTCGACGAGGCGGTCGAACGGCGCGAGCACCGTGCGTCCGTCGACGATGGCGATGGCGCAGGGTGGTAGGTCGGACTCCGTGGCGACGACCGTCACCGATTCGAGGTTGCCTACGCGCGCGATCGTCGCGGACAGCGCCGCGAGCGCCTCGCGGTCGCCGTCGCGGCTCGTGCGGACGTACACCGGCGTCGCGCGGGAATGCGGCACGTCGAGCTCTCCGCGGATCTGCCGGATGCCGAGCACGACGGCCTTGAGCGCCGCGACGTCGCGGTCCGCGTCGGCGTCGATCGGGAAGTCCCGGGTGCGCGGATAGGGCTCGAGCATGATCGTCGGCCCGCCGCGGCCGGCGAGGGGCCCGACGCGCTGCCATATCTCCTCGGTGATGAACGGCATCAGCGGGTGCAGCATGCGCAGGGTGCCATCGAGCACCTCGACGAGCGTGCGGCGCGTGCCGCGCTTCAGGGCTTCCGGGGCGTCGGCGGACTGCAGCACGGGCTTCGAGAGCTCCAGGTACCAGTCGCAGAACTCGTACCAGACGAACTCGTAGATCGACTGCGCGGCGAGGTCGAACCGGTAGGCCTCGAACTCGCGGTGCACGACTTCGACGGTAGCGCCGAGGCGACCGCGGATCCAGCGGTCGGCGACCGAGTACTCGGTCGTCCCGTCGCGCAGCCCGGCCGCGTGCTCCTCGACGTTCATGAGCACGTAGCGCGAGGCGTTCCAGAGCTTGTTGCAGAAGTTGCGGTAGCCCTCGACGCGACCCAGGTCGAAGCGGATGTCGCGGCCCATCGTGGCGAGCGCCGCGAACGTGTAGCGCAACGCGTCCGTGCCATAGGCCGGGATGCCCTGCGGGAACTGCTTGCGCGTCGCCTTCTCGATCGCGGCCTTCATCTGTGGCTGCATCAGGCCCGTCGTGCGCTTGGCGACGAGTTCCTCGGGCCCGATGCCGTCGATCAGGTCGAGCGGGTCGATGATGTTGCCCTTCGACTTCGACATCTTCTGCCCGTGCTCGTCGCGGATGAGGCCCGTGATGTACACCTCGCGGAACGGCACGTCGCCGGTGAACTCGAGGCCCATCATGATCATCCGGGCGACCCAGAAGAAGATGATGTCGAACCCGGTCACGAGCACGCTGGTCGGGTAGAACGACGCGAGTTCCGTCGTGCGGCCGGGCCAGCCGAGCGTAGAGAAGGGCCACAGCGCCGAGCTGAACCAGGTGTCGAGCACGTCCTCGTCCTGGCGCAGCGCGACGGGTCCGCCGTGCCGCTTCGCCGCCGCGGCCTGCGCCTCGGCTTCGGAGCGCGCGACGTAGACGTCGCCTGCCTCGTCGTACCAGGCCGGGATGCGGTGGCCCCACCAGAGCTGGCGGCTGATGCACCAGTCCTGGATGTTCCGCATCCACTGGAAGTAGGTCTTCGCCCAGTTGTCGGGCACGAAGCGGATGCGGCCGTCCTCGACCGCCGCGATCGCGGGTCCGGCGAGCGGCGCGATCCGCACGTACCACTGGTCGGTGAGCCAGGGCTCGAGCACCGCGCCGCTGCGGTCGCCCCGCGGCACGGGGAGCGTATGCGGGTCCGTCTTCTCGAGCAGACCCGCGGCCTCGAGGTCCGCCACCACGCGCTTGCGCGCCTCGAAACGGTCGAGGCCACGATAGGCGGCCGGCGCGTCGTCGCCGATCGCGGCGTCGGCCGTGAGCACGTTGATCATCGGCAGCCCGTGCCGGCGCCCGATCTCATAGTCGTTGAAGTCGTGCGCCGGCGTAATCTTGACGCAGCCGCTGCCGAACGCGGGGTCGACGAAGTCGTCGGCGATCACGGGGATCAGGCGGTCCGCGAGTGGCAGGCGGATTTCGCGGCCGACCAGGTGCCGGTAGCGGTCGTCGTCCGGGTGCACCGCGACCGCAGTGTCGCCGAGCATGGTCTCCGGGCGCGTCGTCGCGACGATCACGTGGCCGGAGCCGTCGGCGAGCGGGTAGCGCAGGTGCCACAGCGACCCCGCCTCGGGTTCGGCGACGACCTCGAGGTCCGAGAGCGCCGTGTGCAGCACCGGGTCCCAGTTGACGAGGCGCTGCCCGCGATAGATGAGGCCCTTCTCGTGCAGGCGGACGAACACTTCCGAGACTGCGGCGGAGAGGCCCTCGTCCATCGTGAAGCGGTCGCGCGACCAGTCCACGGAGTCGCCGAGGCGCCGCATCTGGCGCGAGATCGTTCCGCCCGAGTGCTCCTTCCACTGCCATACGCGCTCGACGAAGCGTTCGCGCCCGAGGTCGTGCCGCGCGAGGCCCTCGGCGTTCAACCGGCGCTCGACGACCATCTGCGTCGCGATGCCCGCGTGGTCCGTGCCCGGCTGCCACAGCGCGCGGCGGCCTTCCATGCGGTGGAAGCGCGTCAGGGCGTCCATCAGCGTGTGCTGGAACGCATGGCCCATGTGCAGCGTGCCGGTCACGTTCGGCGGCGGGATCATGATGCAGTAGGGCTCGCCGTCGCCGGCGGGCGCGAACCAGCCCGCCGCTTCCCACCGCTCGTACAGGCGCGACTCGATGTCGCGCGGGGAGTAGCTCTTGTCCATGGCTTCAGTGGCCGCTCGCGGGTCCGTTGAAATGTTCTTCGAGGACGCGGGCGACCAGCGCGGGCAGCTCGGCCTTCAGGCGATCCGATACCTGCTCGAGCAGCAACGCCTCCATCTCCCGGCAGGCATTGTGCACGAGCTCGTCCGCGTGCTCGTGGATCGCGGACGCGAGCCGGACCTCGAGTTCGGCCCGGTCGTCGTGCGTGCGCCCGCGGCCGTCGTCCGGCGGCGCGTCGTCGACGATCTCGGTCAGGACCGGGATCGAGTCGGGCGGGTGGTTCATGGCGGACTCGGGTTCAAAGGGTGTGGGACTCCGGCTTGCAGCCTGCCTCGCGGTACGCGCGCCAGCGCGCGCGGGCCTGGCGCTTCGACGGCTCGTCGGTGCCGACGATCTCGCAGATCTTCGCGTAGTTCGCGAGGTCTGCCGGCGTTTCGCCGCCGAGATTGATGAGCACGTCACGGTGCGTCTCCGGGGGTGCGCAATTCGCGATCACCACGGGTGTGCGGGCCGCGGCCTCCCGGTCGGCGGGCCAGACTACGTGCGGGACGAAGCTGCGGTCCGCGTAGGTCCAGAGCAGTTCGTCGAGCTCGGCCGTCTCGGCAGGGCTCGTGGTGCGCAAGGCGACGCGGCGGCCCTGGTCGTACGCCTTCTCGGCGAGGCGGCAGGCCGTCACGAGCCGCGCACGCGCGTCCGCCGCGCTCAGGAGGTAGAAGACGACCTCGGGGCCGCTCGCGCTCATGCGCGGTGGATCAGGAAGTCCACGAGCAGCGGCACGGGGCGGCCGGTGCTGCCCTTCTGCGAGCCGCCGAGGTAGGCGGTACCCGCGATGTCGATGTGAGCCCAGCGCAGGCCGTCCGTGAACTTCGCGAGGAAGCACGCGGCGGTGATCGCGCCGCCCTCGCGGCCGCAGGCGTTCGCGAAGTCGGCGAAGTTGCTCTTGAGCTGGTCGTGGTATTCCTCGGCCATCGGCATGTGCCACGCGCGGTCCTCGGCGCGGCGGCCGGCCGCCTCGAGCTCCTCGGCGAGGCCGTCGTCGTTGCTCATGATCGCCGACGTGTGGGCGCCGAGCGCGATCACGCAGGCGCCCGTGAGCGTCGCGACGTCGACCACCACCGCCGGCTTGAACCGCCGTGCGTAGGTGAGCGCGTCGCAGAGGATCAGCCGGCCCTCGGCATCGGTGTTGATCACCTCGATCGTCTGCCCCGACATGCTGCGCACGACGTCGCCCGGCTTGGTGGCGCGGCCGCTCGGCATGTTCTCGCACGCGGGCACGACGGCGATCACGTCGAGCGGGAGGCCGATCTCGGCGGCCGCGCGGACCGCACCGAGCACGCTCGCCGCGCCCGTCATGTCGAACTTCATCTCGTCCATGCCGGGCGGCTGCTTGAGCGAGATGCCGCCGGTGTCGAACGTCACGCCCTTGCCCACCAGCACGATCGGGGCCGACCCGGGCTTGCCGCCGTGATGGCGCACCACGAGCAGTTTCGCGGGTTCCTCGGTGCCGGCCGTGACCGACAGGAACGAGCCCATCTTGAGGCGTCGCAGCTCGGGCTCGTCGAGCACCTGCGTGCGGATGCTCTTGTGTTCACGCGCGAGCTCGCGCGCCTGTTTCGCGAGATAGCCCGGCGTGCAGACGTTCGCCGGCAGGTTCGCGAGGTCGCGGCTCACGGACATGCCTGCGGCGATCCCGCGCCCATGCGCGAGGCCGCGCTCCGCCTCGGCCAGCTGGTCCTTCGACGAGACCGTGATGCCGAATTCCTTGAGGGGCGGACGCGCCGGCTGCCGGGCGCTGCGGATCGCCGGCACTCGATAGAGCGCGTGGCCCACGGCTTCCGCCGCGAGGCGGCCGCGATAGTAGGCGTCCGTGTCGATCACGGGCTCGAGCGACAGGTGGCACACCGCGTCACGCGCGCCGGTCTTCGCCACGGCCGATGCCGCGGCGTGCAGCGCCTTCTTGTACTGCTTGCGGCCGAAACCGGCCTTGCGTCCGAGCCCCACCAGCAGCACGCGGGCACACGGCCCGCCGTCGACGTCGAGCAGCAGGGTCTCGCCCGGCCGGCCCTTCACGTCGCCGCGCTCCACGAGTCGCGCGAGGCGGCCCGAGAGCACGCCGTCGAGCTGCGTGGCGGCGACGCCGAGCGACGCGGGCTCGAAGACGCCGACGATGGCGCAATCCGTCTTCTGTCGCGCAGGCTGGCCGCTCACGGCGTGGAAACGCATGTTCGTGTCCTTGGTCGATCGGGTTGCTACACTTGCGCCGCGCGCCGCGGACCCGGTGTCCGGCATCGTTCGCAGGGGCCGCCGCGCGAATTTTGGAGTCTACCGTTTCCCGTCCGGAGCCGCGACCGGTGCTCACCCGGCTGGACCGCTACCTGCTGCGAGAGGTCTCCGCGACGTTCGTGGCCGTCACGGGCGTGCTGCTCGTGATCCTGCTGTCGAACCAGCTCGCCCGGGTGCTCGGGCAGGCCGCGCAGGGCGATTTTCCCGGCAGCGTGGTGCTCTCGCTGATCGGGCTCACCAGCCTGCAGCAGCTCACCGTGCTCGTCCCGATCGGCCTGTTCCTCGGCATCGTGCTCGCGCTCGGCCGGCTCTACCACGAAAGCGAGATGACGGCGCTCACCGCCTGCGGCGTCGGGCCCTGGCGGATCTTCCGCCCGATCGCGCTGCTCGCGCTCGCGGTCGTCGCGCTGCTCGCGGTGCTCTCGTTCCGGGTCGTGCCGGCGGCGGGCCAGCTCGCGCAGGACATCCGGATCGAGGCGCTCAGGGCGGCGCAGTTCGGCGCACTCGAGCCCGGGCGCTTCCGGTCGTTCGCCGGCGGCGACGCGGTGTTCTACGCCGAGCGCGTGCTCGCGGACGGCAAGCTCGAGGGCGTGTTCGTGCAGCGCCGCGACGGCGAGCGCGTCGAGATCGCGGTCGCCGCACGGGCGGAGCAGCGCGGGGCCGGGCGGCCGGAGCAGCTCTTCGTGCTCTACGACGGGCGGCGCTACGAGGGCATCCCGGGCAAGCCCGAGTGGCGCATGGTCGAATTCCGCGAGCACGGCATACCCGTGCGCCTCCCCGAGACCAAGGCCAAGCGCAAGCGCCACGAGCTCAAGCCGACGCGCGCACTGTTCGGTTCGACTGAGCCCGCCGACCGCGCCGAGCTCGCGTGGCGGATCGCCGTGCCGACGATGGCGGCCGTCCTCATGGTGCTCGCGGTGCCGATCTCGAAACTACGGCCCCGACAGGGCCGCTTCGCCCGCGTCGGCATCGCGGTGCTGGCGTACTTCCTGTATTCCAATCTCGTCGCCACCGTGCGCGTCTGGATAGAGAAGGACAGTGCGGGCGGCACGCTCGGGCTGTGGTGGGTGCACCTGCTGCCCCTCGCGCTGGCGGGCTGGATGCTCTGGCGCGAGGAGCATCCGGGTCCGCTCCTGCGCCGTCGTCGCGAGGCGGCACGGCCGTGAGCGTGCTCGGCCGCTACCTGGTCCGCACCGTGCTCGCCTACACCGGGCTCGTGCTGCTCGTGCTGATGGCGCTCGGCGCGCTGTTCCTGTTCATCGGCCAGCAGGACGACATCGGAGTCGGGGAGTATTCGGCGCAGCAGGCGATGCTGTTCGTGGCGCTCAACCTGCCGGCCTACCTCGTGCAACTGCTTCCGGTCGGGGCGCTGATCGGCGCGCTGCTCGGCCTCGGCAACCTCGCGAGGGGCAGCGAGCTCGTCGTGATGCGTTCCGCCGGCGTGAGCACGGCGCGGCTCTGTGGCTGGCTCGGACTCGCGGGCATCGTGCTCGCGGCGCTGATGCTCGTGCTCGGCGAGTTCGTCGCGCCTCCGCTCGGCAAGTACGCGCGGCAGGTGAAGGTGTTCAGCAAGTTCAACGAGTTCAGCTTCGCGGGCAACCGCGGCACGTGGGTGCGCGACGGCGACACGATCGTGAGCGTCGACCAGCAGACTTCGCGCTCCCTGTACGGCGGCGTGCTGGTGTTCCGTTTCGGTCCCGGCCGCGAGCTCGCGGGCGTTGCACGGGCCGAGTCGGCGCAGGTCGGCAGCGACCGGCGGTGGCGGCTCGAGGGATTCCGCGAGACGCGGTTCGTGGACGGCCGTGCGCAGGTCGACGCTGCGCCGTACCGCGACATAGAGTCGAACCTCTCGCCGGAGTTCCTGGGGCTCGCCGTCGTCGAGCCGGAGACGATGGGCCTCAGGGACCTGCGCGCCTACATCGAGTACCTGGAGCGAAACGACCTCGACACGAATTCGTTCGAGATCGCCTACTGGTCGAGGATCTCGCG
>RPQJ01000165.1 GCA_003819815.1 Lysobacterales bacterium
AGCATCCCGCCACGCGCGCGTTCCAGGCCATCCGCATCCACGTCAACCGCGAACTCGAGCAGCTGGAGTCGGCGCTGCCGCAGGCCGTGCGGCTGCTCGCGCCCGGCGGCCGGCTCGCCGTCATCAGCTTCCACTCGCTCGAGGACCGGGCCGTCAAGCGCTGCATCCAGCGCGAGGAGCGCGGCGATCCCGTCTACGCCGGCCTGCCCGTGATCCCGCCCGAGGCCCGGCCGCGCCTCAGGCGCTCGGGCCGCGCGGTGCGCGCGAGCGCCGCCGAGGTCGCGGCCAACCCGCGCGCGCGCAGCGCGTCGCTCCGCGTCGCCGAGAGGATTGCCGCATGAGCACGGCCGGCTGGCGCCTCGTCATCGCGGTGCTCTGGGTCGCGGTGCTCGCCTCGGCGCTCGGCGTCATCTACGCCAAGCACGAGGCCCGCAGCCGCTTCAACGAGCTGCAGCGACTCACGCAGGAGCGCGACGACCTCGACATCGAATGGGGCCAGCTGCAGCTCGAGCAGAGCACCTGGGCCACGCACGGGCGCGTCGAGCACGTCGCGCGCGACGACCTGCACATGACCATCCCGCAGGCGAGCGACCTGCGGATCGTGCAGCCATGAAGCGCGGCGGCACGCGCGGCGGGGACGAGGCCGCCTTCGAGGCCTGGCGCTGGTGGGTGGTGCTCGCCGCGCTCGCGCTCGCAGGGGGCGCGCTGGTCGCCCGCGCGGTGTACCTGCAGGTGATCGCGCAGGACTTCCTCGAGAAGCAGGGCGACGCCCGCATCCTCCGCGTCGCGAAGCTCTCGGCGAACCGCGGCATGATCCTGGACCGCAACGGCGAGCCGCTCGCGGTCAGCACGCCGGTCGACACGGTGTGGGCCGATCCGCGCAAGCTCGCCCAGGTGCCGCAGGACTTCGCGCGCCTCGCGAAGGCGCTCGACCGTGACCCGAAGTGGCTCGCGCGCCGCGTGACGAGCAACCTCGACCGCGAGTTCATCTACCTCGTGCGCCACATGCGCCCGCAGGACGCGGCCCGCGTGAAGGCGCTCGGCATCCCGGGCGTCGACACGCTGCGCGAGTACCGCCGCTACTACCCGGCGGGCGAGGTCACCGGGCACCTGCTCGGCTTCACGAACGTCGACGACGTCGGCCAGGAGGGCCTCGAGCTCGCGTTCGACCAGTGGCTCGGCGGACAGTCGGGCTCGAAGCGCGTGATGCGCGACAGCCTCGGCCGCACGATCGAGGACATCGAGCGCCTCAAGGCGCCGCGCCCCGGCCAGGACCTGCGCACGAGCATCGACCTGCGCGTGCAGTACCTCGCCTACCGCGAGCTCAAGGCCGCCGTGCAGGCGAACAACGCCCGCGCGGGTTCCGTCGTCGTGATCGACATCGCGACCGGCGAGGTGCTCGCGATGGTCAACCAGCCGTCGTTCAACCCCAACGACCGCGAGCAGTACGCCGCCTCGCGCTACCGCAACCGCGCGACCAACGACTTCTTCGAGCCGGGCTCGAGCATCAAGCCGTTCATCGTCGCGGCGGGCATGGAGACCGGCCGGTTCCACCCGGACACGCTGATCGACACCGGCCCGGGGATGATGAAGGTCGGCATCAAGACGGTGAAGGACAAGCACAACCTCGGCACGATCGACGTGACGACCGTGCTCGCGAAGTCGAGCAACGTCGGCGTCGCGAAGATCGCGCTCTCGCTGCCGCCGCGCGAGATGTGGAGCCGGCTCGACCAGTTCGGCTTCGGCCGCGTCACGGGCTCGGGCTTCCCGGGCGAGTCGGCCGGGATCCTCACGAGCCACGACCACTGGCGGCCGATCGGCCAGGCGACGATGTCCTACGGCTACGGCCTCTCGGTCACGCCGCTGCAGCTCGCCGAGGCGTACGCCGTGCTCGGCGCGGGCGGGCTGCGCCGGCCGGTGAGCCTCCGCAAGGTCGAGGCTCCGCCCGAGGGCGAGCGCGTGCTAGACGAGAAGGTGGCGCGCGACCTCGTGACGATGATGGAGGCCGTCACCGGCGACGAGGGCACCGCGCGCCGCGCCCGCGTGATGGGTTACCGGGTCTCGGGCAAGACCGGCACGGCGTGGAAGGCCTCGGAGACCGGCGGCTACTCGACCAACAAGTACATGGCCGTGTTCGGCGGCGTCGTGCCGGCGAGCAACCCGCGGCTCGCGGCGATCGTCGTGATCGACGAGCCCACCGGCGGCGCCTACTACGGCGGCGACGTCGCGGCACCGGTGTTCTCGGCCGTGATGTCCGGCGCGCTGCGCCTGCTCGCCGTCCCGCCGGACGACCTGCAGCGGATACCCGCGACCACCCTCGTGCAGGCGCAGGACCCATGGTGAGCCGCGGCGAGGAGGCGGGCATGAGCGGCGTGGCCGGGACTGCCGAGCCGCGGACCTACCGCACGACGCTGTCGCGGCTGCTCGCGGGCATCGCCACGCCGCTGCGCGACGTCGAGATTGCGGACCTCACGCAGGACAGCCGCGCCGTGACCCCGGGCGCCGCGTTCCTTGCGTGCCCGGGTCGGACGACGCACGGCATTGCCCACGCCGCGGCAGCCGTCGAGCGTGGCGCCGTCGCGGTGCTCTGGGAGCCCGTCGAAGGCGTCGAAGCGCCCGTGCTGCCCGGACACGTCGCGGTGCACGCGATCCCTGGGCTCGGCCGGCGCGTCGGCGAGATCGCGGACCGCTACTTCGAATCGCCGTCCGCGGACGTGCGCGTCGCCGCCTTCACCGGCACCAACGGCAAGACGACGAGCGCGTTCCTGCTCGCGCAGGCCTCGGACTTCGTCGGCCGGCGCAGCTCGTACCTCGGCACGATCGGCTACGGTCGGCCACAGGCGCTCCGCGGCGTCGGCCTCACGACGCCCGACGCGGTGTCGGTACACCGTCGCATCGCCGAGGCGCGCGACGCGGGTGCGGTGACGCTGGGCATGGAAGTCTCCTCGCACGCGCTCGACCAGGACCGCGTCGCGGCCGTGCGCTTCGACACCGCCGCGTTCACGAACCTGACGCGCGACCACCTCGACTACCACGGTTCGCTCGAGGCGTACGGTGCCGCGAAGGCGCGGCTCTTCGACTGGCCCGGCCTGCGCTGCGCCGTCGTGAACGCGCGGGACGAATTCGGCCGCACGCTGCTCGGGCGGCTCGATCCGTCCGTCGAGCGCATCCTCTGCACGACGTCGAACGAGTTGTGGCTCGAGCCCGACGCCGGCTGGATCCGCGTGCCCGAGATCCGCGCGCTGCCGACCGGCCTCACCCTGCACGTCGAGACGAGCTGGGGCGCCGGCGCGCTGCGCTCGCGGCTCATCGGCGAGTTCAACGCCGAGAACCTGGTCGTGGTGCTCGGCGTTCTGCTCGGCTGGGGCGTCCCGCTGCAGCAGGCGCTCGTGGCGCTCGCCGCGTGCGAGCCGCCGCCCGGCCGCATGGAGTCGTTGGGGGGCGGCGCGAAGCCGCTCGCGCTGGTCGACTACGCCCACACGCCCGACGCGCTGGCGAAAGCGCTCGAGTCGGCGCGAGCACACACGCAGGGCCGGCTCTATTGCGTCTTCGGCTGCGGCGGCGACCGCGATCCGGGCAAGCGCCCGCTGATGGGTGCGATCGCCGAGGCGGGCGCGGACGTGGTCGTCGTGACGGACGACAATCCCCGCACCGAGGACTCGCGGGCGATCCTCGAGCAGATCCTCTCGGGCTTCCGCGATCCGTCGGCGGCCCACGTCGTCGCCGATCGCGAGGAAGCGATCCGCTACGCGATCGGCGAGGCGGAGGCGGGCGACGTGGTCGTGATCGCCGGCAAGGGCCACGAGGCCGGCCAGACCGTCGGCACGGAGGTGCGGCCGTTCTCGGACCGCGCCGTCGTGATCGACGCGCTCGGGATGCAGCCTTGAACCGCACGCTCGCCGAACTCGCCCGCGTCGCCGGCGGAGCGCTGCACGGCGCGGACGCCGCCTTCGGCACGGTACAGATCGACTCGCGCACGATCGAGCCGGGCGCGCTCTTCGTCGCGCTGCGCGGTGAGCGCGTCGACGGCCACCAGTTCGTGCCGGACGTCGCGGCGCGCGGCGCGGCCGGCGCGCTCGTCGCCGGGCGCGTCGAATCCGCGTTGCCGCAGGTCGTCGTGCCGGACGTGCTCGAGGCGCTCACGGCTTATGCGCGGGAATGGCGCGGCGCGTACGCGGGCACGGTGGTCGGCATCACGGGCAGCAACGGCAAGACCACGGTCAAGGAAATGACGGGCGAGATCCTCTCCCGTGCCGGGTCGTGCCTCGTCACGCGCGGCAACCTGAACAACCACATCGGCGTCCCGCTCACGGTCTGCCGGCTCGAGCCGGCGCACCGCTACGCGGTGATCGAGATGGGCGCGAACCACCAGCGCGAGATTGCGCACCTCGCCACGATTTCCCGTCCCGACGTGGGCCTCGTCATCAACGCCGGCCCCGCGCACCTCGAAGGCTTCGGCGGGCTCGAGGGCGTCGCGCGGGGCAAGGGCGAGATGTTTTCCGCGATCGGCGTCGCGGGCACCGCGGTCATCAACGCCGACGACCGGTTCGCGGCGTACTGGCACGGCCTCGCGCGCGGCGCGGGCCGCGTGATCACCTTCGGCATGCGCGAGCGCGCCGACTTCACGGCGAGCCGGCTCGAGGAGCGGCTCGTGGACGAAGGATTCGTCACGGAGTTCGACCTCGACTGTCCGCTCGGGCGCCGGCGCATCGCGCTGCGGCTCGCGGGCGAGCACAACGTCATGAACGCGCTCGCGGCCTCCGCGACGGCGTACGCGGCGGGAGCGGGGTTCGATGCGATCGCGGACGGCCTCGCCGGGATGCGCGCGGTGGCGGGCCGGCTCGAGATGAAGCCGGTCACCGGCGGGGCGCGCCTGATCGACGACTCCTACAACGCGAACCCGGGCTCGGTGCGCGCGGGCCTGCGGACGCTCGCGGGCCTGCCGGGCCAGCGCTGGCTCGTGCTCGGCGAGATGCGGGAGCTCGGCGAGGAATCGGCACGGATGCACGCGGAGATCGGCGAGGCCGCGCGCCAGTCCGGCGTGTCGCGCCTGCTCGCGGTGGGCGACGACGCGCACCACGCCGTCGAAGCGTTCGGCGCGGGCGCCACGTGGTTCGCGAACGCCGACGACCTGATCGCGGCGCTGCGCGTCGAGCTCGGGCCCGACGTCACCGTTATGGTCAAGGGTTCGCGCTCGAACCGTCTCGAGCGGGTCGCCGCGGCGCTGTCGCCAGGCTCGCAGGCGGAGGGCCACTAGCGTGCTGCGCTATCTCGCCGAGTGGCTGACCCAGTATCACTCGGGATTCAACGTATTCAGCTACCTGACGCTGCGCGCGATCCTCGCGGCGCTCACGGCGCTCATGATGTCGTTCATCGTCGGGCCGACGATGATCCGCAAGCTCGCGGAGCACCAGGTCGGGCAGCGCGTGCGCTCCGACGGGCCGCAGAGCCACCTCACCAAGGCCGGGACGCCGACGATGGGCGGCGCGCTGATCCTGGTCGCGATCGTCGCTGCGACGCTCCTGTGGGCCGACCTCTCGAACCGCTTCGTGTGGATCGCGCTCGGCGTCACGGTCGCGTTCGGCCTGATCGGCTTCTGGGACGACTACCTGAAGCTCGTCGTCGGCAGCACCAAGGGCCTGATCGCGCGCTACAAGTATTTCTGGCAGTCGGTCGCGGGACTCGCCGCCGCCGTCGCCCTCTACGTCACTGCGAGCGATCCGTCGGACACGACGCTGATCGTGCCGTTCTTCAAGGACTTCGTGCTGCCGCTCGGGCCCCTCTTCATCGTGCTCGCGTACTTCGTGATCGTGGGCTCCTCGAACGCGGTCAACCTGACGGACGGCCTCGACGGGCTCGCGATCATGCCGGCGGTGCTCGTCGCCGGCGCGCTCGGTGTGTTCGCCTACGCCTCGGGCAACGCCGTGTTCTCGAACTACCTCGGCATCCCGCACATCTCGGGCAGCGGCGAGATGCTGGTGTTCTGCGCCGCGATCTTCGGCGCGGGCCTCGGCTTCCTGTGGTTCAACACCTATCCGGCGCAGGTCTTCATGGGCGACATCGGCGCGCTCGCGCTCGGCGCCGCGCTCGGCGTGGTCGCGGTCATCGTCCGCCAGGAGATCGTGCTCTTCATCATGGGCGGCGTCTTCGTGATGGAGACGGTCTCCGTGATCCTGCAGGTGGGGTCGTACAAGCTGCGCGGCAAGCGCATCTTCCGGATGGCCCCGATCCACCACCACTTCGAGCTCAAGGGCTGGGCCGAGCCGAAGGTGATCGTCCGCTTCTGGATCATCACCGTCGTGCTGGTGCTGGTCGGGCTCGCGACGCTGAAGCTGCGCTGATGGCGACGCATCCGCACCTTCCGTCGCTCGAGCCCGGCACCCGCGCCCTGGTCCTCGGCCTCGGCCGCACGGGCGTCTCGTGCGCGCGCTACCTCGAGCGCAAGGGACTCGAGGTCCGCGTCGCCGACACTCGCGCGGAGCCGCCCGGCGCCGCGACGCTGCGCGCCGAGGTCCCGCACGCCGAGCTCGCGACGGGTCCGTTCCGGTCCGCGCTGCTCGACGGCGTCGCCCAGGTCGTGATCTCGCCGGGCCTCTCGCTGCGCGAGCCCGTCGCGGTCGAGGCCGTGCGGCGCGGGCTGCCCGTGGTGGGCGACATCGAGCTCTTCGCGCGCGAGGCTGGGGCGCCGGTCGCGGCGATCACGGGCACCAACGGCAAGAGCACGGTCACCGCGCTGCTCGCCGAGCTCGCGAATGCCGCGGGCCGCACGGCCGTCGCGGGCGGCAACCTCGGCGAGCCGGCGCTCGACCTGCTCGAGCGGCCCGTGCCCGGGCTCTACGTGCTCGAGCTTTCGAGCTTCCAGCTCGAGACGACGCACTCGCTCGATGCCGTCGCCGCGACCGTGCTCAACGTGACGCCCGATCACCTCGACCGCTACGACTCGCTCGACGACTACGCCGCCGCCAAGGCACGGATCTA
>RPQJ01000166.1 GCA_003819815.1 Lysobacterales bacterium
GCCGCGTGCGTCCACGGCACCAGCAGCACGACGAGCAGGTACACCGCGAGGAACCACATCGGCACCAGTGCAAGGATCGAGCCGTGGCGGATCATCTCGTAGCTCGTGCCGAACTGCCGGAACACGACGGCGAGGGCGGCCCACGCGAGCACCAGCGGCACGATGGGCCCGATCAGCCGCCGCGCGCGGCCCGCGACCCACGTACCGTACGGCGTGCCCGACCGCCGGGCCGCTTCCCACGACGCCGCGTTCGAATAGCCGCCGACGAGGAAGAAGACCGGCATCACCTGGAAGAGCAAAGTGAGCCACTGGGTCCAGGGCTGCACGGCGAGCATGTGATCGAGGCGGAGCTCGCCCGCGCTGACCCACGGTGCTGCGATCAGCCAGTGCCCCCCGATCACGGCGCCAATCGACAGCGCACGCAGGAAGTCGACGTAGCGGTTGCGCGACTCGGGGGTGCGGGCGGCAAGGCTCGCGGCGCGGGACCACGCTGACACGGTGCGGGCTCGGCTCGGCTGCGCTGGGTGCTCGCTCTTTAGCACCGGTGGCGCGGCCGCGTCCAGTCGCGGAGGCTCAGCGGAAGCGCCAGGTGAGGCCGAGCAGCAGGGAGTCGAACCGCGCGAAGGTGTAGACGTCGTCATTGTCGGCGCCGCCGTCGAGCAGCCGGTACGCGCCCGAGACCGCGAGATTCGGCGTCACGTCGTGCGCCACCTCCAATGCCACGTCGATTGCGCGACCCTGCGGAGCGCCGAGTCCCTCGAAGTCGAGCACGCCACGCCAACGGGGCGCGAACCGCCACTCTCCTTCGACCGCGAGCAACGGCACGAACCCCGTGTCGCTCCGCGAGCGTGTCAGGCCGTCCTGCGTCAGGCGGATCTCGGCGTCGCGCACGTTGAGCGTGGCGCCTCCCGCCCACGTCCAGTCGCCGCGATCGTGGAAGACGTAGCGGTAGCTCGCCCGGTACGAGTCGAACCGGTACTCCGCGCGAATCCGCCCGGGCGCGAAGGTCGCGTCCTGGAAGATGATCGTCTCGTCGGTCGTGCCCGTCTCTTCGAGTCCGAGCGGCGCGTAGAGGAACCGCAGCCGGTGCCGCTCGCCGATCGGCCAGTCGAGCGTGAGCCGACCCGTCGCGTAGGGCCCGGTGCCCGTGATCGAGTCGATGTCGAAGCGGGTGTTCGGCGGCTCGTTCGGTGCGCGGGCAGTGTTGCGCTGCTGCCAGGCCGCGCCGGCCTCGAAGGTGAGCGAGGGGCCGGGGTCGGCGGCGTTGGCCGCTGCCCGCTCCGGCAGGGCGAGCGTCGAGGCGGCGACGAGGGCGATCGCGAGCGGGCGGTGCGCGGCACGCGGCCGGCGGGAGCGCGGGCGGGTTGCGGTTATCATGCGCGCCTGTTCGCAGGCGATCCGGATTCGGTTCGCGCCGGATGGCGCGTGCCCGGTCCCGCAGGAGGCCGGCTTGGAGACCCCCGAATCCCGGGTTCTGGCACGGACCGGCGAGGTGCAGCGACTTGCCCGGGACGTGTGGCGGGTCGTGGCTCCGAACCCGAGCCCGTTGACCGGCCCCGGCACCAACACATACGTGCTCGGCCGCGAGCGCCCGGTCGTCATCGACCCGGGCCTCGACGATCCCGCTCACCTCGAACGCGTGCTCGAAGCGGCGGGCGGCCGCGTCTCGTCGATCCTCTGCACGCACTCGCACCCGGATCACTCCCCGGGCGCCGCCTGGCTCCGGGAGCGCACGGGAGCCCCCGTGCTCGGCCGGCCCGCCCCGGACGACGGCTTCCAGGACCGCGCCTACGCACCGGACGCGACGTTCGAGCACGGCCAGCGCATCGAGTACGACGGCGAGGCGCTCGTCGCGATCCACACGCCGGGCCACGCGTCGAACCACGTGTGCTTCCTGCACGAGGCGTCGGGCTGGCTGTACACGGGCGACCATCTCATGAGCGGCTCGACGGTCGTGATCATCCCGCCCGACGGCTCCATGCGCCTCTACCTGGAGTCCCTCGAGGGCCTCTCCGCGCGGCCCGTCCGCTCGCTCGTGCCGGGCCACGGGGCCCTGATGCCCGACGGCCCCGACGAGATCGCGCGCGTCGTGCGGCATCGGCTCGCGCGCGAAGGTCGGCTCGTCGCCGCGCTTTCCGCGCGGCGGCTCGCGACGCTCGACGACGTGCTCGCCGAGGTCTACGCCGACGTTCCGGCTGCCATGCACGGCTATGCGCGGTACTCGCTGCGCGCGCACGCCGACAAGCTCGTCGAGGAGGGACGGGCGCGCCTCGAGGACGGCGTGTACCGCTGGCACGACCTTTGAGCGCGACGCCACGCCTCGGCTGCATCCGTCTCGAGCGCGTGGGCGTGCGCCTCGGCCGGACCTGGGCATTGCGCGACGTCTCGCTCGAGCTGCGCCGCGGCGAACGGTGGCTGCTCGCGGGACACAACGGGGCCGGCAAGACGGTGCTGCTGAAGCTTCTGCGGGGCGACGTGTGGCCGACCCCGACGGGGGTCGAGCGGCGCGAGTACGAGCTCGACGGGGAATGGCACGACGAACCGCTCGAGGCACGCGCGCGCATCGCCTACCTGGGGCCCGAGCGCCAGGATCGCTACGAGCGCTACGGGATCGATGCGCGCGTCGACGACATCGTGGCGACCGGCTACACGGACGATACGCTGCTGCTCGATCAGCCAGCGCCGGCCCAGCGACGCGGCGTGCGGAGGGCCCTCGAGCGCGTGGGCCTCGCGGGTCTCGCGCGGCGCCGGTTCCTGTCGCTGTCGCATGGTCAGCGTCGCCGGGTCCTGCTCGCGCGCGCGCTCGTGGGCGAGCCCGACGTGCTGCTGCTCGACGAGGTGCTGAACGGCCTCGACGCTGCGTCCAGGCGCAGTTTCCTGCGCGCGCTCGACGCCGCGAGCTGGCCGTGCCTCGCGTGGGTGTACGCGACGCATCGGCCGGAAGATCGTCCGCGACGGATCACCCACTCGGCGACTCTGGCGCAGGGCGGCATCGTCGTACGGGCGGTCGACGCGGCACCCGTCGGGGTGGATTCGCCCTCGATCGCGGCTGCGGAGAGATCGCGGCGCAGGACGACGCCCCTGCGTTCGGCAGGGCCGCCCCGCGAGGCGCTGATTCGCATCGATCGCGCCGTCGTCTATCGAGACGAACGCCGCGTGCTAGGGCCGCTCGACTGGACGCTCGCGGCGACCGAGCACTGGCACGTCGCGGGACCCAACGGCGCCGGCAAGTCGACGCTGGTCGGCCTGCTCTATGGTCACTTCTCGCCGGCAGTGGGCGGCCGGTTGCAGCGGCGGGGCCTGCCGCGCGGCGCGCCGATCGACGAATGGCAGCGGCGCGTCGGTCTCGTCTCCCCCGAACTGCAGTGCACGTATGCCGCAACCGCCTGCACGGTCGCGGAGATCGTCGCCTCGGGATTCCAGTCCAGTATCGGGCTCGCGGCGCCGCCCACGCGCGCCGAGACGCGGCGCGTCCGCGCCGTGCTGGCGAACTGGGGCCTCGAGGAACTCGGCGAGCGCCGGGCGCGGCAGCTTTCCTACGGCCAGTTGCGCCGGGCGCTCTTTGCGCGGGCGCTCGTGCTCGAGCGTGAACTGCTGCTCCTCGACGAGCCCTGGGACGGCCTGGATGCCGCAAATCGTGCGCTGGTGGACGAGCGGCTGGCCGAGGCCGTGCGGCGCGGTGCACAGGTGGTCGTGGTCGCGCACCACGAGTCGGACGTGCCGCCGTACGTCACTCGGCGGCTCGACCTCGTGCAGGGGCAGGTGGTGCCATCCGTGGTCCGAGCCGGCGCTCGAGCTCCGACCGGGGGGCCTCGCGGTCCTCGAGGTCGCCTGAAAGCGGCGTCACCGTGACGTAGCCGCGCGCGAGCGCGCCGCCGTCGTCGTCGGCCGCGGACGGTGCCGTCGTCGACTCGACGCGAGGCACGTACGTACCTCCCGGGCCCGGCTCGAACCGGATGCGCAGCCCCGCCCCGCGGCCGGCTTGCACGACCTTCACCCCGGCCAGCTCTGCGACGGGCCGACCGGGGTAGTTGACGTTCAGTACCGTGCGACCGCGCACGACGCGGCCCTCGTCACAGAACGATCCGCGCGTCGCGGAGAGCAGCCACGCGACGTGTGTCGCGACGGCATCGAGGTGCTCGCGATTGGCGGGCGCATCGAACGGCACGGCGGCATCGAGCCGAGCCGCGCTCACGGCGATGCCGGGCACGGGAGGGTCGAGGAGCAGCGTGCCCGCGACCGCAGCGCCCACGGTGCCGGACATCGCGAGCAGAGAGCCGTCGTTCGGGCCGTGGTTGATGCCGGAGACGACGAGGTCGGGACGGCGTCCGGCCGGGTACAGCGCCGTCGTTCCGAGGACCACGGCCGTTGCGGGCGATCCCGTGATGCCGATGGCTGCGTCGTCCCCCTCATCGCGCGTGACGCTCGTGGCGCCCCAGTCGAATCGCATGGAGCTGCCGCTTGCGTTGTGCTCGGGGGCGACGAGCAGCACTCGATGGCCCGCCGCGACGAGCTGCCGCTGCAGCGCGCGCACGCCGGCTGCGCGGAATCCGTCGTCGTTGGTGAGGAGGATGTCGAGCGGGCCGTCGCCGCACAGGCCGGCCGGTCGGGCGGGGGCGGCGGCAGGAGTCGTGGCCCCGGCGACCGCGGCCAGCAGCAGGGCCGCCGCCGCGAAGCTCAGAACTCGAGCTCCGCCTGATAGACGATCACCGCGTCGCCCGCGACCTGAACGTGGCTTGCGCGCTTGCCGGACGCCGCAACCTCGACCTCGATCCGCCCGGGGCGACCGACGAAGCGGCCCTGGTGGCCGACGAAGTGCGCGGTGCCGTCGTCGGCCGCGAGCAGGCCGTTCGCGAGCAGGTAGACGCCGAGCATGCCGTGCGCGTTGCCGCTCACGGCGTCCTCGGGCACGCCGACGACCGGCGTGAACATGCGGGCCTCGGTCGTGACGGGGGTGACGCCCGGCTTGACGGCGAAGACGAGGAAGCCGTCGGCACCGACGTGCGGCGTGAGCGCGACCAGGGCATCCATGTCGGGCTGCAGCGAGTTGAGCGTGTCCGGGGACGCGAGTCCGATGATCAGACGTGAGTTCCACTTGCTCATGACCTGCATCGGGCAGGCCGGATGCAGGCTCGACGAGCTGATGCCGAGGGCGTCGAGCACGGCGCCGCGGCGCTCCTCGGGCACGACCGGGCCGAAGCTCGCCGGCCCCTGGTGGATGGCGACCCGCAGGTCCGGCTTGCGGCCCTTCACCTCCACCTCGACGATCGCGGTGCCCGACTTCTGGCGTACCCGGGCCTTCGGCACCCCGTCGACCATCGCGCGGACGTAGTGCGCCGCGATCGTCGCATGCCCGATGAACGAGACTTCGCGCCGGGGCGAGAAAAAGCGGATCTCGATGTCGTGGTCCGGCGCGTCAGCCTCGAGGACGAACGCGATCTCGGTGCCGGCGAGCTCACGGGCGAGCAGCCGCATCTCGTCGTCGCTCAACTGCTCGGCGCCGAGCACGACCGCGGCCGGATTGCCGCAGAACTTCTCGCGGGTAAAGGTATCTACCTGGAACAGGCGGCATTTGCGCTGGGCCATGCTGGAGCGGATCCGGATCTGGGGACGCGCATTAGTCCCGACCGCATCGCTTCCGTCAACCGGCGTGTAGGACGGCCCGGCGCGCCGTTATACTGACGCGCACCCAGGGGTGGCCTGACTGGGCCTGAGATGTCGACCGCGGCGCCTGCCGCTCATCGGCGAACCCGTCGAACCTGATCCGGTTAGTACCGGCGTAGGGAGCAGGTCCTTGTCGGCTTTTTCAATAATTATTCGTTTATTTTCATTGCCTTATGCGGCAAAGCTCGGCTGCGTGTGCGTACATCCGGTGCTCGTCGCCGCGCTCGCCGTTGGCGCGGCAGGACCGGTTTCAGCCCAGCCACTCGAGGAAATCGTCGTCACGGCGTCGCTGCGTGACGCGACGCTGGCCCGGTTTCCCGCCAGCACGACGGTCCTCGACGCCGGCGTCCTCGGGGCGGGCGGGGTGCAGCACCTGCAGGACGTCCTGGGGCTCGTCCCGAACCTGAACTGGGCCGGCGGCAGCTCGCGGCCGCGCTACTTCCAGCTCCGCGGCATCG
Source organism: Lysobacterales bacterium (assembly GCA_003819815.1). Lineage (GTDB taxonomy): Bacteria > Pseudomonadota > Gammaproteobacteria > Steroidobacterales > Steroidobacteraceae > RPQJ01. The sequence continues at coordinate 6,123 of RPQJ01000166.1, forward strand.
GCGAACTCGAGCAGTACCAGGGCTCGCCGAACCCTTCCGTCGGCTTCCTCATCGACGGCATCGACTTCAGCGGCGTCGGGATGCCGGCCACGTCGTTCGACGTAGAGCAGGTCGAGGTGCTCAGGGGTCCGCAGGGCACCCGCTACGGCGCGAACGCGCTGGCCGGGCTCATCAACGTGCGCACCCGCGATGCCGCACCCGAGGACGAGCTCGCGACGGAGGTCACGGCCGGCGAGGACGGGCTCGTCGGGGCCGCGTTCGTGGCGGGCGGCGGGTTTGGCGAGTCGGCCGGGGGCGCGTGGCGCCTCGCGGCCCAGCGCACGCGCAGCGACGGGTTCCGTCGCAACGTGTACCTCGGCCGCGAGGACACCAACGACCGCGACGAGCTGACGCTGCGCGGCAAGCTCGCGCTCGAGCCGGCCGACGGCTGGAACGTGCACCTGA
>RPQJ01000167.1 GCA_003819815.1 Lysobacterales bacterium
CTCGGCGTCTCGATGGAGCCCACGAGCGCGAGGGCCCACGCCGAGAACATCATCGGGCGCGTGCGTGCGCTCGCGATCCACCATCCCCGCTCGCGCACGGGCCGCTGGCTCACGATCAGCGCGGGCGTCGTGACGGCCTCAGCTCCGCGCACGCAGTCGTGCGAGGCGCTGCTCGAGGCGGCGCAGCGCGCGCTCACCGCCGCGAAGGGGCAGGGCGGCAACGTCGTCGTCGAGGGGTCGCTCGAGTAACGCGCCACGCGATTCGCCCACGCCCGGCGTGACTGCGCGGACGCGTTGGGTGTCGGGTGGCTGCCCGGATCGTCCTTGCCGGGACGCCGCGAGTACGTCCCTGTAGGCTCCGGGCGCCGCGTCCCTGCGGCGCACGGCCCGGCAAGGACGATCCGGGCAGCCACCCGACACGGTGCGTTGCTCGTGCTGCGCGCTGGCTTGCGCGACGCTATCGCTCGCGGGCACGTGAGCCCAGTCGCGTCAGCCAGCGCCGTGCGACAGCCACCGAGCCGCAGAGGCCGGGCTCCGGGAGGCCTTCCCGGGCCGTGCGCCGCAGGGACGCGGCGCCCGGAGCCTCCAAGGATGGATCCACGGCGTCCCGGGAAGGCCTCCCGGAGCCCGGCCTCTACGGCGAGCGACGGCCCCAGCAAGCGCGCCCGCCGACGCCGCACGGGTCACGCCCGCGCCACGCACCCGCCGAGCTGCTCGAGCAGCCGCTGCGCCGCGGCGAAGCGCGCCTCCGGCTCGGCGTGCGAGCCCGTGAACCGCAGCTTCCGTGGACCGTCGAAGCGCATCGCGCGACCCATGCGCTGCACGTACAGGATCAGCGCGCCCGCGTCGATCGGCGTGTCGTCCGCGAAAGCGACCGAGCCGCCTGCGGGGGCGACGTCGAGCCGCTCGACGCCGAGCCGTGCCGCGACGACGCGCAGCCGCGCGATGCGGAAGAGATGCTTCGCGGGGTCCGGCAGGAAGCCGAAGCGGTCGACGGTCTCCGCCTGCAGCTCGTCGAGCTCGGTTTCGGTCGCGACGGCCGAGATGCGCTTGTACAGCACGAGGCGCGCATGCACGTCCGGCAGGTAGGCTTCGGGCAGCAGCGACGACACGTGCAGCTCGACCTCCGGCCCGTGGTGGAGCGGGCGCTCGAGCTCCGGCGTGCGGCCGGCCCTGAGTGCGGCCACCGCGCGCTCGAGGAGCTCGAGGTAGAGCGCGAAGCCGATCTCCTGGATCTGTCCACTCTGGCCTTCGCCGAGCAGCTCGCCCGCGCCGCGGATCTCGAGGTCGTGGGTCGCGAGGACGAAGCCGGCCCCGAGGTCCTCGAGCGATTCGATCGCCTCGAGACGCTTCTTCGCGTCCGACGTCATCGTGTTCGGCGGCGGCGTGATCAGGTAGGCATAGGCCTGGTGGTGCGAGCGCCCGACGCGCCCGCGCAGCTGGTGCAGCTGCGCGAGGCCGAAGCGGTCCGCGCGGTCGATGATGATCGTGTTTGCCGTCGGCACGTCGATGCCGCTCTCGATGATCGTCGTGCAGAGCAGGACGTTGGCGCGGCGGTGGTAGAAGTCGAGCATGACCTGCTCGAGATCGCGCTCGCGCATCTGGCCGTGGCCGATCGCGATGCGCGCCTCCGGCACCAGCTCCGCGAGCTGCTGCGCCGTAGCGTCGATCGTGTCGACCGAATTGTGGACGAAGTAGACCTGGCCGCCGCGGCGCAGCTCGCGCAGGCAGGCCTCCCGGATCACGGGCGCGTTCCATTCGCTCACGAACGTCTTGATCGAGAGCCGCGCCGCCGGCGGCGTCGTGATGAGCGAGAGGTCGCGCAGGCCGCCCAGGGCCATGTTGAGCGTACGGGGTATCGGCGTCGCGGTCAGGGTCAGTACGTCGACCTCGGCGCGCAGCGCGCGGAGCCGCTCCTTGTCGCGCACGCCGAAGCGGTGTTCCTCGTCGATGATGAGGAGCCCGAGGTCCTTGAATCGCACGCCGGGCTGCAGCAGCCGGTGCGTGCCGATCACGATGTCGACCTTGCCCTCGGCGAGCGCGGCGAGGGCGCCCTTGGCCTGGGCGTCGGCGCGGAAGCGCGACAGCAGTTCCACCTTGACGGGCCAGTCCGCGAAGCGGTCCGCGAACGTCTGGTAGTGCTGCTGGGCGAGCAGCGTCGTCGGCACCAGCACCGCGACCTGCTTCCCCCCCTGCACCGCGACGAACGCGGCGCGCAGCGCGACCTCGGTCTTGCCGAAGCCCACGTCGCCACAGACCACGCGGTCCATCGGGCGCGGCGCGCGCAGGTCGTCGAGTACCTGTTCGATCGCGGCCGCCTGGTCGGCGGTCTCCTCGAACGGAAACCCCGCCTCGAACGCGTGCAGCTGCGGCTCGTCGATCTCGTAGGCGTGGCCCGGACGGGTGGCGCGGCGCGAGTACACGTCGAGCAGCTCGGCCGCGGCATCCCGGATCCGGGCCGCCGCCTTCGCGCGCGCCTTCGACCACTGGTCGCCGCCGAGCTTGTGCAGCGGTGCCGTCTCGGCCGGCGCGCCGGTGTAGCGGCTGATGCGCTCGAGCGCCTGCACCGGCACGTAGAGCTTGTCGCCGTCCGCGTACTCGAGCATGAGGAACTCGGCGGGCAGCCCGCCGGCTTCCATCGTCGTGAGACCCAGGTAGCGGCCGATGCCGTAGTCCTCGTGCACGACGGGTGCGCCGGGCCTCAGGTCCGCGAGCTGCTGGATGATGCGTGCGGGGTCGCGGTCCGAGCGCCGGCGCCGTCGTTCCTGGCGGGCGCGCTCGCCGAAGAGTTGCTCCTCCGCGTACAGCGTGAGCGGTGGCGCGGCGAGCGAGAACCCGGTCGCGAGCGGGGCCACGGTGATGGCGAGCGGCGCCTCGGAGGAGAGGAAGTCCGACCAGCCCGCGACCACCCGCGGTTCGACCCCGTGGGGCCGGAGCAGTTCGAGCAGGAGTTCGCGGCGCCCGGGCGACTCGGCAGCGACGAGCACCCGTCCCGCATGGCTCGAGAGATGCGCGGCGAACGACGCGAGCGTCTCCGGTCGCCGAGGATCGAGCCGATGCGAAGGCGCAGGGCCCGCGGCGAGGTCGACCGCGCGCTCGGCGTCGACCGGCGGGCCCGCGCCGTAGCGGACCTGCGCGATCATGCCGGCCGCGGCCCGCCACTCGTCCGGAGCCAGGAAGATCTCGGGGGGCGCGAGCACCGGGTGCTCGATGTCGTAGCGCCGCTCCTCGTAGCGTGCTTCCACGGCACTCCATGCCGCCGCGAGATCGGCCTCGAAGGTTGCGGGCAGCGCGAGCACCGCGCCCGACGGCAGGTACTCGAAGAGCGACGCCGTCGTCTCGAAAAAGAGCGGCAGCAGGTACTCGATGCCGGCCGGCGCGAGCCCGACGCCCACGTCGCGGTACGTCGGCATGCGCGTGAGGTCGCCTTCGAAGCGAGTACGGAACCGGCGGCGGAACTCGCGGATCGATTCGGGCGCCAGGCTGAACTCCCGGGCCGGCAGCAGGTCCAGGCGCTCGATGCGCTCGGTCGAACGCTGCGTGTCGGGGTCGAAGCTGCGGATGCTGTCGACCTGGCGGTCGAAAAGGTCGATGCGGTAGGGCGCCTCGGCGCCCATCGGGTAGACGTCGAACAGCGACCCCCGGATCGCGAACTCGCCCGGCGCGCCCACCTGCGGGACGCTCGCATAGCCCGCGGCCGTGAGCTTCAGTCGGAACGCCTCGAGATCGAGTTCCTCGCCGGTCGCGATCGCGATCGCATGAGCGTCGACGAACGCCCGGGGCGGAAGGCGCTGCAGCGACGTCGCAAGGTCCGTCACGAGGATGCCGGTGCCGAGCCCCGGAAGCCGCGAGAGCGCGCGAAGGCGCTGCGAGATGATGTCGGGGTGCGGGGAGAACTGGTCGTAAGGCAGCGTCTCGTAGTTCGGGAACGCGGAGATCGCGAGCCGTCCGTCCGAGAAGAACCGGAGCTCGTCCTCGAGGCGGGCCACGGCGGCCGCGTCGGGAGCGATGACGATGAGCGGGCGTGGGAGCCCGGCTGCGGCACGCGCGAGGTGCAGGGCGCCTGCGGCGCCGGCGAGCCCATGCCACGCCACGACGGAGCGCCCGTCACCCGGCAGGACGGGGGACTTCGACATTAAGTTAAACAAGGACTTGGAGAAGAAAGCTCAGGCGTGCCCCAGCTGGGGTCACGCGCCGTGCGACCGTATCAGGAACCGGTGGCGGGCGCCCGGCGGCTGACGGTGTGCACCACGTGGTCGTACTCGAAGAACACGACGAACGAGGGGTACACCCACCGGGTGATCGGCGGCTGCCCGACGGCCGGGTAGCGTTCGGCAGGGGCTCCAAATCGGGCTTCGACCTGCCCCATGCTGAGGCCCCGGCCCGGCGTGCCGGCCTGGGCCTCAGCCGACGGCGGATCGGTCATCTGCAGGTTCTGTGCAAGGACGGGGAAGGCCCCCAGCCCAGAGGCGAACCCGACGACGACCAGCAGTGACTTGCGCATGACTCCGACCTCGGCACCCAGTCCACGGCCACTATAGCATCGGCCCGACGGCCCGGGACGTGACGCGGTGCCGCCTTTGATCGGCGTGCAATGCAGCGCCGTCGCGGGTAGCCTTGCCGCCTTTCGCCCCGTGTCCCGATGTTCCACCCGCTGCCCATCTTCGTCGGCCTGCGCTACGTCCGGACCCGTAGGCAGGGCTTCTTCGTGTCGTTCATCTCCTGGGTGTCGATGCTCGGGGTCTGCGTCGGCGTGGCGGCGCTCATCACGATCATCTCCGTCATGAACGGCTTCGAGGGCGAGCTGCGTTCCAGGCTCGTCGCGCTGACCGCCCACGCGAGCCTCGCGGCACCGCCCGCGGCGATGGCGGACTGGACCCGGCTGGTGGACCGAGCAAGCGCCGTGCCCGGGGTCGCGGGCGCCGCGCCCTATGCGGACGTCCAGGCGATGGCCGGGCGCGAAGGCCGACTGCAGCCGGTGCTGATGCACGGCATCGACCCGGCCGCGGAGCGGCGGGTGTCGTCGATCGAGCAACACCTGCAGGAGGGCAGCCTCGACGATCTGCAGGCGGGCGCGCGGAACGTCGTGATAGGCCGCGTGCTGTCCTGGCAGCTCGGGGCCGACGTCGGCGACCAGCTCACCGTGATGGTGCCCGGCGCGGATCTCCTGTCCTCGGGCGGGCGACCGAAACTGCAGACCTTCACGGTCACGGGCATCTTCGAGGTCGGGCTGCAGGATCACGACGGGTCGCTCGCGCTCATCGCGCTCGATGACGCGGTCGCGCTGATCGGGCACGGCGCCGTCCCGAGCGGCCTGCGACTGCGGTTCGACGACGTCATGGCGGCGCCCGAGCGCGGCCGCGCGGTCGCCGCGGCGATCGGCGGCGGCACGACCGTCCGTGACTGGACCCAGGAGCACGCGGCGTACTTCCGGGCGATCCGCATCGAGAAGACGATGATGAGCCTGATCCTGATGCTCGTCGTGGCGGTCGCGGCCTTCAACATCGTGGCCGCGCTCGTGATGGTCGTGAACGAGAAGCGCTCCGACATCGCGATCCTGCGGACGCTCGGGCTCGCGCGCAGCAGCGTCCTCGGCGTGTTCTTCACGCAGGGACTCGTGATCGGCGCGGTCGGGACGCTGCTCGGGCTCGGCCTCGGGCTCCTGATCGCATACAACGTGAGCGACATCGTGCCGGTGCTCGAGCGCCTGTTCCGCTTCCACGTCATGGACCCGTCGGTCTACTACATCACCGAGATCCCGTCCGAGCCGCGGGCCGGGCAGGTCGCCACCATCACGCTGCTCGCGTTCCTGCTAACCGTGCTCGCGACGATCTATCCGGCCCTGCGCGGCGCCGCGACCGAGCCCGCCGAAGCGCTGCGGTACGAGTGATGGCGACAGTGCCCTACGAACTCAGGATCGGCCGGCGCTACCTGCGCTCGACGGGCAACCGCTTCCTGTCGTTCATCTCGGCGATCTCGATGGCGGGCGTCGCGATCGGCGTCGCCGTGCTCATCGTCGTGCTCTCGGTGATGAACGGTTTCGAGCGCGAGCTGCGGGAGCGCATCCTGAGCGTGACCGCCCACGCCACCCTCACTGCGTTCGGCACGGGGCTCGAGGACTGGCCGTCGCTCCGCGAGCGCGCGCTCGCGAGCCCGGGCGTCGTCGCGGTGGCTCCCTACGTCGAGGGGGAGGCGCTCCTGGTCGCGGAGCGCGGAGGGGGCGGATCGGCCGCCGTGATCGTCCGCGGCGTCGACCCCGCGCTCGAGGCACAGGTATCGGCGATCGGCGAGCGGCTCGGGAGCGGAA
>RPQJ01000168.1 GCA_003819815.1 Lysobacterales bacterium
CCCGCGCCGCCGATCAGCACGTTCGAGCCGACCATGTTGGCGCCGCCCGCGAGGTCGATGCAGATGAACGGGATCTTGCCGGCGCCGAGCACCTCGATGCCGCAGGTCGAGCGCAGCGCCTCGAGGTCGGGCGAGAGCGCGGCCATCGCGGCCTTCGGGTTCGCGAACAGGCCGAACACGGTCGGCGCGATCACGGTGCCCATGCCGGCGGCGAGTCCCTGCGCGAGGAAGTCGCGCCGCGTCACCGGGCGCTTGTGGCTCTCCGTGTGGCGGATCGGCTCGTCGAGCCCGAGTTTCCGGGGAGGCGGCCTGCGGATGATCATGTCGTTACCTCGGGTCGCGGCTCGCGGGCCACGGTCAGTGCACGAGCGTCACGGCACTGCCCAGCAGCGCCGCGCAGCTCGCCTTGACGATCGTCTCGGTGCGCCCGGCCGGGCAGCTGGCGCCGCACGCCGAGAGCTTGGTGATCAGCGAATCGAGCTCGCCGCGGACTTCGGCGACGGCGGGCTCGGTGCCCACGTTGCCCGCGATCATCCGGCCCGTGAGCGCGTCGAGCACCACGGCGCGTCCCGCCGGCGTGAACGCGGCCGACGGGCTCGAGCCGAACGCGAACCCCGGGAAGTACGCGGCCCGCGCCGTCGGGTTCTCGACCAGCGCGTCGCAGTACTGGATCGCGAGCTGCGCGATCGCGACCGGGTGCGCCGACACGAAGGTGTCGATGCTCTCGACGGTGGGCAGCGCCTGCTTCACCTGCTCGTAGGTCGCGCGGACGTTCGGGTCGACGCTCGAGACGCCCGTGAGACCCGACATCGTCGCGTTGATCTCGTCGAACACGCGCAGCCCCACGTCGGCCGGACGCTGCACGTCGGGCGGCGGCGCCGGCGTGAGCGGCACCGGGTCGGTGCGCACGTTGGTGTGGCTGCCGAGCCTGTCGAACGTCAGGAAGAACTCGTCCGACTCCGGTCCCTTCTGCAGGGCGATCACGGTGCCGATGTTCGAGAGCGGCTGGCCGAGCGGCCCGTACTCCGAGTCGCTGATGGTGGTGGCCAGCGTGCGGTAGGCCTGGCCCACGGCGGCCTCGGCGCCGTCGATGCCGATGCGCATGCCCTCGATCGGGATGCTGCCCGGGCGTGCGTTCGGGTCGAGGCTGATGAAGGTGGGCTTGTCGAACAGGTAGCCGTAGGAGTCGAACTGGCTCACCTCGAAGAGGATGTACGCCTGCGGCACGTCGATCAGGTGGCTCACCGAGAAGAGCAGGTAGAACTTCTCGCCGACGCCGGCCTCGAAATTCTGCTGCACCTGCTGCTCCGTGAGCGCCCGGTTGTGGACCGCGACGAGCCGGAAGATGCCCTGGAACTGCCGGTCGCCCGAGACCTCGTTGCCGAGCACGAACGCGAAGGTGTCGTCCCAGTCGGTGAGGTTCCCGCCCGCGACCGGGTCGAGGTCTCCGGTGTACTCGCCGTTCACGTAGATGCGGCGCCCGTTCACCGGGTCGTAGGTCGCGACGACGTGCTGCAGCGTCGCCTGCAGGTCCTCGTCTGCGTCGGAGGTCGTGAGCTTCGGGTCGCCCGCCGCGTCGGTCGAGGACGAGCGGTTGTAGAAGTCGTAGCTGTAGAGCGTCTGGCCGAGCATGAAGTTGCGCGCCGCCGTGCCGCCCGAGTAGGACACGATCCGCGCGTCCTCCTGCGCGACGTTGCCGGGCGCGACCCAGGCCTCGACCGAGTACTCGCCGGTGCCCTTGATGAGGTCGTGGAGCTTGCGGCTCGAGGTCGTCGAGCCCTGCGCCTTGCCGCTGCGCACGTTGATGCCCCAGCCGCCGACCCACGTGACGTCGCCCGAGAGCGTCAGGTTGACCGCGGGCTCGACGCCGCTCGTGTCGTAGGCGACCGAACCGGTGCCGGTCTTGAACTCCCAGAGGCCGATGACGTTCGAGTTGTAGCGGTTGCCGCCGCTCGCGACCGTGCCGTCGTAGAGCGAGAGCGCCTTCGACAGCACGAGCGACGGGTCCACCTCGGTGAGGGGCACGGCGTCGGCGAAGGCGCGGATCGCCGCCTCCATCTCGTTCGCGTTCGCGGCGCAGTCGCTCCAGCAGTTGTGGAACTCGCTGCGGAGCCGCACGACGAGCCGCGACACTTCGGGCTGGTCGAGGTCGATCTTGACCTTCGCCGCCGCGTAGGCCTCCGCCACGTCGCTCGAGGCGAAGTACGGCGACTGCGCGTTCGCGGCCGACGAGGTGTGGCAGCGCGAGCAGTATTCCTCGACGACCGGGTGCACGGTGGTCGCGAAGAGCGCGGGCGTCTCCGGGAAGAGCTTGCTCGAGCCCGGGTCCCGTAGCGGCGGGGGCTTCAACTCGATGCCGCCGCCCGCGACCGAGGCGCCGGCCCAGTTCGAGATCCAGGTCGTGAGGATGTCGGCGCAGGCGTCGTTGCTGGCGAGCCAGCAGTTGTGGCCGCCCGCGACCTTCTGCACCAGCCGCGAATCGCGCGGCGAGCCGAGGTTCACGATCGTGTTCGCTGCGGCGTAGGCGAGGTTCACGTCATCGAGACGCACGAACTCGGGCGCCTGCCCGCCCGCGACGTGGCACTGGCCGCAGCGGTTCTCGGCCTTGAGGTTGTCCCAGACGTTGATCTTGAACGCCTGCACGTCCGCGGTGGCGGGCGGCGGGCCGTTGTAGGACGACGGGCCGTTGCCGCCGGTGACGGGGTTCTGGACGGTGTCGGCGCCGCCGCCGCAGCCGGCGACGAGCGCGAGCAGTGCCGCCACGAATGTCGCACGGACGGCCCGGGGTCGCGTGAGCACGATGGCCATGGCGTCAGTCCCCCATGCAGTAGGTGGCCGCCTCGGCGAACACCCGCTTCAGCTGGTAGCCGTTCGCCCGGAACGAGGCGGTCATCGAGTCCACCCGGGCCCGGTCGGTCCCGTCGCTCGGCGCGCGGAAGCACACGTTGCGGAACACCTTTTCGACCTGGCAGCGCGCGAAGCGGTCGCTGCCCGCGAGCTCGCGACCGAGCGATTTCGCGCCCTGCCCCGCGCCGGGGAGGCTGCCGTCCCAGCCGACGAGCGAGTTGCGGCCGGCGCGCCAGTAGTTGGCCCACGAGTCGTCCGGCGTGACGTAGCCCGGCCGGAAGGTGTCGTCGTTGTTGAAGTACTTCGGGCGCACCTGGCCCGCGGAGTAGACGAGGCGACCGCCCGTCTCGTCGTAGTCGTAGTAGGCGTAGGCCTGCGCGAGCGGGTCCATGCCCGAGTGGCAGGCGATGCAGTTGTTGAGGTACACGCGGCTGTCGCCGCCGGGGCTGCGGCTCACGTCCTGGCGGATGCGGTCCGGCGGCCGGGTCGGGTCCTGCAGCTGCTCGAGGTCCGAGCAGAGGTGGTTCATCAACGTGAAGCGCAGCATCGCGCGGTTGGTGCCCGCGACGAAGAACGCCTGCGCCGCCGCGCGTGTCGTGACGACGCCGGCCGTCGCGTCGGGCGGCAGGCCCGTCGCGGCCGACTGCGTCGTGCGGACGAGCGCGTCCTTGAGGCTCGCGCCGCTCGCCTCGAGCGCCTCGTAGTGTTCGTTGCTCGCGCCGGAGTAGGACGGCAGGCCGAGCCCGCTGCGGCCGACGTAGAGAATGTCCTCCGAGAGCACCTGGTTGAAGGGCACGTCGTCGCGGACCATGCCGATCACGGTCGCGACGTAGTCGTTCAGCGGCGCGAACATCGTCTGGTCGCGATTGGTCCACGGCATCGCGAAGTTCTTGAGCGTGACATCGTAGAAGGAGCGGTTCTCCATCGCCTTGAGTGCGGCCTCGGTGCTACGGCCCGCGGCGACATCGGCGGCCATCTCGTCGAGCACGGCGGGGGTCGGGGGCACGCCGGCGAGACGGTCGTGGATGCGCTTGGCCTGCGTGCGGGAGTCGGCCTCGGCCGGCGACGGCTGCGCGAGCGCGAGCGCCGCACAGGCGACGGCGAACGCTGGCGCCCAGCGCGCGTGCAGTCGCCGGCCCGTCGCGCCTGCGACGCCGCGCCGACCCTTACCGATGCTCTCCACTCGCATTGCACTGTCCTCCGGCGGCTCCCAACGGATGCCGCGCGCCGCAATGTGGATTGCCACAGGGGCAGCGCCAAGCGCAGCGCGCGGATTTGGGATGCGGCTCACACCCCTCGGCGATCTGCGATGCCCTTCACGGAACGCGCGGCCATGCGTGGAGCGCGCGGGTCGGTATGAGACAAAGTGCCCTGCCCGGCGCGATCCACTCGCCGGCCTGGGCCTATTTCGAGGGACGATCGATGCACCGACCCGACCGAGACTCTGCCGTCACACCGTGCGGCTGGCGCCGCGCGCTGGCCGCGGCGATGCTCGCGGGCCTCGCCGGCTGCTCGAGCAGCGACGGCGGCGGCAGCGTCACGCCCGGCGGCGGCCAGGGCCCCGACCCCGTCGTCCTCGATTTCCCGATCGCCTACGTCGCACGCCCGGTGCCGGCGGCCGACGCGCCGGACCAGGACGCGCGACGGCTGCTCGACTTCGAGCCGGGCGCGGACCTCTGGGTGCGCGACCGCGCCTCGCCGACTTCCGCTGCGCGCAACGTCACCGCGGCGGTCACGGAGGGCCTGGGCGACGTGCGCGACGTGGAGCCTTCGTACGACGGCACCAAGGTCGTCTTCGCGATGCGCGAGCCGATGATCGAAGGCGCAGACGAGGAGGACCAGCCGACCTGGAACATCTGGGAGTACGACGTCCCTTCCCGGCAGCTGCGCCGCGTGATCGCCTCGGACATCGTGGCCGAGGAAGGCCACGACGTGGCGCCCCATTACCTGCCGGACGGCCGCATCGTCTTCTCCTCCACGCGCCAGCGGCAGTCGCGCGCGATCCTGCTCGACGAGGGCAAGCCGCAGTTCGCCGCGCAGGACGAGGACCGCCGCGATGACGCGTTCGTGCTGCACGTGATGAACGCGGACGGCAGCGGCCTGCGCCAGCTCTCCTTCAACCAGAGCAACGACCGCGACCCGTCCGTGCTCGACGACGGCCGCATCGTCTACTCGCGCTGGGACCACGCCGGCGGCAACGACGAGATCAACCTCTACGCGATGCGCCCGGACGGCTCGCAGCTCGAGCTGCTCTACGGGTCGCAGAGCCACGAGACCGGCACGGACGGCGGCCAAGTGCACTTCCTCGACCCGCGCCCCGCCGCGACGACGGGCCGCCTGCTCGCGCGGGTGCAGCCCTTCACGGCGCCGGACCTCGGCGGCGACCTCCTCGAGATCGACGTCGCGAACTACGTCGAGATCACGCAGCCCACGCTGCCGAACGCAGGCGTGCTCGCAGGCCCGGCGCAGCTGCCCGCGACCGTGAACGTCGTTAACACCGAGGACGGCCCCTCGCCGGGCGGCCGCTACAGCGCCGCCTACCCGCTGCGCGACGGCACCGGCCGCCTGCTCGTGAGCTGGTCCCAGTGCCGGCTCGTCGAGGGCACGCTGATCGTTCCCTGCACCGAGGACCGCCTCGCGCGCCCGGACGTCGTGACGGCCGCGCCGATCTACGGCGTCTGGATGTACGACCCGAACCAGCGCACGCAGCTCCCGGTCGTGCCGCCGGAGGAAGGGATCGTCTACACCGACGTCGTGGCACTCCAGCCGCTACCGTTGCCGCCGGTGCTGCTCGACCGCATCGCGGGCGTCGATTACGACGCCGAGCTCGAGGCGGAGAACGTCGGCATCCTCGACATCCGCAGCGTGTACGACTTTGGCGGCGTCGACACGGCCCCGGGCGGGATTCCGACCCTCGCGGACCCGGCCCGTGCGACCGCGGCACAGCGGCCCGCGCGCTTCCTGCGCATCGAGAAGCCCGTGAGCCTGCCCGACGACGACGTGCGTGACTTCCGCGGCACGGCGTTCGGCGTGACGGGCGCGTTCGGCATGCGCGAGATCCTGGGCTATGCGCCCGTGGAGCCCGATGGCTCGGTCCGCATCAAGGTGCCGGCGGACGTCGCGCTCGCGGTCAGCGTGCTCGACGCGAACGGTCGCCGCATCGGCCAGCGCCACGACAACTGGCTGCAGGTCCGCGCGGGCGAGGTGCTGAGCTGCAACGGCTGCCACGACGCCGAGAGCGGGCAGTCGCACGGCCGCTCGAACCTGTTCCGCGCCGCGAACGCGGGCGCGACGACGACGGGCCAGCCGTTCCCGAACACGAACCCCGCCTACTTCGCGGACTTCGGCGAGACCATGGCTCAGGTGCGCGCGCGGATCAGCTGCCAGACGGACTGCGCCGCGCTCGAGCCGAGCCTCGACGTCGTGTTCGAGGACGTGTGGAC
>RPQJ01000169.1 GCA_003819815.1 Lysobacterales bacterium
ATGCCGCCGCGGATCTCGCCGCTGTTGACGATGTAGACGTCGCCGCCGAGGCGATAGTCGCCAGCGTCGCCCATGGCCGAAGGCGAGAACGAGATGCCGGCGGAAGAATTGCCAATGTCGATGCGGCCGCTGTTGCTGATCGAGGTGGTTGCGGTCGAGCGGACTTCGATGCCCGCGCTCCACTTGTCGACCTTGATGTCGCCGCTGTTGACGATCGTGGTGCCGCCGTCGCCGACGGCCTGGATGCCGGCCGACGCCCAGTAGCTGGCGCTGCCGAAGTACGGCGGCGCCGTGGTCAGGCCCATGTCGATGTTGCCGGAGTTGTTGATGGCGATGGCGCCGCCGTCGTACTCCATGTCCAGCGTGATGTCTTCGAACGCGTACTCGTCGGGGGAGACGACGCCGGTCACCTGGCCGAATACGTTGTAGGTGCGCTCGCCATCGGCGGTCTTTTCGAAGGTGTAGCTGGACTCGAAGACCTCGGTCCGCGCATAGATGCCGGCACGGAGCTCGCCGTCGCCGGTCGAGGTGATGTCGCCGGTATTCGTGATGTCGATGGACTGACCCGCAGGATTGACCGCCCGGATCGCATGCTGGTCCGCGAATGCGATCGAGCCGCGGTTGTCGATCGCGATCGTGGAATCTGCCGGGTCGCGCGGCAGGACCACGAAGCTGCGGTTGACATTAATCCGGCCCGTCGCGATGTAGGCCGGGTAGCCGTAGCCGTCGACGACGCGATTGCCGGCGTCGTCGTACAGGCCCACGGAGCCCGAGTCGAGGAAGTAATTGACGCTGTCGTTGACCAGGGCCGTGTCGAGGTCGATCGCGCCGGTGTAGACGTCGATGCCGATGCCGCCCGTGAGGTCGCCGGTATTGACGATCGAGATGCTCTCGGCCGTGCTCGACAGCGGGATCGCCGTCTGGTCGGGGCCGACGGTGATGTCGTCCCCGTTATTGAAGTCGATCTTGCGACTGGCCGTCCCGAGCACCCGCGGCGCGCCGAAGCTTTTGCGCACGGCCTCGATGCTCATGCGCTCCCCCACCGGGACGCGCAGCGCCTCGCGCACGGCCGCCTGCACGGTCGTCGATTGCGTCGGTGCGTCCGCCGCCTGCAGGACCGGCGTTGCCGCGATCAACGCGGTCGCGGCGGCGCCCATGAGTGCCGTCCTGCGGACCCCGGTGCTGGAGAACTTGCGGGACCTGCCGTGCAACCTGTCGTTCATACGCGCTGATTCCTTCCCGGATTGATTTCGGACGTCGCGGGGAGCCGGCCCGCAAGCAATTGCTGGCGGCAACGAACCTTGCCCACCCTCTGGCGCGGGCGGATCGTGTCGAAAGCCGATCCGGGAAACCATCGGGGAATGCCTGAGTTTTGGGCGGAAGCACGGTGTGTGGGCCGCCTGCCGTCGAGCGAAAGTCGACTCAAGGCACGGCTCCGCTAAGATGGCGTAATGCGCCCCGCCCGTTCACTGCCCGCGTCTGCGGTCCCCATCGTGCTGTGCGTCGCCATGTGCGTCGCGCCCGTCGCGGACGCGGCTCGGCGTTTCGTGGAAACCGGCAGCGGTCGCGGCCTGACCGCGACCGTCGTGACGTCGCTGCTGATGGACGCCGACGGACTGCTCTGGGTCGGCTCGCGCGAAGGCCTCTACCGCTACGACGGATACCTTGCGACTGCGTTTCGCCCGGTGCCCGGTGACCCCCACAGCCTGAGCGACGTCGACGTGCGCGCGCTGTTTCAAGCGCGCGACGGCTCGCTCTGGGTGTCAACCAATACCGCCGGGCTCAACCGGCTCGACCCGCGCACCGGCCGCTTTACGCGCTATGCGCACGACTCGACGAATTCCGCGTCGCTGAGCGACCCGAGCGTGTTCGGCGTCGCTGAAGACGCGCAGGGCAGGCTCTGGGTCGGCACGCAGCGCGGCCTCAACCGCCTCGAGCCGCAGCGCGGTGACTTCAGGCGATTCCTGCACGAACCCGGGCGCGAGGGCAGTCTCGCGAACGACTGGGTCTACGCGTTGCATCTGGGGCGCTCAGGCACGCTCTGGATCGGCACCGTCGGCGGCGGTATCGACCACTGGGACGACGCGCGCGGACGCTTCCTGAACCTGCGGCCATCGGCACTCGCGGGCGGCAGCGCGACGCTTGACGACGTATTCGCGCTGCACGAGGGCCCGGACGGCCGACTCTGGGCTGGCACGCGCGGTGGGCTGGTCGTGATCGACGCCTCGCGCCGCTCCGCGCGGCTCCTCGACCTGCCCGACTCGTCCGGCAGTCAGCCACTCGTGACCGCGATGCGGCCCGACGGCGCCGGGCGCATCTGGGTCGCGACTATGCAGCAGGGGGCGATTGTGATCGACCTGCAGACCGCCGCCGCCACACGCGTGCCGTTCGAAACCAGCAAGGCCGACGGTGTCGCGGTGCACCAGCCGCTGCTCAGCGTCGCCGCGGGCCCGCACCACGTCTTCGTCGGCAGCTGGGGCGCGGGCGTGTTTCGCGCGCCGCTCGAGGATCCGCCATTCGCGCTGCTGGGCAAGCTCGGGCGCGGCGGACTCCGGAACCACAACGTCACGGCGGTGCTCGGCGTCGCCGACGCGGGCCGGCCCTGGGTCGGGAGCTTCGGCGGCGGCCCGCAGCGCGTGGACGTCCGCGCGGGCTCCGCGGAGCCCTCGCCCGCACCCGACGACGACCGCCTGCCGATGTCAGGCGTCATGAGCCTCGCACGGATGCCGGATGGTCGACTGTTTTCGGGTGCGACCGAGGGTCTGTTCAGCTTCGACGAGCGCGGCGGGCCCGCAGTGCTCGATCGCCATGCGCCCGACCGTGCCGAGGGCATCGGCCCTGGCTACGTCGCGGCGCTGCTGCCCTGGGAGCGCGGCACGCTCTGGGTCGGTATCGGCGGCAGCGGCCTCTACCTGCGCGACGCCGCGGGTCGCTATCGCTCCTTCCGTCACGACCCGTCGGCACCAGACTCGCTGAGCGGCGACTACGTGACGGCGCTCGCGGCCGGGCCGGCCGGCCACGTCTGGGTCGGCACGCGTTCGAACGGACTCAACCTCTGCCGGGTCGAGCCCTTCTTTTGCCTTCGCAATCCTGGTGCCGGCGCCGCGGCACCCGCCGACCATCACGTTACCTCGTTGCGTCGAGGCCGCGACGGTGAACTGCTCGCGGCGTTCGACGGCGGTGGCGTGTACCGAATCACGGCCGCGGCCGTGGGCGGCGCGGACGAGGGCCGGATCGAGCGCTGGGGCGTGCCCGATGGCTTGCTCGACGACGGCGTGATGGCCGTCGAGCAGGATGACGATGGATCGCTCTGGCTCAGCACGCGCCACGGGCTCGCCAGGCTCGACCCCGGGAGCGGCCGCGTCGTCAATCACGTCGCCGAGTCCGGACTGCAGGCGACGAACTTCAACACCGGCGCGTCGTCCTCCGACGCGACGCACCTCTATTTCGGATCGGTCGCCGGGCTCGTGAGCCTGCCGCGGGGCACTCCGTTCGTCCCCCGCGCCTCGACACCGATCGCGATCACCGGCGTCGAGATCCTTGGCGCGCGCGCGAAGAACAATCGTTCGGGCGCCCCGCTCACCAACGGGTTCCGCACCCGCCACGGCGACGGCGTCGCGGTCGAGTTCGCAGTACTCGACTTCGCGGAAACGACGCACGATTACGCCTATCGCATGGACCCCGAGGCAGCGTGGACGCCGCTCGGGCAGCGGCGCGACGTCACGTTCCTCGGCCTGGAGCCCGGCCAGTACCACTTCGAGGTCCGTGGCCGCGACGTGTTCGGCCAATGGACCGCCAGCCGCCCGCTGTCGTTCACGATCGTTCCTCCCGTGTGGATGACACTCTGGTTCCGCACGCTCGCCGGGATCGCACTCGTGCTGTTGGCCCTGGCGCTGCACCGCGCGCGGATGCGGACGCTCGAGGCGCGCAATGCGGTGCTCGAGAATCTCGAACGCCAGCGCGAATTCGCACTCGACCGGGCCCGCGCGAGCCAGCGCGAACTCGAGGAAGCCTACGCGGGCCTGCGCCAGCTCACTGGCCGCCTCGAGTCGGCGAAGGAGGACGAGCGAGCGCGTATCTCCCGCGAACTGCACGATGAGTTCGGGCAGACGCTCACGGCGGCGAAGCTCACGCTGCAGATGCTGCGCCAGGGCACGACGGACCCCGCGGTCGGCGACGGCCTCGCGCAGTCGGTCGCGATGGTGGATTCGATGATCCGGCAGGTGCGCGACATCGCACGCGGCCTGCGTCCGCCGCTGCTCGACGAGGCCGGGCTCGTGCCGGCGCTGCAGCAGTTCGTCCAGTCCGCCGCCGGTCGCTCCGGCGTGCGGGTCGACCTGGAGGCCGGGCCGAGCGTCGAGCAGACGCCGCCAGGGCTCAACACGACCGTGTTCCGGATCGTGCAGGAGGCGGTCAGCAACGCGCTGCGACACTCGGGCGCCCGCGCGATCGCCGTGGCGCTGAGCCATGAGCCCGGCAGGCTCACCATTGTGGTCGAGGACGACGGCGTCGGATTCGACCCGGCCGCGGTCGAAAAGCGCACGAGGCGCGGCGAGCACCTCGGCCTGCTGGGCATGACGGAGCGCGTGCGCAGCGCGGGAGGCACGGTCGAGTTCCAGGCGCGCGGCGGCGGCGGCAGCCGAATCTTCGTCGTGCTGCCCTGCGAGGCAGCCGAACACCCGCTCCCGCTCGAGGCGGAGACCGACCGGTGACCGCACGGCGTCGCATCCTGCTGGCCGACGACCACGCGCTCGTACGCGCCGGCATACGGGCGCTGTTGCAGGCTCTGCCCGGCTACGAGGTCGTCGGCGAGACCGGCAGCGGCATCGACGCGCTCGAGGCGGTTCGTCGCCGCCCCCCGGACGCGATCCTGCTCGACATCACGCTGCCAGGTCTCAACGGGCTCGAGGTCGCCGCGCGCATCGCGCGCCTCGAGGTGCCGACCCGCGTGCTGATGCTGTCGATGCACACCTCGCCCGAATACGCCGCGCGCGCGTTCGCCGCCGGCGCGGCTGGTTACCTCAACAAGGACTCGGCGTTCGACGAGCTCGCCGCCGCGCTCGACGCGGTCTGCGCGGGCCGGCGCTACCTATGTTCCGCGATCGACCCGGAGCTCGTCGGCGAGTTCGGCCGCCACGCCGGCAAGGTCGGGGCGGAACTCGAGGTGCTCACGCCGCGCCAGCGCCAGATCCTGCAGTTGATGACCGAAGGCTACGGCACGCGGCAGATCGCCGAGCGACTCACGCTCAGCGTCAAGACGGTCGAGACCCATCGCGCGCAAATCATGCAGCGGCTCGGCATCCACGACATCCCTGGCCTCGTCCGGTTCGCGATCCGCAACGGACTGCTGCCGTCCGAAACGACCTGAGCGCCCGGCAGGGCACACCGCGCGAGGCTCAGGGTTGGCCCGATGGTGGGCGCACGCCGCGCTCGGCAATATCACTATCGCTCGCGCCCCCGCCGCGAGGGACGGGCCGCCCAGCCACATGCCTACTGACAACCACACCCGCTGCCACGTGTCGCGTACTGTCCGCGCCCTCTTGCCGGCTGCCGTACTGGTCTTTGCGTGGTCAACCTCGCTCGCGCCTGCGAAGGACGCGGCGGCGGCGCCGCGCAACCTGACACAACTGGTCGCCGAAGCACGACTGATCGTCGTGGCGAAGGTCATCCGCGTGACCGACGGCATCAACGCGCAGGGGTTGCCGTACACCGAGGTCACGCTCGATGTCGCCGAGTGCCCCAAGGGGGGTCTTGCTGCGGGCGAGCGCCCTTCGTTCCGCCAGTACGGCCTCGTCGCGCCGCGCAAGCTGTCGAACGGACGGATGCTGAACACCGTCAGTCCCGAGGAATTCCCTCGCTGGCAAGAGGGCGAGCAGGTCGTCGCGTTCCTGGTGGCTCCTGCGCGCAGGACGGGCCTGCAGACCACCGTCGGCCTCGGGCAGGGCAAGTTCAGCCTGCTCGACGGCCGCGTGGTCAACGGGCTCGGCAACCGCGGCCTGTTCATCGGCGTGCGCGTGGCCGACGGCCTGCTCGACGCGCGCGAGCGCGCGATGCTCGACAGCCGCGGCCCCGTCGACGCGGCGACGTTCGTGGGGCTGGTCGAACGGGCCGTGCGCGGCGACTGGATCGCGACTGGGCAGCTGCGCTGACCGATCGACCCTAACCTTCAGCCTTCATGCTCCATGCGCCTCCGGCGGGCAAGTTCACGCTCGCTGGGCGAATCCTGCGCGGTGTCGCCGACATTGATTTCGCCGCTGCGCTCGTAGTGGCCGATCAGGGTGCCGGTGG
>RPQJ01000170.1 GCA_003819815.1 Lysobacterales bacterium
CTCACCTACCTGAAGTACCTGCACGGCTACTTCAAGGGCGACTGGTACCTGGCGATCGCCGCCTACAACGGCGGCGAGGGCACCGTGAGCAACGCGGTGCGGCGCAACGCCGCCGCCGGGCGGCCGACCGACTTCTTCAGCCTCGAGCTTCGCGCAGAGACGCGCCAGTACGTGCCGAAGCTCCTTGCGATCAGCCGGCTGGTCGCGGATCCCGCGGCTTACGGGCTCGACTTCACGCCGATCCCGAACCGCCCGTACTTCGACATCGTCGATCCGGGCCGCCAGGTGAACCTCGGCAACGCGGCCGACCTCGCCGGCATGAGTCGCGACGACATGTTCGCGCTGAACCCGGCGTTCAACCGCATGACGACGCCGCCCGGCGGACCGCATCGCCTGCTGCTGCCCGTCGAGCGAGTCGAACCGTTCCGGGCCGCGCTCGCGAGCGACGCCGGCGTGCAGAAACTCGCCGCCGCGACGGCGGTCGCGCCGCCACCGAACCAGACGCACCGCGTCCGCCGCGGCGACAATCTCACGGCGATCGCGCGACGCCACGGCATCTCGACGGACGAGCTGCGCAGCGCCAACGGCCTCCGCGGCTCGACGATCCGGCCCGGCCAGGTGCTGGTGATTCCGGGTGCCGGCGCGACGGTGGCCTCCGCACCGGTCGCCGCAGCGCGGCCGGACATCTCGGCGCAGTTGCCCGAGCGCCAGCCGGCTCCCGCGTCGTCGAAAACAGCCCGCACGCACACCGTGCAGCCGGGCGAGACGCTGTGGGGCGTGGCGAGGCGCTATGGCGTGACGGTGCCGGCGCTCGCAGCCGCCAACGACATCGGCACGCAGAGCCAGATCAAGGCCGGCACGCGGCTCGCGATCCCGGGCGGAGCCAAGGGCAGCGTCCAGGAAGCGAGCCGCATGACCTACCAGGTGCGCCGCGGCGACACGCTCTCGGACATCGCCGAACGCTTCAACGTGTCCGTGCGCGAGCTCATGACGTGGAACCAGATGCGGCAGTCGACGTCGCTCCGCGCCGGGCAGCGCCTGGTCCTGTACGTCGATCCGAGTCGCGTCAACGGCGGCTGAACGGAGGGTGGAACACGTGGGATTCCTGTCGGGCAAGCGTGCCCTGATCGTCGGCCTGGCAACCGAGCGCTCGATCGCTTACGGCATCGCCTCGGCGATGAAGCGCGAGGGCGCGGAGCTCGCCTTCACCTATCAGAACGAGCGCCTCAAGGAGCGCGTCGAGGGGATGGCCAGGGGCTTCGAGTCCCCGCTCGTGCTGCCGATGGACGTCGCGCACGACGTGGAAATCGACGCGGCGTTTGCGCGACTGCGCGAGTCGTGGGACTCGCTCGACGTGCTCGTGCACTCCGTGGCGTACGCACCGCGCGAACAGCTTGCCGGCGGCTTCGTCGACAGCACCACGCGCGAGGGGTTCCTCGTCGCGCACGACATCTCCAGCTATTCGCTCACGGCGCTCGCGCGCGCCGCGCGCCCGATGATGGTCGGACGGGCCGGGGCGATCCTCACGCTCTCCTACCTCGGCGCGATACGGTCCGTGCCGAGCTACAACGTGATGGGGCTCGCGAAGGCCAGCCTGGAGGCCAACGTCCGTTTCCTGGCGGCCGATCTCGGCCCGCGGGGCATTCGGGTGAACGCCATCTCCGCCGGCCCCATCAAGACCCTGGCCGCTGCGGGCGTCGCCGGCTTCCGCAAGATGCTGTCGCACGTCGCGTCCTACGCCCCGATGCGGCGCAACGTGACCATCGACGAGGTGGGTAATGCGGCGGCGTTCCTGTGCTCGGACCTCGCGTCCGGCATAACGGGCGAGATCCTCTACGTCGACGCGGGTTACAGCCACGTCGGCATGGCCTTCCCCGAGGGGGAAGGCTGATCCGCGTCGCGGGCCGCTACTCGAATACCTTCGGGTTGCGCACGACCTTGGCCGTGCGCTCGAGCTCGCCCACGTAGGCCCCGAACTCGGCGAGGGCAATGCGCCCGGCCGCCTGCTGGCGCAGTGCCGCCTGCTCGGCTGCAGCGACGGTGCCCGGCCGGGCCACGCTCACGGCGAACAGGAGCGCATCCCCGTTCGGCAGCACGGTGCTGCCCGCAGTCGTCTTGCCTTCGGCCGGGGCGGGTGCCGTGAAGATGGCCTTGGCGATGTCGGGAGGCAGCTCCTGTCCATTGCGGGTCACGGTGCGCACGCCGGTCGCCGGCAGGCCCAGTCCCGTAGACACCTTGGCCCACGCCGCGCCCTGGTTCACCTGTTCCGCTGCAGCCTGAGCAGCCGCCACGGCCGCCTTGCTCGCCGCATCCGCCCGCAGCTTCGCCTCGACTTCGGCACGAGCCTCGTCGAGCGTCCGCTGGGCGGGAAGCTGGTGATCGGTCACGCGCAGCACGACGACCCGGTCTTCGCCGAGCTGGATCGCGGGGCTGTTCTGGCGTTCCTCCAGCACTTCTGGACTGAACACCGCATCGATGATCTTGCGCTCCGCGCCGAACGGACCGCCCCCCTGGCGCGTGAATCCGTCGACGGTCCTGAGGGCCAGGCCAAGCTGCGTCGCCACGGACTCGAGGCTGTCGAGGTTCGTGAACGCCTCGTCCGCGAGCTGCTGCGAGCGCTCGTAGAACAGCGATTGCGCCTGATCCTGACGGTAGTCCTGCTCGAGCTCGCTGCGCACCTCGTCGAACGTGCGCTGGTGGCCCGGCTCGACGTCCTCGAGGAGGATGACGTGGTAGCCGAACTGCGTCTTGACGGGGCCGCGGATCTCGCCCTTCTGCATCCCGAAGAGCGCGTCCGCGAACGGTCCCACGAAACTCTCGCGCGTCGCCCAGCCGAGATCGCCGCCCTGCCCCTTCGAGCCCGGATCGTCCGAGTTCGCGGCGGCCAGCTGCGCGAATTGCTCGCCGCCGCGGGCCCGCTCGGTGAGCTGCTCGGCCTCGGCGCGGGCGGCAGCGTCGTCCGCGCCGCTCTCGACGAGGATGTGGCGCGCGCGGCGCCGCTCGGTCGAGACGTAGCGCTCCGCGGCGACCTGGTCGTAGAACTTGCGCAGCGCCTCGTCGGTCACTTCGACGGACGATGCGACGTCCGCGAGTCCGAGCTCGACGTACTGCAGCGACACGCGTTCCGGCGTCCGGAAGTCGGCCGGGTTCGCCTGGTACCAGGCTTCGACCTGCTCCGCCGTCGGCGTCGCGCTGGCGGCAAAGCGTTCGGCGGGGACCACGACGAAGTCGACGTCGCGCGACTCGCCCTCGAGCGCAGCGCGGCGCTCGAGCTCGGCCGGCAGCACGAACGAGGAGACGGCCATCGCGTTACGGAGCTGGGCGATCGCGAGGTCGCGGCGGAATTCCTGCTCGAACGCAGCCTCGTTGCGACCCTGCTGGCGCAGCGCCGCGGCGTAGCGGTCGCGGGAGAACTGGCCGTCGACCTGCAGCGCGGGAATGGAGTGCAGGGCCTGGACGAGCTCGCGGTCGCTCACGCGGTAGCCGAGCTCGTCGGCGCGCTGCAGCAGCAGCGCACGACCGACGTACTCGTCGACGATGCGTTGCTGCTCGGTCTTCACCACCTCCGGCGCCAGCTCGTCGCGGGCGGCCTGCTGCAGCTCGGTCTGGCGCTCCTGCCAGGCCCGGCGCACCTCTTCGAGAGGGATCTTCTCGCCGTTCACCTTGGCGGCGGCGAGGTTGACCGACGACTCGAACTGGATGCCCCAGAAAATGAAGACGATGGCGATGGCGCCGAGGAAGACGATGGCGAACCAGCCGGTGATCTTGTCGCGAATCTGCTGCAGCATCGGTCGGGTGACGGTTTCCGTGGATGCGGGATGGTAAGTGTCGCGAGGCCCGCTCCGCTACCGGTTCGAGGGCCCCGGACGAAAGAAAGCCCGCGTCAGCGGGCTTTCGACGGAACCAGAAAGTGGCGGAGTGGACGGGACTCGAACCCGCGACCCCCGGCGTGACAGGCCGGTATTCTAACCGACTGAACTACCACTCCGCGTTGTTCTGGTGGGTGCTGAGGGGATCGAACCCCCGACCTACGCCTTGTAAGGGCGTCGCTCTCCCAGCTGAGCTAAGCACCCGCGCTCCCTGGGAAGCGCGCTAGTTTAGTGCATCCTTGAGGCCCTTGCCAGCCTTGAACGCCGGCGCCTTCGTGGCGGGGATGGCGATTGCCTCACCCGTGCGCGGGTTGCGGCCGGTTCGCGCGGCCCGGACCTTGGCTACGAAGGTGCCGAAGCCCGCGAGCGCCACCTGGTCACCGCGTTGCAGCGTCTCCGTGATCGTGCCGAGCACGGCCTCGACTGCGCGGGCGGCGTCCGACTTCGCGAGCCCCGTGCGCTCGGCCACCGCCTCGACGAGTTCGTTCTTGTTCACCTGAATCTCCTTATTTCGATCTGGAATCCGTGCCGCGCTCAGTGCGCGTGCACCTGTTTGCCGGGACGGCGGCTCGAACGCTTCGAGCGCTTGGCGGCCGCGGGAGCCTCGGCGGGAACCACGGGCTCGACGGCCGTCGGCTGTGGCATGTTCCTGAGCGCCACCTGCAGCACTTCGTCGATCCACTTGACCGGCTTCAACTCGAGGTTGCCCTTGATGTTGTCCGGGATCTCCGCGAGGTCCTTGACGTTCTCGTCCGGGATCAGGACCGTGCGGATGCCGCCGCGGTGTGCCGCGAGCAGCTTCTCCTTGAGGCCGCCGATGGGCAGCACCTCGCCGCGCAGCGTGATCTCGCCCGTCATCGCGACGTCGCTGCGCACCGGGATGCGCGTGAGCGCCGAGACGAGCGCCGTGCACATGCCGATGCCCGCGCTCGGGCCGTCCTTGGGCGTGGCGCCTTCCGGCACGTGTATGTGCACGTCGGCCTTCTGGTAGAAGTCGGGCTCGATCCCAAGCACGCCGGTGCGGCTGCGCACGACGGTCATCGCGGCCTGGATCGACTCCTGCATCACCTCGCCGAGCTGGCCCGTGTGCGTGAGCTTGCCCTTGCCGGGCATCACCGCTGCTTCGATCGTGAGCAACTCGCCGCCCACCTCCGTCCAGGCGAGGCCGGTGACCTGGCCCACCTGGTCCTTGTCCTCGGCGCGGCCGTAGCGGAAGCGGTTCACGCCCAGGTACGTGGGCACGTTCTTGGGCGTCACCGCGACCTGCTTGCGGTCCTTCTCGAGCAGCAGCTCCTTGACCGACTTGCGGCAGATCTTCGAGAGTTCGCGCTCGAGGTTGCGGACGCCCGCCTCGCGCGTGTAGTGACGGATGATCTCGATGATCGCGGCGTCGCTCACCTTGAGTTCGTCCTCGCGCAACCCGTTCGCCTTGACCTGCTTCGGCAGCAGGTAGCGCCTCGCGATGTTCGCCTTCTCGTCCTCGGTATAGCCGGGGATGCGGATCACTTCCATGCGGTCGAGCAGCGGCGCGGGGATGTTCAGGCTGTTCGCCGTGCAGACGAACATCACCTCGGAGAGGTCGAAGTCCACCTCGAGGTAGTGGTCGCTGAACGAGGAGTTCTGCTCGGGATCGAGCACCTCGAGCAGCGCCGAAGACGGGTCGCCGCGGAAGTCCATCGCCATCTTGTCGACTTCGTCGAGCAGGAACAGCGGATTGCGGACGCCCGTCCGCGCCATGTTCTGCACGATCTTGCCCGGCATCGAGCCGATGTAGGTGCGCCGGTGGCCGCGGATCTCGGCCTCGTCACGCACGCCGCCCAGGGACATGCGCACGAACTTGCGATTGGTCGCGCGCGCGATCGACTGGCCGAGCGAGGTCTTGCCGACGCCCGGCGGGCCCACGAGGCAGAGGATCGGGCCGCGCAGCTTCTGGACGCGCTGCTGGACGGCCAGGTACTCGACGATGCGCTCCTTCACCTTCTCGAGCCCAAAGTGGTCCTCGTTAAGAACCTTCTCGGCGCCGGCGAGGTCGTGCTTGACCTTCGTGCGCTTGCGCCAGGGCACCTTGACGAGCCAGTCGACGTAGTTGCGCACGACCGTCGCCTCGGCCGACATCGGCGACATCAGCTTCAGCTTGGCGAGTTCGGAGTTCGCCTTGTCGCGCGCCTCCTTCGGCATGCCCGCGCGCGCGATCTTGCGCTCGAGCTCGGCGATCTCGTTGGGCGCGTCGTCCATCTCGCCCAGTTCCTTCTGGATCGCCTTCATCTGCTCGTTGAGGTAGTACTCGCGCTGGCTCTTCTCCATCTGCTGCTTGACGCGGCC
>RPQJ01000171.1 GCA_003819815.1 Lysobacterales bacterium
CAGGCGCGTCAGCGCATCCGGGAACCGCAGCAGGCCCACCACGCCTGCGAAGAAGAACAGGACGCCTGCCGAAACGGCCACGATCGTGAAGAGGTCGAGCGCGGCACTCAAGCGTCGTCGTCCCGCGGCCTGGCGTCGTGCTGCGCGAGCGCCGCGCCCTTAACGAACGCAATGCTCGCGAAGGCGGCGAGCACGGCGAGCGTGAGCGCGACATCGAACGTCGAGGCCCGGCCGCGCGCGATGCCGACGAGCAGCAGCGCCGCCACGCCTCCGGTGCCGAGGAGCTGTGCCGCCATCACCCGCTCGACGTCGCCGGGGCCGCGCAGGATCCGCACGAAGCCGATGACCACGGTGATCATGACGACGCCGGCGGCCCCCATCAGGAAGGCATTCATGCCGGACGCCCGTCGCGGCCCGGATCCACCGCCGCCGAGCCCAGCGCCCCGCCGAGCGCGACCAGCAGGCGCCGCTCCTCCTCCGCGAGCTGCGCCGCCACGGGTTGTGCCGCGTCGAGACAGTGATAGGCAACGGCGCCGGAAGGGTCCCGGCCGCTCGGGATCGTCCCGGGCATCTGGCTCGTCATGGCGAGATACAGCCCCAGCGCGTCGGACGGCGGCATCTCGGGCCGGTAGTGCACGTAGCCCGGCGCTAACCGCATTCGCGGCGACAGCGCGCGGCGCGCGACGTCGAGCCCCGCGAGCACCGAGATGCGGGCGAATCGCGCGAACAGGCCGACGGCCGCGAGCCAGCGCACGCTGCCGCCGACCGGGTCGGGTGGCATGAGCCGCAGGCTGACCCACGCCGCGAGGGCCGCGACGGCGATTCCCGGCAACACGTCGACGGAGCCCGCGCCCGAAATTACCATCCACAGCACGAAGTATCCGGCTGCGCGCCTGAGCGCGGCGCTCCACTCGCCGCGCGTGCCACGGCCGGCTGCCTGCATGGACTCCAAGAACGCTGCTCCTGCCCGCGGATCGGCCGGGTGAGGTCCGTAGCGTAGACCATGTACGCCGCGGATCAAGGCCGGCGCGACGATCGCGCCGTCCATGACCTGAGGTCGCCGGAATGTTGTTAAGCTCGCGGCCCGGTCTCGAATTCGGTGGGGAGGCGGCAATGGCCTTGAGGTCGAATACTCTCGCGCTGCTGATCGCGGCGGCGCTCGCCGGCGGCTCCGCGTCGGCCGCAGACCTCATCGAGATCTACGAACTCGCGAAGTCCCGCGACCCGCAGTTCCTCGAGGCGACGGACCTGCGGCTCGCCGCGCTCGAGGCCAGGCCCCAGGCCCGCGCGGCGCTGCTGCCGCAGCTCTTTGCCGGCGGCGAGGTCGAGACCCGCGAGACCGACGGCAGCGGCACCTTCCTGCAGGTGGTGGACCCCACGCCCGGCCCGGGCGTCGACCCCGAGATCGAGATCTTCGACGTCGACCAGCGCGTCAGCGCCGATACCTGGCGCTGGCAGGCCGGCGTGCGCCAGACGGTCTTCCGCTGGGACCAGTGGCAACGTCTCGGGCGCGCGGATTCCGTCGTCGCCCGTGCCGAAGCCGCCTACCGCGCCGCCCAGCAGGATCTCATGCTGCGGGTGTCGCAGCGCTACTTCGACGTGCTCGCGGCCGCCGAGACGCTGCGCGCGTCCGAGGCGACGCTCGAGGCGTTCACGCAGCAGCTCGCGCAGGCCGAGCGCCGCTTCAAGGTGGGCGTCGTCACCGTGATCGACGTCGAGGAGGCTCGCTCGGCGCGCGATGCAGCGGCCGCTGGAGCAATCGCCGCGAAGCGCGCGCTCGCGGTATCGGGCGAACTGCTCACGGAACTCACCGGCGAACTGCACCCGGAGCTCGAGCGTCCCGGCGACGAGCTGCCCGTCGCGGATGCCGAGCAACGCGGGGAGCAGGCGTGGGTGGACCAGGCGGTCGAGCAGAACCTTGCCGTGGTCGCGGCGCGGCTCGGCGTCGACATCGCGAAGCGCGACGTGCGCATCGCACAGTCCGGGCACCTGCCGACGCTCGATCTGTACGCAACCACGGGCGCATTCGACGAGAGCGCGACCGAGACCGTCACCAACCGCAATTTCGACCTGCGCACGCGGGGTCCGGCGGACAGCGATGGCACCGAGGACGTGGTCGGTCTGCAGCTCGCCGTACCGATCTTTACGGGCGGCGCGACGCGCTCGCGGGTCCGCGAGCAGGTGGCGCTGCACCGGGCGTCGCGCCAGCGCCTCGACGGCAGCGTCCGCGCCGCCGAGCGCGCGACCCGCGACGCCTACCTGAGCGTCGTGGCCGACCAGGCGCGCGTCGAGGCATTGCGCCAGTCCGTGTCCTCGAGCCGCAGCGCACTGCGCGCCACCGAGCGCGGCGTGGAGGTCGGCAATCGCACCAACGTCGACGTGCTCGAAGCCCGGCGGCGCGTGTTCGAGGCCGAGCGCGACTACGCGCGGGCGCGCTACGACTACCTTACCAACCTCGTGAGGCTGCGCTCGGCCTCGGGCACGCTGCTGCCCGCCGACCTCGAGGCCATAAACGCGTTCCTCGTCGAGCCGGTCGTGGTGACGCCCTCGGGCGCTCCGCGCCGCTGAGCCGTGGCTTCGGCCGGCGACGCGGGCTCGGCCGCAGGCACGGGCGCGAGCTCGATCCCGGGCACGTCGGCCGCGATGCCCTCCTCGATGCGCCCGAGCAGCCAGGGGTAGAACGGGTTCGACGAGACGCGCACCAGCGAGTCGAGGCTCACGACGAGTATTCCGCGCTCGCCCCGCAGCGCCATCGCGCCGAGGTTGACCCCGAACTCTTCGGTCTCGGGCTCGAGTCCATACAGCGAATCGTTCAGGGGAAACGGCAGTGCCACGTGCGACAGCGAGTACACCCCGGCCGGGAACGCGAGCCCGAGGGGGCGGTCCACGGTAACCGTGGCCCCGGCATCGAGCACCCGCGCGATCACCGTGTAGTCGGCCCGGCCGGCGTTCGTGACGATCGTCGTGCGGTAGCGCCGCGGCGGCGCCGGCAGGATGCGTGAGAGCACCGTCTCGGTCGTCGACCGCAGCAGCGGCCCGAACCTCGCATTGCGGTTGAAGTCGAACAGCACCAGCTCGCTGCCGTTCTCGGGCAGGTGCGCATACAGCGAGCGCACGATCGCGCGCGTGCTCACCGTGAAGTCGACGACCGACTGGAAGGTGAGGACGGGCGGCAAATCAAGGAGCCGGCCCTCCTGCGCGTAGCGGGCGATCTGCTCCTGCAGCGAACGCGTGAGCAGCGACGACTGCCGCGCACCGTTCACCGGGAACGAGTTGTACTTGAACGGGTTGAACTCCGGGACGACGCCCAGCCAGGACGCTTTCGCGAAGGCGGGCAGCACCGCGGGCCAGCCGAACACGCCCGCGAAGCGCGCGAACGCAGTGATGCCGATCATCGGCGAGATGAGCACGATCCGCGCCGGGCGGTCGAGCGAGGGATCGCCGAGCGCGTCGAGCGCATACTTCATCGCGAGCGCGCCACCGTTCGAGAACCCCACGAGGTGCAGCGGCGCGTCGGGCCCCGCCCTGCGGCGCGCCTCGCGCACCGCGAGCCGCGTCGCCTCGAGCCAGTCCTCCCATTCGATGTCGGCAAGCGCAGCAGGCACCGTGCCGTGCGCCGGCAGCCGGATCGCGACCGCCACGAAGCCGAGTTCGCGGTAACGCCGCGCGATGTGCCGCAGGCTGTAGGGCGAGTCGGTGAGCCCGTGCAGCAGCACGACGGCGCCGACCGGCGGACCGTCGGGCTCGAGCACGTACGAGCGGTTCCAGTCGTACTCGAAGCGGCCCGGGTAGATGGGGCTCCCCGCAAAGTACCGGTTCGAGAGCAGGCGGTCCTCCGGGTCGAGGCGCTCCGTCACCTCCTCGCGCACTTCCGCGAAGATGCGCTCCTCGACGGCGAGGTAGTCCTTCCACTCGCTGCGTTCAAGCTCGTCGTGGTCGAGCTCGTCGGGGACGAACGTATGCCATTGCTCGAGTTCCGGGCCGCTCCGCGCGTCCCACGCGCGCACGGCGAGCACGGCGACGAGCGCGCCGGCCGCCAGCAGACCGCCGCGTCCCAGCCATTTTCCGACCGTACGGTGCATCGAAGACCTCGCGGAAGAACAAAGCGCGGACGATACTAGCAGCGGCGACGTGACGCACCCTGGAGAGAACCGATGGCCCGCATCGCATGCCTGTTCGCCCTGATGGCGCTCCTCGCCGGCTGCGCGACGCCGCCGGAACGTACGCCGGATGAAAGGCTGGAGCTTTATCGGGCCGCGGCCGGCGAGCCCGTGCGCGCCCTGTCTTTCGCAGGCAGGCTGCGCGGCTGGACGCCGCTCGGCCCCGACGCCGTCGCGGTGTGGATCCGGCGGGACCGCGGCTACCTGCTGGAAGTCGCGCGGCCCTGCCACGACCTCGCCTTCTCGGTCTACCTCACGCTCACGAGCCGGCAGGGACGCGTGGTTGCCGGCGCTGACAGCGTGATCGCCCGCCGCACCAGCGGCGGCATCGGCGGCGCGCGCTGCCGCATCGAGACCATCCGCCCGCTCGACCCCGACGCGTTGCGCGAGTCGCGCCGCAACCTGCGCGAGGGCGAGGTCGCCGAACAGCCGGCCACAGAGGCGCCGTGAACGAGCCGCGAACGTCACGATGCGGCGGGCTGCCGGGCCGCAGTGCGTCGTGGCGTGCGGCCTGCATGCTGCCGTGTCTGTGCGTGCTTGCCGCCTGCGCGCCTGCTTCTACGCCCGAGGACTGGCTCGGCCCCGTGACGGCGGTCGACAATCCCGCCCTGCCCGGCAGCCGGTATCCGCGGGTCGCGACCGGGCCGGGAGGCGAGGTCGTGATGAGCTGGCTCGCGCCGGCCGGCGAAGCCGCCCACGAGTTGCAGTACTCGCGCTGGCAGGACGGCGCATTCGACCTACCCGCCGTCGTCGCGAAGGGTGACGACTGGTTCGTCAACTGGGCCGACTTCCCGGCCGTCGTGCCCGGCCCCGACGGGCTGCTCGCGGCGCACTGGCTGCGGAAGCTCCCGGGCCACGTCTACGCGTACGAGGTGCGGATCTCGGTCTCCGGCGATCGCGGCCGGAACTGGTCGGCAGCGGTCACGCCGCACGACGACGGCACGGCGACCGAGCACGGCTTCGTGTCGCTGCTGCCGCACGACGGCGGAATGCTGGCCGCATGGCTCGACGGCCGGCACACGTCCGGCGACCACGACCACGGGACAGCGGAGAGTGGCGCGATGACGTTGCGCACCTTGCAGTACGCCCGCGACGGGAGCGCCGCCGGCCCGGGCGTCGAGCTCGACGCGCGCGTCTGCGACTGCTGCCAGACCGGCGCCGCGACGACCGCGGACGGTCCCGTCGTCGTCTACCGCGACCGGGGCTCCGACGAGGTGCGTGACATCTCGATCGTCCGCTGGACCCCGGGCGGCTGGAGCGCCCCGGTTCGCGTGC
The DNA here is from genome assembly GCA_003819815.1 of Lysobacterales bacterium. Classification (GTDB taxonomy): domain Bacteria; phylum Pseudomonadota; class Gammaproteobacteria; order Steroidobacterales; family Steroidobacteraceae; genus RPQJ01. Next base: position 5,436 of record RPQJ01000171.1, read on the forward strand.
ACGCCGACGGCTGGCACATGCCCGCGTGCCCCGTGAACGGTCCCGCCGTCGATGCCCGCGACCGGCAGGTGGTCGTCGCGTGGTTCACGGCGCCCGACCGGCCGCGCGTGCGGCTCGCCTTCTCGCGCGACGGCGGCGCCAGCTTCGGCCCGGCGCTCGAAGTCGCGTCGGGCACGCCGATCGGCCGGGTCGACGTCGTGCTGCTCCCCGACGGGCGCGCGGCCATCGCCTGGCTCGATCGGGATGCGGCCGGAGGCGCTCGCGTGCTCGTGCAGCCATGGACCCCCGAAGGTCCCGCGGGTCCTGCGCAGGTCGTCGCGGCGGCAAGCGGTGCTCGCTCCACGGGTTTTCCCCAGCTGGCGGTCGCCGGGAACCGCCTGCTCTTCGCGTGGACCGGCGACGGCGAACCGTCCTCGGTGCTCACCGCCGTGGCGCAGCTGCGCTGAGCCCGGCCGAGGGGCAGGCGCCCCGGACCGGTGTGCTAGCATTCGCGATCATCCCGACAGACTCCGCGGAGCAAACCGATGTCCAGTGCGGTCAAGCTCGACGTGCCCGCCGAGGGCCAGAAGATCACGATCAGCAACGGGCGGCTGCACGTCCCGGACCAGCCGATCGTCCCGTTCATCGAAGGCGACG
>RPQJ01000172.1 GCA_003819815.1 Lysobacterales bacterium
GGGTTCTGCATGAGGACGAGCGCTACGTTAGCGCAGCCCGCTCCAACCGTCTCCCCACAGTCGACGCAACCGCGCGCACAGGCCCCTGCCGCATCTCACGGTCGACGCATGCACTGGCGAGCCGGTGCCCGATCCAGTAAAACGCGGACGGCAGTCCTACAACTCCAATCGCGCGCAGACCCGCCTGCGCCACCGACGCCCGGGGGCCCGACATGCAGACCTTCACCGCCTGGATGAACTCGCTGAACGGGATCGTCTGGGGCCCCGCGATGCTGGTGCTGATCCTCGGCACCGGCTTCTACCTGCAGGTGCGGCTGGGCGGCATGCCGATCCGCCGCATCGGCAGCGGCCTGCGGCTGGTCTGGAGCGGTCGGTACGCCGACCCGACGCTGCCCGGCGAGGTGAGCCCGTTCTCGGCGCTCATGACCTGCCTCGCCGCGACGATCGGCGTCGGCAACATCGCCGGCGTCGCCACGGCGATCGCGCTCGGCGGCCCCGGCGCGATGTTCTGGATGTGGATGACGGCGCTCGTCGGCATGGCGACCAAGTACGCCGAGGTCGTGCTCGCGGTGCACTACCGGGAGCGCGACGCGCACGGCCGCTACGTGGGCGGCCCGATGTACGCCATCAAGAACGGGCTCGGCGCCCGCTGGAAGTGGCTCGGCACGCTGTTCGCCGTCTTCGGCGGGGTCGCGGGCTTCGGCATCGGCAACATGGTGCAGGCGAACAGCATCGCGGCGGCGATGAACCAGTCGTTCGGCGTCAGTCACACCGCGACGGGCGTCGTGCTGCTCGTGCTGACCGCGGCGGTGATCCTGGGCGGCATCAAGCGCATCTCGGCGGTGGCCAACTGGCTCGTACCGTTCATGGCGATCGGCTACATCGCCGCGGCGCTCGTCGTGCTCGCGGTGCACTACGCGGCGATCCCGGCCGCCTTCGGGACGATCTTCGCCAACGCTTTCACGCCCACGGCCGCGGTCGGCGGCTTCGCCGGCGCCACGGTGATGGCAGGCATCCGCTACGGCGTCGCGCGAGGCATCTTCTCGAACGAGGCGGGGCTCGGCACCGCGGGCATCGCGCAGGCGGCCGGCTACAGTTCGAGCCCGGTGCACAGTGGGCTCATCGGCATGATGGGCACGTTCCTCGACACGATCGTCGTGTGCACGATGACGGGCCTCGCGATCGTCGTCTCGGGGGCGTGGACCACGGGCGCAACGGGCGCCGTGCTGACACAGACGGCGTTCGCCTCCGCCATGCCCGGGATCGGCGACGAAGTGGTCGCGATCTCGCTCGCGGTCTTCGCACTCACCACGATCTTCGGCTGGAGCTTCTACGGCGAGCGCTGCTGGAACTACCTCGTGGGACCCCGCTCGATCCTGCCGTTCCGGCTGTTGTGGACCGCCGCCGTCTTCTTCGGCGCCGTCGCGCACCTCGATCTCGCGTGGACGATCGCGGACACGCTGAATGCGCTCATGGCCGTGCCGAACCTCGTCTCGCTGCTCGCGCTCGCGCCGGTCGTGGTGCAGCTCACGCGCGAGCAGCTCGCCCGCGCGCTCGCCCAGGGCTGAGCCGCGGCGGTCAGCCGGCAGGCGTCGCGGCGGGCGTCCGGCAGACGAAGTCGAGCAGTTCACCGAAGACGGTGCGCTCCTGGGCGTCGACCCACTGCACGTTCTTGTCGCCGAACTTGGCCTTGTCGACCGCGTCGCCCATCAGGTCTGCCTGCGGGAAGGTGCGGATCTCCTTCATGCCGACCTTCCGCTGCGCGCAGTCGAAGCGGTAGACGTTGCGCGACGAGAGGTACGTCCTGTCCTTCTTCGCGGCGGGCTGCGGCTGGGCGTAGTTCTGCTTCACCTTGGCGTCGACGTAGGCGCCTGCCGCGACGATCGAGCCCAGATTGACGAACGCTTCCTGCGCGTCCGTCTTCGCGACCGACTGCCACTTGCCGGTCGGGTCGACCGTGGCGGCCGTCTGGGCGAGCGCGGCGGAAACGCCGAACGTGACGGAAAGCGCGGCGACCGCAGCCGCCATGGAATTCTTCGGGATCATGGGTGCACTCCTCGCGCCGTACGCCGACGCTCCGCGACAGTGTACGACCGCGCGGGTATCCTGCGAAGGCGCCGCCGTGGGCCCGCAACCGGGCGAGGCCCGCGGCCGGACGGAGGCCCGATGGACGACATCCTGCTGATCGAGCGCGACGACGCCGTCGCCACGCTCACGCTGAACCGGCCGAAGCAGATGAACGCGCTCTCGGTCGCGCTGCGCCGTCGGCTCGGCGAGACGCTCGACGAACTGCGCCGCGACGACCGCATCGCCGTCGTAATCGTGACGGGCGCGGGCGAGAAGGCGTTCACGGCCGGCGTCGACCTCAAGGAGATGGAGACGGCCCCGCTCACCGCCGACGAGCTCGGCCCCGATTCGCCGGTCAATCGCGCGCTGCACGCGCTCGGAAAGCCCACGATCGCGGCGGTAAACGGCTATGCGGTCACCGGCGGGCTCGAGCTCGCGATCAACTGCGACATCCTGGTCGCTTCCACGAACGCGCGCTTCGCCGACACGCACGCGCGCGTCGGCATCGTGCCGGGCTGGGGCATGTCGCAGCTCCTGCCGCGGCTCGTGGGTCCGGTCCGCGCACGCTACATGAGCTACACCGGCAACTACGTGGACGCCGCGACGGCGAAGGACTGGGGCCTCGTGCTCGAAGTGCTGCCGCCGGCCGAGCTGCTGCCGTACTGCCGGCGCCTCGCGGCCGAGATCGCGAGCTGCGACCGCGCGACGCTCGCGGACGTGCGACAGGCGATCAACGGCGGGCTCGAAACGACGCTCGCCGAGGGGCTCCGGCTCGAGGGACGCCTCAGCCGCGCCGCCACGGCGCGCTTCGACCGCGCCGGTTTCGCCGCGACGCGCGGCGCGGTGATGTCGCGGGGCAAGGAGCAGTCCGGCTGACGACGGCCCGGCGCGGGGGTTGCCCGTCGAGTGTATAGTGTCACTCGATAAACTCGCCGACGAAGATGCCCGCCCCGCCCCGCCGACCCGAACGCCGCCCGCACTCGAGCGCCGCACGTCGAACCACGGCAGACGGTCCGGTGGAACGGCGCGCTGCCGGCGGCACCGCCGAGCCCAGGCTCCGCATGCGCGACCTGGTGCGCGAAACCGGCCTGCCGCGCGAGACGATCCACTTCTACAAGGCGCAGGGCCTGCTGCCCGAACCGATCAAGACGGGGCGCAACACGGCGGTCTACTCGACGGTCCACGTCGAGCGGCTGCGACGCATCCGCGAGCTGCAGGAGCGCCAGTTCCTGCCGCTCAAGGCGATCCGCGCGATCCTGCAGGAGACCGACGAGACGGGTTTTACGCCCGAGCAGGAAGGCCTCGTGCGGCGCGTGCGCGCGACCCTCGCAGGCTGGGCGAGCGCCCAGCAGCGACCGACCGTCGCGGTGGCCGACTTCGTGCCCGACCGCGTCACGACCCGCGAGCTGCGCGAGCTGGTCGCGGCCGGCATCGTTTCCGTCGAGCGCGGTCCACACGGCGGCGCGGTGTCGGAGGACGACGCCGTGATCCTCGAGTGCTGGGCGCAGTTCAAGGAGGCCGGCCTCGGCCCCGAGCAGGGCGTGACGGCCGGCGAACTGCGCATTTACGACGAGGCGATGGAACGGCTCGTCGCCCGCGAGGCGAGGCTCGCGCTGCGCACGCGAGGCGAGGCGGCCCCTGAAGAACTCTCGCGCACGGTCGAGGCCATCGGCCCGGTCATCGGCCGGCTGCTGGCCGCGATGCACCGCAAGCGCATGCGCCGTTTCCTGGCGGAATTCGACGGCGCGGACGACTCCGGCAACGCCGACTGAAGCGGCCTCGGCGGCGGCGACGGCGGCCGTGCCGGGCGGCTTGCACGCCCGCGAAATAGTGTGTAGTGTTTATACACACTTTACCGACTGCCACCCCCTCGCTCGCCGCCATGACACAGACCGTCGCTTCCTTCGTCCGGGGCTGGTTCCGCGAACCGCTGCCGACCTTCGAGCTCCGCTCCCCCAGCGCTCGTTGGGGCACGCCGCGCGCGGCCGTCCCGGCCCGGGCGTTCCGCGTCGTCGACGTGATCGACGAGACGCCGACCGTCCGGACGTTCGTGCTGGCGGCCCCGGACGGCGGCGCGCCGGCCCTCGCCTACCGCCCGGGCCAGCACCTGACCGTGGTCGTCGACATCGACGGGCGGACGGAGCGCCGCTGCTACTCGTTCTCGAGCTCGCCGCTCACCGGCGCCCGGCCCGCGATCACGGTGCGCCGCACGCCCGACGGCGTGGTCTCGCGCCACCTGCACGACCGCGTCCGGGCCGGGGACCTGCTGAAGGCGCTGCCCCCGACGGGCGAGTTCACGCTCGAGCCGGACTCGTCCGCACGGCGGCACGTCGTGCTCGTGGCGGGCGGCGTCGGCATCACCCCGCTCATGAGCCTCGCCGAGTCGCTGCTCGTCGGCGAGCGGGGGAGCCGCGTCACGCTGCTCTGCGGCCACCGCAGCGCAGACGAAATCGTCTTCCACGAGCGCCTGGCCGCGCTGCAGCGCGGCGCGCCGGACCGCTTCGTCGTGCAGTACTCGCTCGACGCGCCGCCCGCGGGCTGGGCCGGCCTCGAGGGCCCGCTCGACGGCGCGGCGGTGCGTGCCGCGGTGGGCGACCAGCCGGTCGACGAGTGGTTCGTCTGCGGCCCCGAACCGATGATGGACAGCGTCCGAGAGGCGCTGCTGACGGCCGGCGTGCCGGACGGCCGGGTGCACGTCGAGCGTTTCAGCTATGCATCGACCGCCGCCATGCGGATTCCGGAGCGCGAAGCGACGCTCCGTTTTGCGGGCAGCGGGCGGCACGTCGTCGCCCGTCCGGGCCAGACGCTGCTCGAGGCGGGCCTCGCCGCGGGCGTCGCGCTGCCGTCGAGCTGCACGATGGGCGGCTGCGGTGCCTGCAAGGTCCGCACGCTCGAGGGCCGCGTCGTCATGCGCGAGCCGAACTGCCTGACGGACGCCGAGCGCGCCGCGGGCTACGTCCTCACCTGCTGCGCGTACGCGGACGGCGACGTCGCGATCGCCGGCCACTGATCCCCCGCGGAACACACACGGAGCACAGGATGATTCCCGAAAGCTCGATGCGCTCGATGCCGGCGCCGGCGCGCCGGCGCGTCCAGGACGTCTTCGACGCGATGAAGGTCGCGACCCGGGTCGAGAACAAGAAGGTGCTCGTCGGCCTCGCGCCGTCCGTCGCGCGCGGCCTGCTGCTCAAGGAAGGCAAGCAGGGCGAGCCCGTCGGCATGCGTGCGAGCCACGACGCATGGTTCGACTTCCGCTACCAGGGCGATTTCCCCGAGATGTACGACCTGTACCGGCGTGCGGTCGAGAACCAGTGGGACGGCGACCGCCAGCTCGACTGGTCCACCGACGTCGATCCGCGAAACCCCGAGCGGCCCGTCTTCCCGATCGAGCTCGTGCCGCTGGAGGGCCTGCGGGCGCACGGCATCCGGCTCACTCCGGACGAGCAGATGCGGTTCGTGCACGACTTCTCGTCGTGGCTGCTGTCGCAGTTCATGCACGGCGAGCAGGGCGCGCTGTACGCCTCCGCGCAGGTGACCGAGAGCGTGCAGTGGCTCGACGGCAAGTTCTACGGCGCGACGCAGGTGATGGACGAGGCGCGCCACCTCGAGGTGTTCCTGCGCTACCTCGAGAGCAAGCTCGGCAAGCTCTACCAGGTGAACGACAACCTGTTCACCATCATGGACGCGCTGATGCGCGAC
>RPQJ01000173.1 GCA_003819815.1 Lysobacterales bacterium
CGGGCAGGCCCGCTCGCCGGTGGCGTCGCAGCGCGTGGCGCGGTCGCGCCGACGTTCATCGCTTCCGGGCGGAACGCGAGCATGCGCAGCAGCGCCATTTCGAAACCGCCGCGGGCGTCCGGCGCGTAGTCGAGGTCGCGGCGCGCGAGGATCGCGATCTGGTAGAGGAGCTGCAGGTCCTCGGGCGTGAAGCGGCCGGCGAGCGTGGCGAGCGCGGCGTCCTGTTCCTCGTCTTCGCCGCGCAGGTCCGGCAGCGCCTGCAGCAGCGCCATGCGCTGGATCGAGGCGGCGAGCTCCGCGAGCGCCTGCGTGTAGTCGGGCGCCCGTTCGTCGAGCCGGGCCGCGCACTCCATCAGCGCCGCGCCGTCCTGGTCCGCGAGCGCGTTCAGAATCGTCTCGACGTGGCGCCGGTCCAGCGTGCCGAGCAGCGTGCGCGCCTCCGCCTCGAGCACGCGGCCGCCGCCGAAGGCGATCACCTGGTCGAGCAGCGAGAGCGCGTCGCGCATGCTGCCCTCGGCGCTCCGCGCTATGGCCCTCAGGGCCGCCGGCTCGGACTCGATACCCTCGGCCTGCGCAATCGAGGCGAGACGATCCTGGATCAGCGCGAGCGGCAGGCGCCGCAGGTGGAACTGCAGGCAGCGCGAGAGCACCGTGACCGGCAGCTTCTGCGGATCGGTCGTCGCGAGCAGGAACTTGACGTGGGGCGGCGGCTCCTCGAGCGTCTTGAGCAGCGCGTTGAACGAGTGCGTCGAAAGCATGTGCACCTCGTCGATGAGGTACACCTTGTAGCGACCGCGGGCGGGCGCGTACTGGACGTTCTCGAGCAGCTCGCGGGTGTCGTCGACCTTCGTGCGCGACGCGGCGTCGACCTCGAGCAGGTCGACGAAGCGGCCGGCGTCGATGTCGCGGCACGCACTGCACTCGCCACAAGGCTTCGACGTGACGCCGCGCTCGCAGTTGAGCGACTTGGCGAAGATGCGGGCGATCGTCGTCTTGCCCACGCCGCGCGTGCCCGTGAACAGGAAGGCGTGGTGGATGCGGCCGGAATCGAGCGCGTTCGTGAGCGCGCGACGCACGTGGTCCTGGCCGACCAGTTCGTCGAACGTGCGCGGGCGCCATTTTCGGGCGAGGACCAGGTAACTCATGGGCGGAGGCGGCTTCCCCGGCTCGGCTCGAGGGAGGCGGCCCGCGCCAGAACACCCCCGGCACCCGGCGTTGCCGCTACCGTTGCTCCCTTCCGGGCCTGGCGGGGTTCGCGGCTGGCCGTCGCGAGGGATCCGACGCGAGCCACCATAGGGAGGCGCGACTATAACATGGCGCCGAGGGTCAGCCCCGGCCCCGGTAGGCCGGCACGCCGGTGTCCGGAATCCACAGTCCCGCCGGCGGGCGCCCGCTCTGCCAGAACACGTCGATCGGCATGCCGCCGCGCGGGTACCAGTAGCCGGCGATGCGCAGCCAGCGCGGCCGCACGAAGCCGGCCAGCCGGCCGGCGATCTCGAGCGTGCAGTCCTCGTGGAAGGCGCCGTGGTTGCGGTAACTCGCGAGATAGAGCTTGAGCGACTTGCTCTCGACGAGCCAGCGCGCCGGCGCGTAGTCGATCACGAGGTGCGCGAAATCCGGCTGGCCGGTGATCGGGCACAGTGACGTGAATTCAGGGGCCGTGAACCGCGCGAGGTAGAGCTTGCGCGGATGCGGGTTCGCCACCCGCTCGAGGACGGCCTCGCCCGGCGCCGAGGGCAGCGGCGTGGTCGACCCGAGCTGCTTGAGGCCCGGGTTCGGCCCGGGCCGGGTATTGCGACTCGCCACGGGCCTACTTCCCGCGCCTCGCGAGGATGGCCTCGATCTCGTCCATGATCCGGTTCATCTCCCGCATGGCCGCGGCGAAGGGCTCGGACGTCGTCATGTCGACGCCCGCATCCTTCAGCAACTCGATCGGGTACTTCGACGAGCCCGCCGAAAGCATGTTCAGGTACGCGTCGCGATTCGCGATCGCGCGGCCCGACGCCACCGCGTCGCGGCCGACGATGCCCTCGGTGAGCAACATCCCGCCGATCATGCTGGTCGCGTACTGGTACACGTAGAAGTTGTAGTAGAAGTGCGGGATGTAGGCCCATTCCGCGGCGTAGACGTCGTCGATCTTCACGACGCCCTGCTCCGAGCCGTAGTACTTGCGCAGGAGCTCGAGGTAGAGCGCGTCGAGCGAGTCCTTGGTGAGCGGCTCGCCACGCTCGGCCGCCTGGTGGATACGGAGTTCGAACTCCGCGAACAGCGTCTGGCGGAAGAGCGTCGTGCGCAGCGTGTCGAGATAGTTCGACAGCAGCGACAGGCGCGCCGCGTCGTCCTCGGTGCGCTCGAGCACGTGGCGGAACAGCAGGTTCTCGTTCAGCGTCGAGGCCACCTCCGCGACGAAGATCGAGTACTGCGACATCGCGTAGGGCTGGTTCCGGCCCGAGAGGTACCAGTGCATCGAGTGGCCCGACTCGTGGGCCAGGGTCGAGACGTCGGACCACGATCCCGTGTAGTTCATGAGCTGGTAGGGATGCACGCCGTACGCCATGACGCTGTAGGCGCCCGGGCGCTTGCCGACGTTCGGCAGGAAGTCGACCCACCGCGAGGCGTAGCCGCCGCGCAGCGTCTCGACGTACTCGGCACCGAGCGGCGCGAACGCGTCGAGCGTGAGCTGCATCGCCTGTTCGGGCGTGTACTCGACCGCGACGTCGGGCACGAGCGGCGCGTAGAGGTCCTCGTAGCCCATCGACGGCAGCCCCATGATCCGCTGCCGCAACCGCAGGTAGCGGTGCAGCGTCGGCAGGTTCGCGTGCACGTCCGCGATCAGCTGCGTGTAGACGGACGCCGGAATGTTGTCCTTGAAGAGCGCCGCCTCGAGCGCGCTCGGGTACGAGCGGACGTCCTTCTCGACCACGTGGGCCTGCACCTGGGCATTGAGCGCCGCCGCCAGCGACCGGCCGAACTCCCCGTAGCGCCGCCAGAACGTCCGGAACACGAGGTCGCGGTCGGCCTCGACCGGGGAGGCTCGGTAGCGCGTGTACGCCGCGGAGTCGAGGCGAACCTTCTCGCCCGTCGACAGCGTCACCTCGGGGTACGGCAGCTCCGCCGCGGTGAACACCGAATGCAGCGTCTGCCCGGTGTCGGCCATCGCGCTCGCGCGGGCGACGATCTTTTCCTCGGGCGCCGTCAGCGTGTGGGGCGCGGCACGCACGATGTCGTCGAAGTACATGCGGTACTGCGCGAGCTTCGGCTCCTCGGCAACCAGCGAGCCGATGCGATCGCGGCCGAGCGCGAGGATCTCGGGCCGGAAGTACGCCGTCGCGGTCCGAAGGTCGGTGCCCACCTTCGCGGCCTCCTGCTGCATCTGCAGGCTGCGGCTCACGCGGGTGTCCTGGTCGTAGACCTGCATGGCGTAGATGTAGAGACGGTCGTTCGCGATGCTCGCCTGCTCCCAGGCCGTCATGGCCTCGAGCAGCGTCGCCGACGACTGCCCGAGCTTTCCCTGCCACTGGCCGAGGCCCGGCAGCGACTTCACGAGGCGCTCCTTGGCCGCGACCCAGGCGGCCTCGTCCGGATACAGGCTCCGGAGATCCCAGGTGTACTGTGGCGGGATCGCCGCGCGCTCCGTGGCGGCGAAAGCCGGGGCAACCACGCTGGGAATGACCGCGATAAAAGCGTATAAGTACTTGATCTTGAACACTTCCAAACCACCCGGCCGTGGCCGAATCAAGCGGGCGCCCAAGGCCCGGGTCCGCCAAGCTTCGCGCATCGTTCCCCCTCCCCGCAACGCGCAGGGACTGTTACAGTCAAACGGACGAAGCCTGCAACCAGAGTCGGCGACGACCGACGGGACGACGACCAGGATGACCAGCGGCAACGCCACCAGGAGCCCGCGACCTCCGCGGCTCGTGTATTCCCTGCTGGAGGGCCGGGCCCTCCTCGAGGCGGCATTGCTTCCGGCGCTGCTGCCCCTGCTGGCCGCCGCGCCGCGCGGCGACGGCCACCCGGTGCTGCTCGTGCCCGGCTTCACCGCGAGCGACGCGACAATGGTGGGCCTGCGGACGTTCCTCAGGTCACGGGGCTACCACGTCGAGACCTGGGGCCTCGGTCGCAACACCGGGTTCAAGCTCAAGTTCACGCAGGCGCTCGAGCAGAAGGTCCGCTACATGCACCACCGCCATGGCCGCAAGGTGAGCGTGGTCGGCTGGAGCCTGGGCGGGGTCTACGGGTTCTACACGGCCCATAACGCCCCGGAATGCATCCGCACGGTGATCTCGCTCGGCAGCCCAATGCGGTTCTCGGCGGAGCACTTCAAGACCCCGCTGCTGGTCCGGGCGGTCTACCGCTATTTCGCGCACCCGATGGGCCCGGTCGCGCACCTTGCGCACGTGCGCGCCAAGGTGCTCCGCGCCCCCCCGCCGGTGCCGTCGACCTGCGTGTACTCGATGACGGACGGTGTCGTGCCGCCGGAGGCGGCGCGAATCGAGACCGACGTGGGCCAGCACGAGAACATCTGGGTGCCGGGCAGCCACCTGGGCCTCGGCTTCAACGCGGCCGTGATGTGGGTGGTCGCCGACCGCCTGAGCCAGCCCGACAGCGACTGGCGGCCCTTCGAGATGGACGGCCGCGTCGGCGCGCTTTACGACCGCGTCTCGAACCTCGTGATCGGCGCGGCCTGACCTGCGGCGCGACGACCCGCGGCGGCCGCTATGCGGCGGAGCGCCGCGACCGCTTCGTCGTCTTGCCCTTTGCCTTCGCCTTGGCCTTGGCGCTGCCCTGCGCCTTGCGCGGAACGCGCGCAGTGCGAGCGGCGACCTTGAGCCCCGGCCGCGAGGCGAGTTCCAGGTACTCCTGGAACGACTCGCGGATGCAGAGCGCGAAGAACTCGGGATCGGGGATCTGCTCTCGGCAGGACGTCGGGGAGATGATTACCCGACCCGCGTAGCTCGTCACCGCGAATACGAGCCCCATGCCGTCCGAGATCGGCATGATCGCGGAAAAATACGTCATCTGCGCGCCGTTCAGGTACAGCGGGATCGCAGGCCCGGGCACGTTCGTGATGGTGCAACTCGCGATCGGGGCACTGCGCCCGAGCCCGATCGACGTCCCCGCAAGCAGGCGTGCCGACATCGCAAGCGTCGTGGCGGGCGCGTGCTTCGTGACGTCCGTGAGTTCCTTGGCGCCGACCGCCTGCTCCATGTCCTCGAGGCTCGATGTGTGCCGCTGCACGGAGCGCAGCCGCCGCACCGGGTCCTCGATCTCGGTGCCGAGCGGCACGCGCATCATGCTGAGCCCGGCGGGCAACCCGGGGTTCGAGTCCGCGTTGCGGATCGACACCGGCGCAACCGCCACGAGGCTCGGGCCCGGCAGTTCGTCGTGCGTCTGCAGGTAGCGGCGCAGCGCCCCACCGCAGACGGCGAGTACCGCGTCGTTGATCGTGGCTCCCGGCACGAGCCCGCGGATGCGCTTGAACTCCTCGAGCGTGAAGCGCCGCGTCTCGAACACCCGGTGCGGCGACACCTCGGCGTTGAACCGCGTGATCGGCAGGCGCTCCGGATGCAGCCAGAGCTCGCCGAGCGAGCCGAGCACCGCGGGCCCCACGCGGCGCAGCGCGCGCGTGAGCGGCGCCGCGACCATGAAGGGCTGCACGACGTTGTGCAGCGCCGCGCGCGCGAGCAGCGACAGCGATCCCGGCGGCGACTCGGGGAACCACGGCTCAGGAGGCTCGGGA
>RPQJ01000174.1 GCA_003819815.1 Lysobacterales bacterium
CCGCGGCTCCTCGTGCCTCGCCGAGCGCCGCATGCTGGAGCAGATCGAGCACGGGCGCGCGACGACGCCGTTCCTCCGCTACGGGGACCGGGTCCGCATAGAGATGTTCGACCGCGACGGCAGGAGCATCTTCGGGGCGATCGACCAGAAGGTCGTGCTGCTGCGCTGAAGCCGGCGCCCGGCCGGAGAGCACGCGATGTTCGGCACGCTCGAGACCCTGCCGCCCGACCCGATCCTTGGCGTCACCACGGCGTTCCGGCGCGATCGCGACCCGTCGAAGATCGACCTGGGCGTCGGCGTGTATCGCGACGCGCGCGGCCTCACGCCCGTTCCTGCCGCCGTGCGCGAGGCCGAGCGGCAGTTGCTCGCCGAGCAAGAGACCAAGACGTACGTGGGCCCCGCCGGCAACCCGGACTTCAACGAGCGCATCGTGCGCCTGGCGCTGGGTCCGCTCGCCGACCGGCTGTGCGAGCGCACCGCGGCGATCCAGACCGTCGGCGGCTGTGGCGCGCTGCGGCTCGGGGCCGAGCTCATCCACGCCGCGAATCCCGCGGCGGTCGTCCACGTCAGCGACCCGACGTGGGCCAACCACGAACCGCTGCTCGGAAATTCCGGCCTCGCGCTCGGGCGCTATCCTTACTACGACCGCGCCACGCGCGGCGTCGACTTCGCGCGGATGCTCGAGCACGTCGGCAGGCTGCCCTCGGGCGCCGTGCTGCTGCTGCACGCGTGCTGCCACAACCCCACCGGCGCGGATCTCGCTCCGGCGGAGTGGGCTGCGCTCGCGGAGGTGGTCGTGCGGCGAGGCCTCGTGCCGTTCGTGGACCTGGCGTACCAGGGGTTCGGGGACGACCTCGAGACCGACGCGGCCGGGTTGCGGCTCCTGGCGGAACGGGCGCCGCAGCTGTTGCTCGCGGTGTCGTGCTCCAAGAACTTCGGCCTCTACCGCGAGCGCGCGGGTGCGCTCGCCGTGATCGCGGAATCGGCTGCGGCCGCGGCGGCAATCGCCACGCACCAGGCGAGGACGGCGCGGCGGCTCTACTCGATGCCGCCCGATCACGGAGCCGCGATCGTCGCGCGCCTGCTCGGCGATCCGCGGCTGCGCGCCGACTGGGAGATCGAACTCGGCACGATGGTCGGCCGCATGAAGTCGCTGCGCGCGCTACTGGAGAGTCGGCTCGCGGCGCGACGACCGGGTACGGACTTCGGGTGGCTCCTGCGGCACCGCGGGATGTTCTCGCTGCTCGGCCTCGACGCCGCGGGCATCGCACGGCTGCGCGACGAGCGGCACGTCTACGTGCCCCCGGACGGGCGCATCAACCTCGCCGGGGTGAGCGAAGCCAACGTCGAGCGGGTCGCCGACGCGATCGTGGCCGTGCTGCCGCGATGAAGCTCTGTCCCAAACTGATCCTCGAGGGCACGCGTCTCACACACAAGACAGACCTCGCCTTCGCGCTCAACGAGCATCCACGAGTCGTCGGGCCGCGCCGCTACCGCTATCACTCGCCGCTCATTTCCGCCGAGTGGTGCGCGTTCACGAACGTGCCGTGGGGCCGCGGGCTGATCAATTTCGAGCCGCAGGAGGCCGACCGGGCGTTCGAGACCTACGCCACGTGGGCGCGGCTCTTCGAACTGCAGCGCTACTATTCCTGGATCGTCGACCGGTTCCACGTCTCGACCATCGTCCACCAGCGGCAGGCCCACGAGCGCGAGTACGACTTCCGCTGGCTCGAGGACCGGCTGCGCCCGCTCGGTTTCCGCATCGTGCTCTGCACGCGGCGCCCGGACACCTTCGCGCGGGCCAGGGAGGAGCGCCTGCGCGTGTCCGGCAACCCGGGCCAGTACGACGACCTGCAGCGGTTCGTCGCCGAGCAGGACGCGATGCGGGCCGAGGTCCGCCGCTCGACGCTGCCCTGGCTCGAAGTGGACGTCTCGGACGACGACGTGCCGGCGGCGGCCGACCGCGTGGCCGACTGGCTCGAGGCCACCGGGGGCCTGACCCTCGCGGACTAGCCCGGATCCACCCCTTGCTATAGAATCCGCGGCTCGGGCAACCGGCAGTCGACGACGAGTCGTCGATCCACCGGGGGCCCGGCCGGGCGGGCAGGCCCCCAGGTTCGGGGGGCGCCGGTGCGGCGGGAGATTCGCCAGAGAAGTCCCCCGAGCGGGGATTTTTCGTTTGCGGGACCGGGTGAACGCAACCCGGCAGCCGCGAAGGAACGAATGGGCCGCCGGCCCATTTTTTGTTTCTGCGCAGCGGAAGGGTGCGTCGATGCTCAGGGACACGTTGGCGGCGCTGGTGCGGCCGGTGGTCGAGGGGCTGGGCTACGAGCTCTGGGAGCTCGAGTACTCGCCCGGACGCGGCAACGGGTTCCTGCGGCTCTACATCGACGCGGAGGCCGGCATCACGCTCGACGACTGCGAGCGCGTGAGCCGCGCGGTGAGCGAACTGCTCGACGCCGAGGACCCGGTGCCCGGCCAGTACACCCTGGAGGTGTCCTCGCCGGGACTCGAGCGGCCGCTCCGGACCGCGGCGCAGTTCGCCCGCTACGTCGGCGAGACGGTGTTCGTCGAGCTCGGCCAGCCCGTCGAGGGTCGCCGCCGGTTGAGCGGCAAGCTCGCGGCGGTCGGCACCGACGCGGTGGAAGTGGACGTCGAGGGGCAGCGGTGGTCGCTGCCGCTCGCTGCAATACGCAAGGCGCACCTGGCGCCGGACCTGTGAACCCGCGCGGCGGGAGGACGAGATGAACAAAGAAATCCTGATGGTCGTGGACGCCGTATCGAACGAGAAGGGCGTCGACAAGGAAATCATCTTCGAGGCGCTCGAGGCGGCGCTCGCGTCCGCGACGCGCAAGAAATACGGCGAGGAAATCGACGTGCGCGTCGCGATCAACCGCAAGACGGGCGACTACGACACGTTCCAGCGCTGGAAAGTCTTCGCCGACGACTCGACCGAGCTCGAGTTTCCCGAGAAGGAGCTGCGGTTCGAGGACGCGGTCGACGTCGACGCGGCGGCCGAGGTCGGCGGCTACGTCGAGGTGCCGCTCGAGTCGGTGGCGTTCGGCCGCATCGCGGCGCAGACCGCGAAGCAGGTCATCGTGCAGAAGGTGCGCGAAGCCGAGCGAGCGCAGGTCGTCGACCAGTACAAGAGCCGCATCGGCACGCTGGTCTCGGGCATCGTGAAGCGCGTGGACCGCAACGGCGTGTTCGTCGACCTCGGCGGGAACGCCGAAGGCTTCGTGCCGCGCGAGTGGATGATCCCGCGCGAGCCGGTCCGCACCCAGGACCGCATCAAGGCGTTCCTGAAGGAAGTGCGCTCCGAGCCCCGCGGCCCGCAGCTCTTCCTCTCGCGCACCGCGCCCGAGTTCCTGATCGAGCTCTTCAAGCTCGAGGTGCCCGAGGTGGGCCAGGGCCTCATCAACATCCTGGGCGCCGCGCGCGACCCGGGCGCGCGCGCCAAGATCGCCGTGCGCTCGAACGATCCGCGCATCGACCCGGTGGGCGCCTGCGTCGGCATGCGCGGCTCGCGCGTGCAGGCCGTCTCTAACGAGATCGCCGGCGAGCGCGTCGACATCATCCCGTTCGACGACAACTCGGCGCAGTTCGTGATCAACGCGATGGCGCCCGCGGAAGTGAGCTCGATCGTCGTGGACGAGGAAGCCCACAGCATGGACATCGCGGTCGCCGAGGACAAGCTGTCGCAGGCGATCGGCCGCGGCGGCCAGAACATCCGGCTCGCGAGCGAGCTCACCGGCTGGCGCCTCAACATCATGAGCGAGCAGGCGGCCGAGGAGAAGAGCGAGTCCGAGCAGAAGACGCTGCGCGACATGTTCATGCAGCAGCTCGACGTTGACGAGGACGTGGCCGCGATCCTGGTGCAGGAAGGGTTCTCGAGCATCGAGGAGATCGCCTACGTGCCGCAGTCGGAGCTCGTCGGCATCGACGAGTTCGACGAGACGATCGTGCAGGAGCTGCGCAACCGCGCGCGCGACGTGCTGCTCACGCAGGCGATAGCGACCGAGGAAACGCTCGAGGGCGGGGAGCCCTCGGACGACCTGCTCGCCGTCGAGGGCATGGACGAGGATCTCGCGAGCGAGCTCGCGCGCCACGGGATCGTGACGCGCGAGGACCTTGCCGAGCAGGCGGTCGACGACCTCGCGGAGATCCCGGACCTCGACCCGCAGCGCGCCGGCGAGCTGATACTCGCTGCGCGCAAGCACTGGTTCGAGCAGGGCCAGCAGGCCTGAGCGGAGGAATCCCATGGCGGAAGTGACGGTCAACCAGTTCGCCGAGGTCCTCAAGGTCCCGGTCGAGCGCCTGCTCGCCCAGCTCGACGAGGCCGGCATCAAGGTCAACGGCGCCGACGACGTCATCAGCGACGAGGCGAAGCTGGAGCTGCTGACGCACCTGCGTCGCGCCCACGGCCGCGTCGAGGACGCCGCCGCGCCGCGCAAGATCACGCTGAAGCGCAAGGCGCAGCAGGAGATCAAGGTCGCCTCGACGCAGGGCCGCGCGCGCACGGTCAACGTCGAGGTGCGCGCGAAGAAGACCTACCTGAACCGCACGGTGCTCGAGGAAGAGCAGCGGGCGCGCCAGGAGGAAGTCGACCGCCAGCGTGCGGCCGAGGAGGCGGTGCGCCTCGAGGCCGAGCGGCGCGAGTCCGAGAAGCGCGACGCCGAGCGGCGCGAGCGCGAGCAGATCGAGGCCGAGGAACGCCAGCGCCTCGACGCGGAGGCGCGCGCGCGGGCCGAGGACGACGCACGCCGCGATGCCGAGACGCGCGACCGCGAACGGGCGGAACGCGAGCGCGTCGAGGCGGATCGCCGCGCCGCGGAGCCGGCCCGGCCGACGCCCCCGGCGCCGCCGAAGACCCGTCCCCCCGAGCCCGCGGACGAGCGCCGCGGCACGAAGTACGGCCGCCAGGAACTCCACGTCACGGTCGACGCGAGCGCGCGGTTCAAGAAGAAGCAGTTCGCGAGCCGCTCGCGGCGCCACGTGCAGGTGAGCGTCGACGCGCGCGGCGGCGAGTTCGCGCAGCCGACGGCGCCCGTGAAGCGCGACGTCCAGATTCCCGAGACGATTACGGTCGGCGAACTGGCGGCACGCATGGCCGTGAAGGCCAACGAGGTCATCAAGACCATGATGAAGATGGGCGTGATGGCCACCATCAACCAGCCCATCGACCAGGACACCGCGCAGCTCGTCGTCGAGGAGTTCGGCCACACCGCGGTCCGTCTCCGGGAGGACGTGCTGGAGGACCAGCTCCGCGCGCAGGTGGGCGAACTCGAGATGCGCCCACGGCCCCCGGTCGTCACGATCATGGGCCACGTCGATCACGGCAAGACCTCGCTGCTCGACTACATCCGCACCACGAAGGTGGCGGCGGGCGAGGCGGGCGGCATCACGCAGCACATCGGCGCGTACCAGGTACAGACGCCGAAGGGCCCCATCACGTTCATCGACACGCCGGGCCACGCGGCTTTCACCGCGATGCGCGCGCGCGGCGCCCATGTGACCGACATCGTCGTCCTCGTGGTCGCGGCGGACGACGGCGTCATGCCGCAGACGATCGAGGCGATCCAGCACGCCCGCGCGGCCGGCGTCGCGATCGTCGTGGCGGTCAACAAGATCGACAAGCCCGACGCCGACCCGGACCGCGTCCGCAACGACCTCGGCAAGCAGAACGTGATCCCCGAGGAGTGGGGCGGCGACACGATGTTCGTC
>RPQJ01000175.1 GCA_003819815.1 Lysobacterales bacterium
CGCCGGCTCGATCTCGCGCTCACGCTGCTCTACACGGCGCGCGGCATCCCGGTCGTGTATTACGGCACGGAGATCGCGGCGCGCGGCCAGGGTGACTCCTACGACAAGCCGATCGGGGCGTCGAGCCGCGAGAGCATGGATTTCGCGCGCCTCGCGGGATCGCGCTTCGACGAACGGCTCGCGGCGCTCGCGGCGCTGCGGCAGGCGCAGCCGGCCCTGCGTCGCGGCGCGCAGCGCACGCTCTATTCGCCCGGCAGCAGCTGCCAGCCGCCCGCGTCGTCGCTCGATCCCGCGGCCGATTTCGGCGACCGGATGTACGTGCGCGGCAGCTTCGACAGCTGGGCGAACCCGCCGCCGTCGTCACAGCTGCTGGCGAATCTTGGTGGCCGTCAGTACGAGGCGGCGGTCGAGCTGCCGTCCGGCCGGCACGAGTTCAAGATTGCCGCGGCCGACTGGTCGCCCGAGTTCTCGAACCCGAACCAGGACACCCAGGTCGGGGTGCCGATCACGCTGTCGACTTTGTCAGGCTCGGGAACGAACAGCCGCATCAACGTCGCGACGGCGGGCTGCTATGCGTTCGCGCTGAATGCGACGAGCCTCACGCAGCCCGTGCTCACCGTGTCAGCACGCGCGACGAGCGGGGCGGACGCGGACGTGCTCGCGATCGCGCGGACGCTCGCCGGACAGCGCTCGATCGTGACGGTGATCAACAACGAGGAGACGGCGGTCGACCTCGCGACGTTCCCGGGCGGCGGCATCGACGTGCAGGGGCTGCTGCCGGACGGCGCCGTGAGCGATCTGACCGGGACTGGGCTTGCGCTCGAGGTCGTCGGTGGGCGGCTGCGCGGGCAGGTGCCGGCGCTCACCGTCACCGTCCTGTGACCTACACGTAGCTCACGTACCGCGGGTCGTACATCTGCTCGCGGATGTACCCGAGGAGATCCAGGGGCCGGTCGATCGACGCCAGGTCGTCGCGGAACGCGATCTCCGCAACCGCGGTCGCGATGTGCGCGGACACTTTGCGCACCTCCCCCAGCGGTGGATACAGGCTGCCCTGCGCGAGGTCGGCGTCGCTCACGTGAGAGGCGAGCGTCTGCGCGGCGGCCATGAACATCTCGTCCGTCACGCGCGTCGACTGCACGGCGACGACGCCGAGCCCGACGCCGGGGAAGATGTAGGAGTTGTTGCCCTGGCGCGGCACGTAACGTCGCCCGTCGAGCACGACCGGGTCGAACGGGCTGCCGGAGGCGAAGAGCGCGCGTCTGCCCGACCACGCATAGGCCTGCTCCGCGGTGCACTCGGAGCGCGAGGTCGGATTCGAGAGCGCGAAGACGATCGGCCGCTCGTTGAGCCGCGCCATCTCCTCGACGACTTCGCGCGTGAAGAGTCCGGGCGTCGCGCCGACGCCGATGATCGCCGTCGGTTTCAACGCCTTCACCGCGCCGAGGAAATCGGCGACCGGCGCGTGCTCGTGCGCATACGCCTTCTTGTGATGCGCGAGATCCTTGCGGCTCGCGACGACGAGCCCCTTCGAGTCGACCATCCAGCAGCGCCCACGCGCGGTCGCCGGGTCGAGGCCGTCCGCGACCATGGCCGACGACAGCAGGTCCGAGATGCCTGTCGCGGCCTCACCCGCGCCGAGGCAAAGGAACGTCTGTTCGGCCATGCGGCGACCCGTCACGCGAAGCGCCGAGTACACGCCCGCGACCGTCACGGACGCCGTGCCCTGGATGTCGTCGTTGAAGCAGCACACGCGGTCGCGGTATTTCTCCAGCAATCGGAACGCGTTGTGGTTCGCGAAGTCCTCGAACTGGATCACGACGCCCGGGAAGACGCGCTGCGCAGCCTCCACGAACTCGTCGACGATCTCGTCGAGCGCGTCGCCCGAGAGCCGCTTCTGCCGCGTCCCGATGTAGAGCGGATCCGCGAGCAGCGCCTCGTTGTTGGTGCCGACGTCGAGCATCACGGGCAGGCACTGGCGCGGGTGCAGCCCCGCGCAGGCGCTGTAGAGCGAGAGCTTGCCGATCGGGATGCCCATGCCGTTCGCGCCGAGATCGCCGAGCCCGAGGATGCGCTCGCCGTCCGTGACGACGATCATCGCGGCCTCGCGCTGCGGCCAGTTGCGCAGCACGTGCTCGATGCGGCCGCGGTCGCCGGCCGAGACGTACATGCCGCGCGGCCGGCGGTAGATGTGGCCGAACTGCTGGCAGGCGAGGCCCACCGTGGGCGTGTAGATGATCGGCATCATCTCGTCCGGGTGGTCGGTGACCACGCGGAAGAACAGCGCCTCGTTCCGCTCGAGCAGCGCCTCGAGCAGGATGTACTTCGACAGCGGGTTGTCGAGCCGGTGGAAGTTCTCGAGCACGCGCGCGACCTGCAGCTCCTGCGTTCCGATCTGCGGTGGCAGCAGGCCACGCAGGCCCAGCGCGTCGCGCTCCGCCTCCGTGAAGGCGGTGCCCTTGTTCAGCGAAGGATCGCGCAGCAGCGCGGTGCCGCGAGGAAACCACTCGGGCAGGGGCGGCGGCACGGATCGCCGCGGCCTGTGGGTCGTCTGCATGTGTCCCCCGATCCCGGCCGCACGGAACGATCCGGCGGAACACGGGCTGGCTGTGGCCGGCTATGTTCCGGGCGCACGCGGCGCGCGGCATCCGGGGAATTCCCGATGCGGTTGCGGCGCTCCTGCGGCGCGGGACCGCTCGAAGCTCGACGGGGACGGTCGACCGGCGCGCGGCGCGCCTAGACGTCTGTCGCGCGACGACCGCCGATGCGGCGGCGCTCGGCGCCGCGCCACGACTGCATCACCTGCCCGCGCTCCGTGTCCCGGCGCTGGCCCTCGCGGCGATCGTCGTACTTGCGATAGCGGCAGTCGCATTCGCCCGGCCTGTCACAGGTGGCGAGCGGCAGGAGCGGCGCCTCGGCGGAAAGCAGCCGCAGCCCGGCGACCTGCTTTGCCGCCGCGCAACTGTTGGCCGCCGGCACGACCGACACGCAGTGATAACGCAGCTTCGGATCTCCCCCGGCCATCGACTCCCCCTGCAGGTTCCGCACCCGCAATTTTTCGACCCTGTGGGTCAACGCTACAAGACTGCGCGGCGATTCGCCAGACCGTCGCGACTCGCTGCATCGGCGCGATGCAGGGGATTCACCCGGACGGGTCGGCGTCGACCGACGCTGCCCAGGCCCGCAGTTCCTGCGGCAGGTAGGCATCGGCATCGGGATGCAGGCGGCGAAACTCCCGAAGTTCCTCGGTCGCGCGCTCGAGCTGGCCGGACGCGTGCAGCGCGTGGATGCGCGTTGCCCACTGCTCGGGGGCCGATACGACGGATGACGCAGCAGCATCCACGGCCGCTCCCGCGGGCGAGTGGGGCGCATCGTCCAGTCGCTGCCCCGCAGCCTTCGCCGCGGGCCCCTGCTGGACGAGGGCTGGCCTCGATGCCGTCGTGTTCGCCGTCTCCACGGTTGCCGCTGGCGGCGCTGGTGCCACCGCGCGGTCCGGCTCCGCGGGTGCCGATGGCGATGCGGACTCCGGGGCGAACCGGGCGGCAGGCGCGTCCTCGGCAGCAACGCCTGGCTTCGACTCCGGGCGCATCGACTCGGCCACGGGAGTCCGGGCAGTCTCATCGGGTTCGGCGTCGGTCGGCAGGCGCTGGGCCAGCACCAGCGCGAGTCCCGCGACTCCCGCGGCTGCCGCGAGGGGTTGCCAGCGCTGCCACCACGCGGGTCGCGCCCGGTCGATCCGACGCGGCGATTCGCCCCGCACGGCATCGCGCGCCGCAGCGAGGATCGTCTCGTCGACGCGCGCCGGGGGTTCCTCGCGGGACGCCGACCGCCAGGCCGCATCGATTCGGGCGTCGCCACCGGAAAGAGAAGTGTCGCGGGGATCGCTCATCGGAGGTCCTCGAGCGCCGCGCGCAGCCGACGGTAGGCGTAGCGCAGGCGGGTCTTGATCGTCTCGACGGGCGCGCCGGCCAGCCCGGCGATTTCGGCGAGCGTGAGTCCCGCCTCGACGTGCAGCAGGAACGCGTCACGCTGCGCTGCCGGGACGCCGGCGAGCGCGTCGAGCAGCCGCGCGCCCGTCTCGGCGTTCATCGCGCATCGCAGTGGGTCCAGCGTCTCGTTCGCAACGAAGCCGTCCCCGGCGTCCGCCGAATCGCCGTCGTGCTCGTCGACGGATTCGAACCGGTCGCCGCCGTTCCGACGCCAGTGATCGACGAGCCGGTGCCGGGCGAGCGTATAGAGCCACGTCGCGAAGCGGGCGTCCGCGCGGTACCTGGCCCTCGATCGCACCACGCGCAGCCAGAGGTCCTGGTGCAGTTCCTCTGCCGCCCCGCGGTCACTCGTGTGTCGCAGGAAGTAACGGTACGTCGGGCCCTTGTGGCGCGCATAGAGGTGCTCGAAGGCCCGCGCGTCGCCCGAGCCGTAGGCGAGCATGAGCGCCTCGTCGCCGTCCGACTCGCCCGGAACCGTCGCGTGCATGAGCGCGGCAGTATCCGGGCGACGGAATGCGGCGGCAACGGGTCTCAAGCCGGGGCGCCGCTCAAGGATCCGGCACGAACCCGAGCGTGCCCGGAAACGGATCGGGATCCCGGCCGCGCCAGGAGGGCCGCGGCAGCACGCCGAGCGCGGCCAGCGTCTCGCGCCGGTCGTAGCGGATCACGACGCGCTGGTCGGGGCGTGAACCTGCCCTCTCGAACTCGACGCGCTGCGCGGGCGACCACTCGCGACGTCCATGACCGGTACCCAGCGACGGGAGCGCGGCGTCGGCGGCGGCGCTTTCCGCGGCCCCGCGCTGCGCCGTGGCGCCGGCGGCGGACTCGGGCGCGGCGGGAGGCGCGTTCGCGACCTTGGACTCGAACGGATATGTTCGGGGCGGCAGTTCGCGCTCGCGGAACACGGCGACGCCGATCACGCCGAGGTCGTCCGGACGGCCCGTGCGCGTCGCGTACGCGTCGGACGGGTCCGAGAAGTAGAAAGCCGCGGTGCGCTCGAGGTCCTTGCGCCAGCCCTGCACGTTGACGTAGCCGTAGGGCTCGATCACGTAGCCGGACTGGTCGGGCGCCGCCGTCTCGCCGGTGACGACGTTCACGCCGTCGACGCTCACGACCGCGAGGATGCGGCGACCGCTGCAGTTGCGGATGCGGATCGCGTATTCATTGCCCGGGGTGCCCACGACGTAGTCGCGCCCGCGGTGCCGGTAGGTCTCGAGTGCGGTTTCCTGTGCGCGGTCGAAGACGTCCACCCGCGCGGGCGATGACGAGCAGGCGACCAGCGGCAGGGGCAGCAGGGCAGAGGCCGCCAGCGTGGCGAGGAGCCACGGTCGGGCGGCGGGGGAGGCGGGGTGAGACATGGCGGGCTCCGTGACAGGTGACGTCCCTGTAAACGGAGCGCCCGCCGCGGCGGGGTGAATCCCGCCGCTACTTCATCTGCGACTGGCAGTAATTCTGGATGCCGACGCGCTCGAGCAGCTCGAGCTGGGTCTCGAGGAAGTCGATGTGCTCTTCCTCCGACTCGAGGATGTCGTCGAGCAGCTCGCGGCTCACGTAGTCGCCGACCTTCTCGCAGTGCGCGATGGCCGCCTTGAGGTCCGGGTGGGCGATGTGCTCGAGCTTCAGGTCGCACTCGAGGATTTCCTTCACGTCCTCCCCGATC
>RPQJ01000176.1 GCA_003819815.1 Lysobacterales bacterium
AAGTCCGTAGCGCGTCCCGACGAACGCATCGGGCGGCAGTCCGGACAGCTTCAGGAAGCCTCCCAGCGTATAGAGCTGCTGCGGCGACACGACCCGGTCGTCGAGCGCGGAGCCGCCCTCGAGGCCGAGCACCAGGCTGTAACGCTGGTGCGAGCGCGCCGCGAGCCACTCGGCCTGCACGAAGTCGGCATCGACGCTGGCGCCGAGCGACTCGATCTCGGAGCGCCAGCCGAGGCGCAGCGCCTGGCCGCGCTTCGGGAAATAGGCGCTGTCCAGCCGGTCGTACTGGAACTCGGCGTAGAGCGCGCCGAGGTCGTGCTCGCCGGCGGGCAGCGTGGGGTCGCCGATCATCACGCGGCTCGAGCCGTTGCCGCGCGCGACGCCGACCCGCAGCTCGCCCCAGTTGGAGAGCTGCGTGCCGACCGCGAGCGCGGCCTCGCTGTCGCGGATGCGGTAGCGCGCGATGCGGTCGCCGTCCTCGACCACCTGCAGCGTCTGCAGCTCGTAGCGCAGGCTCGGCGCGACGAACACGTCGCTCGTGAGCGAGAGCGGCTGGAACAGCTCGGTGTAGAGCCGCGGCTCCTCGCCGATCTGCGCGTCCGTGAGCCACTCGGCATCCCAGCGGTTGATCCCCGTCACGACGACGCGCGCGCCGGCGTTGGCCGTGGCGCCACCATCGTAGTCCTGCTCGATGGACACGCCGAGCCGCAGGAAATTGGGTCCCCAGGACTTGCGGCGCGCGTCGATCTCGAGGCCCGGGTGGCCGTCGGATTCGACGAGCCGGTAGTCGAGCGACTCGTAGCGATCGAGACCGTACTGGCGGCCGAGCTTGCGGCGCAGTTGCTCGAGGTCGAGCGGCTCGCCGGCGAGGTCGCCGAAGACGGCGTCGATGCGCGCGGCATCGGCCTGCGACCGCGGCCCCACGCGCACGAATGCAAGCTCCGGCACGGGTTCGCGCGCGCGCTGGCGGCCCGCGACGAAAGCGGCGTACTCGTCCTCCGGGCGGGACAGCGCCGCAAGCCGGCCCTCGACGGCCTCCACGGCCGAGGCGCCGCGCTCCATGACTTCGGGCACGCGCACGAAGTCGACGGCCGTCATGCGACCGAGGTCGGGCTCGATCAGCACGTCGTCCTCGGCGAGCTCGGCGCGCGACTCCCGGGTGCCGCGGCGGACCATGATCGCGATCATCTGGTTGGTGACGTCGAGCGCCGACTCCATGTCCGACCGGAGTGCGAGCGGGAAGCTCACGTCGACCGCGATGATCACGTCGACGCCCATCTGGCGCGCGAGGCTCACGGGCAGGTTGTCGACCAGGCCGCCATCGACGAGCAGCCGGCCACCGATGTCGACGGGCGTGAGCACGCCGGGCGCCGACATGCTGGCGCGAAGCACCGTCGCGAGGTCGCCCGAGCGCAGCACGACCGGCTCGCCCGTCTCGAGGTCCGTCGCGAGCGCGCGGAAACGCGTCGGGAGCTCGTCGAAATCCTGCACGTCCGCCACCCGCAGCGTCGCCTCGCGCAGCAGCTGCGTGATCTTCTGGCCCTGCACCAGCCCGAGCGGCAGCACGACGCCCTCGCCCGGCCGGAACCCGAGCGCGCCGCGCGCGAGGTAGCTGCGGTCGTCCTGCTTGCGCCTGAAAACGAGGTCCTTGCGCAGCGCGCGGTCGCGGAACAGCTCCTGCCAGTCGAGCGTGCGGAAGACCTCCTCGATCTCGCCGGCGCCCAGGCCCGCGGCGTAGAGCCCGCCGACCACGGCGCCCATGCTGGTGCCGGCCACGGCGTCGATCGGAATCCGCCGCTGCTCCAGCGCGCGAATCACGCCCACGTGCGCTGCTCCGCGCGCACCGCCGCCGCTCAGCACGAGGCCGATGCGCGGCCGGTCGGGCGCGACGGAAGGCGTGGCCTCCGGCACCGGCTGCGCGACCCCCGTCGTGGCGAGCAGCAGGGCGAGCAAGGCCCACGGATGAAAACGGATCGACATGCCTGGGTTCCTCGACAGAGTGCCGGGATACTAGCAAACGAGTCCGCGCGCCCGGTCCCGCGCCGGATGGCCGATAATCGAGCGCCCATGCCTGAATCACAGCCGCATACCGCCGCAGCGCCACGCACCGCACGCACGCCCGGATGCGGGCGGCCCTGCGCCCACGTGAGGGCACTGCGGGTGGTGCTCCCCGCCCTGCTGGCGGTGCTGCCGCCCGCGGT
This sequence comes from Lysobacterales bacterium, assembly GCA_003819815.1. Classification (GTDB taxonomy): domain Bacteria; phylum Pseudomonadota; class Gammaproteobacteria; order Steroidobacterales; family Steroidobacteraceae; genus RPQJ01. The sequence goes on from RPQJ01000176.1 coordinate 2,202, forward strand.
CCTCGACGCGGCGCCCGCGGGGCTCGAGGAGATCGTCGTCACCGCGACTCGCCAGCCGCAGCCCGCGCTCGAGACGGCGCTCAGCCTCTCCGCGATCGACGCGGACGCGCTGCGCCTCGTCGGCTCCACGCACCACGCCGAAAGCCTGAACCGCGTACCGGGCGTGATGATCCAGCGTGGCAGCGGCCAGGAGAGCCTGACGGCCATCCGCTCGCCCGTGCTCACGGGCGCGGGCGCCTGCGGCGCCTTCCTGTTCCTCGAGAACGCGGTACCGATCCGCCCCGTCGGCTTCTGCAACGTGAACGAGCTGTTCGAGGTCAACACCGAACAGGCGCGCTCGATCGAGGTCCTGCGCGGCCCCGGCACCGCGCTGTACGGCTCGAACGCGATGCACGGCACGGTCAACGTGCTGCAGCCCTCGGCGTCCGAGCTGCCGGCCCGCGCCGCGTCGCTCGAGGCCGGCCCGGCCGACTACTGGCGCGTCGAGGCCGCGGCGGCCGGCGGCGACGAGGATGCGGGCTACGGCGTGCACGGGCTCTACACCGACGACGGCGGCTGGCGCGACGACGCGGGCTACGAAGAGGCGAAGCTGAACGGCACGATGTCGATCCGGCGCGATGCGGCCACCGCCCGGTTCGATCTCGCCGCGACGGATCTCGACCAGCAGACCGCGGGCTTCATCTTCGGCCAGGGCGCCTATCGCAGCGACGAGCTGAGCGAGCAGAACCTGAACCCGGAGGCGTTCCGCGAGGCCCACGCAGTGCGTCTCGCGGGCCTCGTCGAGCCGGCGGCCGAGGACGACGTCGCGGTCGAGTTTCGTCCGTACTTCCGCACCTCCCGCATGGAGTTCCTGCAGCATTTCCTCGTCGGCAAGCCGCTCGAGCGCAACGGCCAGGAGAGCCTCGGGCTCATGAGCAGCGCCGCCTGGGACGCGACGGCGGACACGCGGCTCGTGTCCGGGCTCGACCTCGAACTGGCGCGCTCGTTCCTAGTGCAGGAACAGGACGGCCCGGCGACGGACGGCCCGCCGGCGGCGAATGCGATCCGTCCCGCCGGCCTGCACTACGACTACGAGGTGCAGTCCTGGGTCGCGGCGGCGTATGCGCACGCCGAGCACCGCTACGGCGAGCGCTGGCGGGTCACGGGCGGACTCCGCGCAGAGGCAGTCGGCTATGACTACGACAATCGCATGCTGACCGGCAACACCGACGAGAACGGCGTGCCGTGCGGCCCGGCCGGCTGCCTCTACAGCCGCCCCGCCGACCGCACGGACGCGTTCCTGAACGTGGCGCCCAAGCTCGGCGTGAGCTACGTCGTGCAGCCCGGCCTCGTGGCCTACGGCAATGCGGGCCTCGGCTTCCGGCCGCCCGAGATCACGGAGCTCTACCGGCTGCAGCGTGCGCAATCGGTCGCCGACCTGGACTCGGAGCGGCTGCGCTCGGTGGAGCTCGGCCTCAAGGCGTCGCTCGAGCGCGTCGCCTTCGACCTCGCCGTGTTCGACATGCGCAAGGACGAGGTGATCCTCCGCGAGTCGAACGGCTTCAACGTCTCGAACGGCCGTACCTCGCACGAGGGCGTCGAGTACGACCTGCGCTGGCGGCCGCTCGACGACTGGCAGCTCGTGGCGTCCGGCACGTACGCGCGACACCGCTACGAGTTCTCGCGCGCGGTCGAAGGCGGCGAGTCGATCCGGAAAGGCAACGACGTCGACACGGCGCCGCGCCAGCTCCACCGCGCGGCGATCGGCTGGAGCCCGGGGGAGCGCACCCAGATCGAGGCGGAGTGGCTGGTCGTGGGCGAGTACTACCTCGACGCGGCGAACGCCCACCGCTACCCGGGCCACGGACTGCTCAACGTGCGGGGACGCTGGCAGGCTTCGTCGGGCTGGTGGATCGCGCTCCGCCTCACGAACGCGCTCGACCGGGCCTACGCCGACCGCGCCGACTTCGCCTTCGGGGACTACCGTTATTTTCCGGGCCGCGGCCGTGCGCTGTTCGCCGAGGTCGGCTGGTCGCGAGACTGAGCTTCAGGCAACCTGCCGCAGCGCGACCCAGCGTTCGGGCGGCACGCCGTACCAGTGGAGCGTGGTCGCAAGCGCCGCGACTTCGCCCACGATCACGAGCGCCGGGCTGGCGACGTGCCCGCGCGCCGCCACGTCGCCCAGCGCGTCGAGGGTCGCGAGCGTCACGCGCTGCTCGGGCCTCGAGGCGTTCTCGACGATGGCGACCGGCGTTTCGCCTGCGCGGCCGTGGCGCCGCAACTGCTCCGCGACGCGCCCAAGTGATGCGATGCCCATGTACAGGGCGAGGGTCTGGCGCGGCGCGGCGAGCGAAGCCCAGTCGAGCGTGTCGACCGAATCGCCGCAGTGTGCGGTGACGAACCGGAGCGACTGCGCGTGATCGCGGTGCGTGAGCGGGATGCCGGCGTACGCACCGCTCGCGAGCGCGGCCGTGATCCCCGGGACGACCTCGAACGGGATGCCGTGCGCGGCCAGGAACTCGAGTTCCTCCCCGCCGCGCCCGAATACGAACGGGTCGCCGCCCTTCAGGCGCACGACGCGGCGTCCGGCGCGCGCGTGCTCGAGCATGAGTTCGTGGATCCGCTGCTGCGGCACCGAGGGCCCGCGGGCGCACTTGCCGACGGGTACGCGCGTCGCGTCGCGGCGTGCGAGCTCGAGCACGGCCCCGGAGACGAGGCGGTCGTGCAGGATCACGTCGGCCGACTGGAGCGCGCGGACGGCGTTGATCGTGAGGAGGCCCGGATCGCCCGGACCCGCACCCACGAGCACCACGGAGCCGCGATGCGGCGACGCCGGCGCCGCGAGCAACCGCTCGAGCTCGCGCTCGGCGTCCGCTTCCCTCCGGCCGCGCACCAGGTTCGCGACGCCGCCGCGCACGACGCCCTCGTAGAAACGGCGGCGCGTCGCGACGTCCGGGACGGCCTGGCGGATGCGGCCGCGCCAGCGCTGCAGCAGCACCGCGAGCCGGCCCCAGGACTCGTCGAACGAGGCCTCGATGCGCTCGCGCACGAGTCGCGCCAGCACCGGCGCCACGCCCGCCGTCGAGATCGCGATCACGAGCGGCGAGCGGTCGACGATCGCGGGCACGATGAAGCTGGAGCGCGCGGCGTCGTCCACGACGTTCGCGAAGACGTTGCGCTCGCGGGCTGCGGCCGAGACGCGCGCGTTCAGCTCGGCGTCGTCCGTGGCCGCCACGACGAGCGCGGCGCCCTCGAGCTGTGC
>RPQJ01000177.1 GCA_003819815.1 Lysobacterales bacterium
AGCGGGTGTCCGCGCCGTCGACCGGCGCGAGGGACGTCGCGATCTCGCGGACCGTCTCGGGCGGCACCTCGCCGACGGCCGTCACGACGTGGCCCTGCACCTGGGTCGAGTAGGTGTTCGCCGAGCCCGCGCTGGTCGACTCCGCCGGCTTCGGGCCCTTCGCGGGACCGGGCTCGATGAATACCGAGACCGAGGCGAACCCGTCCGAGAAGATGAGGTGCTGGACGGGAACCGGGACGCCGGGGACCACCTGCAGCCGGCTGCCGACCAGCCTGAAACCCGGCGGAATGCGCGTCGGCCGCCAGCCGACCGAGGCTTTCGCCATGTCGCGACGCTTGCCGCTGCGCAGCCACTGGTAGCCCGTCGCGTCGACGCCGGGCTCCAGGTCTCGCGGCTCGATGGTGCGAGGCGTCTCGAACTGCGTGAAATGCACCGATTCGACCGCACGGCCGTCGGGCGTCAGGACGACGGACCTGAGCGGCATGGCCGTCTCCTCGTCGAGCCAGAGCCGGTAGCCGTAGCGGAACGCGTCGCGCGGGCGGATGTCGATCACCCGGACGTCGCGCCCGAGCAACCGATGCTTCTCGCCGACGGAAAGCGTGTAGAGCGCGTCGAGCTCGGGTCCGGGCACCGGCAGGCCCTTGAGGAGCGAACCGTCGTCCGTGCGGGGCTCCACGAGCACGACCCGGCGGTCCGGCATGTAGAAGTGCACTTCCTCGGCGGTGCGCACGATCTCGCGCCCGCTCCCATCGAGCGACACGAGCCGCTCCTGGCTGCGGCCGCCCTCCGCCCGGTGGATGATGCGCATCGTCTCGGCCTGCGAGCCCGAGCCGTGCGTGAAGAGCCCGATGTAGTTGAGCGTGCCGAGCGACTGGCTCATGCGCTCGAGCCAGTGCCGCGCGTCGTCGGTCGATCCAGCGTGCGCCGCGGTCGCCAGCGTGGACAGCAGGACGACGGCGCAGGCGAGCGTGCGCCGCATCAGGGCGACTCGGCCGCCCCGTAGACCGCCCGGTTGATGCCGGGATCCGCGGCCAGCGCGCTCGACCAGACGTTGCGGCGCCCGATCGGCGTCGCATACTGGCCGTGGACCACGAGGTAACCCGCAAGGCGCTGATGCTGCGCCGGCGTCGGGCTCGACCCTCCGACGGGCAGCACGAACGCCGCGGACGGCGCAGGCACCGCCGCGACGACCTCTCCGCCGGCATCGTCGGAGCCGGGCTGAACGAAGACGACCGCGGCCCACGCAGCACCGGCTGCGACCGCGGCAGCGGCCAGGGGCCGGCGCCAGCCGGCGCTGCGGCCGGACGGCTGCCCTGCGACCGGCTCGTGAGCCGATCCGTCCTCGGCGAGGGCCGCACTCACGCGCCCCGCGAATCCCGGGCTCGCGATCCTCCCGCCCGGCGCACGCAGCGACTCGCCTGCGAGCACGTAGCTCGAGAATGCGCGGCGCAATTCCGCATCGCGTTCCATCCGGCGAACGAGCAACCCGGCTTCCCCGGGCGACAGCTCGCCGTCGAGCAGGGCGGACATCTGTTCACGAATCTGGTCGGTCATCTGGTTTGGACTCAGTCGAGCAGTGGCTTCAGGCTGCGGTCGATCGCTTCACGCGCGCGGAAGATCCTCGACCGGACGGTACCCACCGGGCAGTCCATTGCCTCGGCGATTTCTTCGTAGCTCAGGCCCTCGACCTCGCGGAGGATGATGGCCGTGCGCAGGTCTTCCGGCAGTGCCTCGACGGCCCGGTTGACCGTGCCGTGTATCTCGTCGGACAGCGCCGAGGCTTCCGGCGTATCGGTATGCCGCATGCGGGACTCGACCACCGACTGCTCGCTCTCGTTCAACTCGGCCTCGTACGCCAGCGGGCGGCGCTGTCGGGCGGCCATCGTATTGCGGGCGGTGTTCACGGCGATGCGGTACAACCACGTATAGAAGGCACTGTCGCCCCGGAAAGAACCCATCGCGCGGTACGCCTTGACGAAGGCCTCCTGGGCCACGTCCTCGGCTTCCGCCGGATCGCGCAACAGCCGTGCCACGAGCTTCACGACCTTGTGCTGGTACCTAAGCACCAGCAGGTCGAACGCCCCGCGCTCGCCCCGCTGGACCCGCCTGACGAGTTCGAGATCGCTCTGGTCCACGCCGGATGCAGGGCGAGCCTCGGCGTCCCGCAGCTCGTGCGGCTCAGTAGACCCGTCTTCCGGGGGAAAGTTCGACATGGGGTTCACGTTCCGGGCACCGCGGGAACTCCCGTCAGCGCGGCTCCCCGCGCCCCGTGCGGCGGACCCGGGCGCGCAGGCGCCGCAGCACGGGCTGCGGCAGGTCCGCCGGCGTGTACCAGTGCCTGCCCGAGCGCTGCGGGGCCTTCCAGTGCAGCACGACCGATCGGCCGAGCACGCGGCTGCCCGTGCCGACGCGCACGGCGATCCGCCCGTCGATGCTTGCCGGCGCGCCGTCGCGTTCCGCGGCAAACTGCAGCCGCGTCCTGCGACTGCGGGCACGCAGCAACCAGGCCGCCAGCAGGATGCCCGTCGCGATGCCGAGTCCCGCGGGTGCGTCGGGGTAGCGCGCAGCGGTGGCCTCGACCGAGGCCGTGCACGCTACGATCGAGGCGAGCGCGAGCCGGTCGGCCAGAGACCAGGACGGTTCAGCGATCGCGCCGGATCCGGTCGACGACATGGCGGATGCTCGCATCGGTCGGGTGTGACCTGCCGACAAGATAGCCGAAGAGCTCGGGGTCCGGCAGTTCGAGTATCCGCTCGAAAGCCGCGCGTTCGTCACCGGGCGCGCCGGGATCATCGGCATCGAGGTACCTGAGCAGCAGCACGTCGAGCTCTTTCATGCCTCGACGGCAGCGCCACCGGAGCCGCGCGACCCGGCGTGCCTCGACGTCGGCCGCGCCCGAGTCAGGGACGCTCAGTGCTGTCGCTCCGCGATCATGCGCTTGATGTCGCCAATGGCCCTGGCCGGGTTCAGGTCCTTCGGGCACGCCTCGGTGCAGTTCATGATCGTGTGGCAGCGATAGAGCCGGAACGGGTCCTCGAGCTCGTCGAGGCGCTCGCCGGTGGCCTCGTCGCGGGTGTCGATGATCCAGCGATAGGCCGCGAGCAGCGCGGCGGGGCCGAGGTAGCGGTCGCTGTTCCACCAGTACGACGGGCAGCTCGTCGAGCAGCAGGCGCACAGGATGCAGGCCGACGGCCGGTCGATCTTCTCCTGGTCCTCCTTCGACTGCAACCGCTCGCGATCGGGCGGCGCCGGCGTGCGAGTCTGCAGCCAGGGCTTCACCGACGCGTACTGCGCGAAGAAGTTGGTGAGGTCGGGCACGAGGTCCTTGATCACCGGCATGTGCGGCAGCGGGTAGATGCGCACGTCGCCGCGGATCTCCCCGGTCGCCTTCGTGCAGGCTAGCGTGTTGACGCCGTCGATGTTCATCGCGCAGGAGCCGCAGATGCCCTCGCGGCACGAGCGACGGAAGGACAGCGTCGAGTCGACCTCGTTCTTGATCTTGATCAGCGCGTCGAGAACCATCGGGCCGCACGAGCCCATGTCGACCTGGTAGCTGTCGATGCGAGGGTTCGCGCCGGACTCGGGGTCGAAGCGGTAGATGCGGAAGGTGCGCACGTCCTTCGCGCCCGCCGGCGCGGGATGCGTCCTGCCGGTCCCGACTTTCGAATTCTCCGGGAGCCTGAACTGGGCCATGTCAGTAGGTCCTCGCCTTCGGCGGAATCGGGTCCACGTCCGCGGTGAGCGTCTGCAGGTGCACGGGCCGGTAGTCGATCCGCACCTTGCCTGCAGCGTCCGCCCACGCGAGCGTGTGCTTCAACCAGTTGACGTCGTCGCGTTCCTTGTAATCCTCGCGGGCGTGCGCACCCCGGCTCTCGGCTCGATTCTCGGCCGAACGCATCGTGACGAGCGCCTGGCCGAGCAGGTTGTCGAGTTCGAGCGTCTCAACCAGGTCGGTGTTCCAGACCAGCGACCGGTCGGTGACCTGCACGTCGCCGAACGACTCGTAGACGCCCGCCAGCTTCTCGACCCCCTCGCGCAGCGACTCGCCGGTGCGGAACACCGCCGCGTGATTCTGCATGACCTTCTGCATGTCCAGGCGGATCGCCGACGTGCGGCGCGACCCGCTCGCGTTGCGATAGCGGTCGAGCCGGGCCACGGCGAGGTCGCCCGCGTCCGCCGGCAGCGGCCGGTGCGTGGCGCCCGGACGCACCGTGGCAGCGCAGTGCCGCGCCGCCTCGCGCCCGAACACCACGAGGTCGAGCAGCGAGTTCGAGCCGAGCCGGTTCGCGCCGTGGACGGAGACGCACGCGGCCTCGCCGACCGCCATGAGTCCCGGCACCACGGCGTCCGGATCGCCGTCGCGCAGCGTGACGACTTCGCCCTGCACGTTGCAGGGAATCCCGCCCATGTTGTAGTGCACCGTGGGCAGCACCGGGATCGGTTCCCGGTTGACGTCCACGCCGGCGAAGATGCGCGCCGTCTCGGCGATGCCGGGCAGGCGCTCCTTGATGACGTCGGGGCCGAGGTGCTCGAGGTGCAGGTGGATGTGGTCCTTGTGCGGGCCGACGCCGCGGCCCTCGCGGATCTCGATCGTCATCGAGCGGCTCACGACGTCGCGCGACGCGAGGTCCTTCGCGTTCGGCGCGTAGCGCTCCATGAAGCGCTCGCCCGCCGAGTTCGTGAGGTACCCGCCCTCGCCGCGCGAGCCTTCGGTGATGAGGCAGCCCGCGCCGTAGATGCCCGTCGGGTGGAACTGCACGAACTCCATGTCCTGCAGCGGCAGACCCGCGCGCAGCACCATGCCGCCGCCGTCGCCGGTGCACGTGTGCGCCGAGGTGCAGGAGAAGTACGCACGTCCATAACCGCCGGTCGCGAGGATCACGCGTTGTGCGCGGAACCGGTGCAGCGTGCCGTCGGACAGGTCGAGCGCCACGACGCCGCGGCACTCGCCATCCTGCATGATGAGGTCGATCGCGAAGAACTCGACGAAGAAGCGCGCCTCGTGCTTGAGCGACTGCTGGTAGAGCGTGTGCAGCATCGCGTGGCCGGTGCGGTCGGCCGCGGCGCAGGTGCGCTGCGCGATGCCCTTGCCGTAGTGCGTCGTCATGCCCCCGAAGGGCCGCTGGTAGATGCGGCCGTCCTCGGTGCGCGAGAACGGCAGGCCGTAGTGCTCCAGCTCGAGGATCGCCGCCGGAGCCTCCTTGGTCATGAACTCGATCGCGTCCTGGTCGCCGAGCCAGTCCGAGCCCTTGATGGTGTCGTAGAAGTGGAAGCGCCAGTCGTCCTCGCCCATGTTGCCGAGCGCGGCGCTGATGCCGCCCTGCGCGGCCACCGTGTGGCTGCGGGTCGGGAA
>RPQJ01000178.1 GCA_003819815.1 Lysobacterales bacterium
GTCGCCTTGCTGCGACGGATGTGCTGCTCGCGCGCCTGCAGCGTGAGCGTGAAGCCGGGCCTGCCATCGAGGTCGACGGTGCGACCGACGATGCGCCCGGGCATCTGCCGGATGTGTTCCATCCGCGTCGTCATGAAGCCGAAGTACGGGCCGCCGGAGGACAGCGGCACGCCGAGCGGCTGCCCCTCGCCGCAGACGATGTCGACGCCCTTGGTGCCCCACTCGCCCGGCGGCTTCAGGAGCGCGAGCGACACCGGGTTCACGACGGCGATCACCAGCATCCCCGCCTCGTGCGCCCAGTCCGTGAGCGCGTCGACGTCCTCGAGCGTACCGAAGAAGTTCGGCTGCTGGATCACGAGCGCCGTGATGTCCTGGCCGCGGTACTTCTCGAGGCTCCCGACCGTCGTGTGGCCACCGCGCGGGTCGTACGGCAGCAGGTCGAAAGCCAGGTTCTGGTTGCCCGCGACCGCCTGTACGACCTTGCGGTAGGCCGGGTGCACCGAGGCCGGCACCAGGATGCGCTGGGACCTGGAGCGCCGGTTCGCGCGGACCGCCATGAGGCACGCCTCGGCGAGCGCGGTCGCGCCATCGTACAGCGACGCGTTCGAGGCCTCCATGCCCGTGAGGCTCGTCATCATCGACTGGTATTCGTAGAGGAGCTGCAGCGTTCCCTGGCTCGCTTCCGCCTGGTACGGCGTGTACGCGCTGTAGTACTCGCCCCGCGTCACGATCGCCCAGACCGCGGCCGGCACGTGGTGCTCGTAGGCGCCCGCGCCGATGAAGTTGAGCGGCCGCCCGTCGCGCGCGGCGCGCTCGCTCATGAGCCGCCCTACTTCCATCTCCGTGAGGGCGGTCGGGATCGCCTCGAGCGCACGGGAGCGCAGCTCCGCGGGTATCTCGTCGAACAGCGCCTCGGTGTCCGGCGCGCCGATCGCGGCCAGCATCTCGCGGACGTCGTCGGTCGTGTGCGGGATGAACGGCATCGCGCGTCCTCCGGTCAGTGGCGGTCAGTGGCGGTCAATGGGTCTCGGCTGCGAGTGCGGCCTCGTAGGCCTTCGCGTCGAGCAGCGCCGCGAACTGCGCTTTGTCGTCCGGGCGGACGCGCATGATCCAGCCGCCGCCGTACGGATCCTGGTTGATGAGTTCGGGCGTGCCGCCGAGCCCGGTGTTCCCCGCGACGATCTCTCCGCCCACGGGGCTGTACACGTCGGACGCCGCCTTGACCGACTCCACCACGGCGCACGCCTCGCCCGCTGCGACGCGCCGTCCGGCGTCGGGCACTTCGACGAACACGAGGTCGCCGAGCGCCTGCTGCGCATGATCCGAGATGCCGACGGTGATCGTTCCGTCGGACTCGAGACGGGCCCACTCGTGTGACTTCAGGAAGCGCAGGTCGGCAGGGACATTGCTCATGGGAATGCTCCGTGATTCAGGCTCGGTTCACTAGAGGGCGATCGCGATCTTGCCGTGCCGCACGAACGGCGGGCGGACGACCGTGGCAGGCAGCAGGCGGCCGCGGATCTCCACCTCGCAGGTTCCCGCGGTGGCCGCAGGCACGCGCGCGAGGCCGATCGAGCGCTCGAGCGTCGGCGAGTAGGTGCCGCTCGTCACCTCGCCCTCGCCGATCCCCGGCACGATGACCTTCTGGTGCGAGCGCATCACCGCGCGGTCCGCGAGCACCAGCCCCACGAGCTTGCGCGGGACGCCCTTCGACTTGGCCTCGGCGAGCGCGGCGCGGCCGAGGAAGTCGCGGTCCTGCGGATCCCACGCGATCGTCCACGCGAGGCCCGACTCGAGCGGCGAGGTGCTCTCGTCCATGTCGCTGCCGTAGAGGTTCATGCCCGCCTCGAGGCGCAGCGTGTCGCGGGCGCCGAGCCCGCACTGCGCGACGCCGGCGTCGCGGAGTCGCTGCCAGAACGACGCCGCCTCCGCCGCCGGGAGCATGATCTCCCAGCCGTCCTCGCCCGTATAGCCGGTGCGCGCGACGAACCAGTGCCCCGCGGCGACGCCGTAGAAATAGCCGAGTTCGAGCGCCAGGGCGGCGAGGGCCGGCTCGAGCAGTCGGGCCGCGCGGGCGCGCGCCTCGGGTCCCTGCACGGCGATCAGCGCGAGGTCGAGTCGCGGCTCGACCGAGACTTCGTACGCGGGCGCATGGGCGCGCAGCCAGTCGAGATCCTTCTCGCGCGTGCCGGCGTTGACGACCATCCGGTACCAGCCGTCGTCGAGGTAGTACACGATGAGGTCGTCGATGACCCCGCCGTCCTCGCGCAGCATGCACGAGTAGAGCGCCTTGCCCGGCTGCGCGAGTTTCGCGACGTCGTTCGCGAGCAGGCGGCGCAGGAAGTCGCGGACGCGGGCGCCGCGCAGGTCGACGACGCACATGTGCGACACGTCGAACATGCCGCAGTCGCGCCGCACCGCATGGTGCTCCTCGATCTGGGACCCGTAGGTGACGGGCATGTCCCAGCCACCGAAATCGACCATCCGGGCTCCGGCGGCGACGTGGAGGTCGTAGAGCGGAGTGCGCAAACCCATGGCGATCGTCCTGGCAGGCGGGCAATGAAAAAGGCGGCGGACCCACACGGCCCGCCGCCCCTCTGTCCTTTGACCTGAGAGATCGGGCGCCCGCGGGCGCCGCACCCCTTCGGTGGATCCCCGGCGGGATCGCTCTCCAGAGCCCATCAGGCGACGCCGTTCTGGTGCCTGAGCGTTTCCGGGCGGGTTGCGCCTTCGGCGGGCCAAAGGAAACGGTTTCCCTTGTCCTCTCTCCGGACGAGCCTTGCGATGGGTGGGGAGATGTTACCCGAGCCCCCGCTCGGGGCCAACCATCGTGCACAAGACGGGCGGGGGCGTCATTGCCCCCGCCCCAGCCGTCCTGAACCCGCAGTCAAGGCGTGATGGTGAGCGTCTTGACCTTCGCGACCCCGTTGGCGACCGCCGTGATTTTTGCGGTCGTCCCGACCGTGAGCGGGTTCGTCGCGACGACGAACGCGCCGGTCTGTGCACCGGCCGGAATGCGCACGCTCGGCACGCTCGGCGCCGCGACGGACGGCTTCGAGCTCGACAGCGTCACGACGATGTCGCCCGGCCCCGCGGCGCACTGCAGCTTCGCAACCCCGCTCGAGCTTGCGCCTCCCTGCACCGTGGTCGGCGTCAGCGTGAGAAGGCTCATGCCGATGGGCTTCAGCGTCAGTGGCTGTTGCAGCGTCTGGCCCTGAAGCGTCGCGCGAACCGTGCCGGGCTGCGTCGTGGCGACGGCGGTCGTGCGGATGGTGAACGCCTTCTTCGTCGCGCCGGCCGCGACCGTCACGCTCGCGGGCGTCGTCGCGTTCGCGAGGGTGTCCGAGGTCGCGACGACGAGGCCGCCCACGGGCGCCGGTGCGGTGAGCACGATCGTCCCGGTCACGCTCAGGCATCCGGCGAGCGAGGCCTTGCTCAGCGTGAAGCTCGCGAGCGCCGGCACGCTCGACTGCACGGTGACCGTGGCCGACCCGAGCGTCGTGCCCGTGGGCGCGGTCGCGTTGACGGTGAGCAGCGAGCCGCCGTCGGCGGTAGCCGCCGCAACGGTCGACGGCGTGACGGTAAGCCCGTAGGTCCGCGGACCCGCGATACCCGCTGCGAAGTCGTACGTGACCGCGACGTGGAACGGCACCCGGGGGTGCACGAGGTAGGTCGCGCCCAGGTCGAGCGTCAGCAGGCCGTCGTCGATCGCGTAGCTGCCCGATGCGAGCTGCGGATCGTCCGCCTCGACGGCGCCGTCGCCGTCACGGTCCCACCAGGCCCGCACGGCATTCACGTCGAGACGATCCTCGCCGGTGCCGGAGGCCTTCATCGTGAGCGCGTTGATCTCGAGCGGCACCGGGCCGTTGTTGACGAACCTGTAGCTCGCGACCCGGACGCCCTTGCTGCCCGGCTCGACCGTGGCGTTCGGGATGCCCGCCCCCGCGAGTACTTCGAAGCTCGGCACGCGTGGCTCGTAGTACGTGAACACGTCGCGCTTGCCGTTCGGATCGCCGACGCCGCCTTCGGCCCAGACGGCACGCAGGGCGTCGGTGGCCCAGATGTAGTTGCCGTGGCAGCAGATGCCCCCGCCGGCCGACTGGAACAGCCAGTTCAGGCCGCCGTCGTAGGTCGCGTATGCAGCGCCTGCCAGGGCGAAACCTCGAAGGGGGGTCACGAAATCGTGATAACCCGGCGCGTCAGCAATCAATTTTTCCCACGTGACTCCGGCATCACGGCTGTGGAACAGGCCCGGACCACTGGGGCTTTCGCGAGTCGCGCTCGCCCAGGCCTCGTTGCCGACCATCGAAACGTCGGCCGTGCCGTAGCCGGAGTTGACGACCAGGTCGTTGCCCGGCTGCTGCGTCCAGACGCCCGAGGCATCGCGCAGCTCACGGTGCATGCCGCCACCGAACGCATACGGCGTCGCGAACAGGATCGCCTTGCCGGAGGCGTTGGTGCCAAGCGCCGAGCACCTGGCAGAGTCCTCGCGCCACGTGCGCTTGATCGCCCAGGTTGCGCCGCCATCCGTCGTTTCCCAGATCGTGAAGGCGAAAGGCGAGCCCGAACCCATGTAGGTTCCCGTGTTCTCGCTGCCGCAGGCGATCCAGCTCGAGAGCCCGAGCGCGGCGAAATTCCCGATGGTGATCAGCCCGTTCGCATCCGGCACGTTGGGGAAATCGACGCCGGTCCAGGTCGTGCCGCCGTCGGCGGTCCGGAGCACGCCGACCGTTGCGCCGTTCCAGCCGAAGCGGCCCACCAGCACTCCCTTGTACGCATTACTGAAGATCATCGACCGGCCCGTCATGTCGGGCCAGCCGCCCGCGTCGCCGTCCGGCCAGTTGCCGATCTTCTTCCAGCCGACGCCGCCGCTCGTGGTGCGCCACAACTCGGTGACCATCGGCGACACGCCACGGTTCCTGAGCATCAGGAAGCCGATCTTGTCGCTGACGAAGAACGGCTCCCACATGTCGTAGGCGGCGTTGCGCCACGGTGGCGGATATGAAGGCAGGTACTTCCAGTGGTGCTCGAGCGCGAAAGTCACGCCCGACAGGTTGCCGGTGACGTCGACTTCCAGGCGGCGCGAGGCCATCGTGAAGACGTCCCGGTCGGGCTGCTCGACGTACAGCAGGGTGACCGGCCCGGTCGGGACGTTGGTGAGCGTGAACGTGCCCGTCTGCCGGTCCACGGCCACGACGTCGGCGACCCGGTCGGTTCCGACGACTCGAACCCTGGCGGGCCCGAAAGCGCTA
>RPQJ01000179.1 GCA_003819815.1 Lysobacterales bacterium
ACGATGCGCTCGAGCTCGGAGCGACCCTCGGCGATTTCCCGCGCAGCCTCCGGTCCGTCGAGCACCCGGAGTATCGGGTGGCTGACGGTGTGCCCGCCGATCTCGAAGCCGAGGCCCGCCAGCTCCGCGACCTGTGCTGGGGCCATCATGAGGTGATCGGGGAGTGCCCGGCCCACGTAGGCCGCCAACTGGTCCGCGCGTGCCTGGCGTTCGGCATGCGGATGATGCTTGATCGAGGTGATGAAATCGCGGCAGAACGCGCGCCGCCCCTCGACGCCGCGAACGGTACGCGCGGGCAAGCCCAGAGGCCCGAAGTCGTGTTCTCCGTCCGGCAGTCGCCGCACGGCCTCGATGACGGTGTCGTTCCACATGCGTCCGCCGCCCAGGTAACCGGTTGCGACGAAGAAAGTCGCCGGGACGCCCGCGCCCCGCAGGATCGGCGCTGCGACGGCCAGGTTGTCGGCGTAGCCGTCATCGAAAGTCACGGCGACGGCACGGCGGGGCAGCGTCCCGGCCTCGAGTCGCTCGATCGCCTCCGTCAGAGGCAACGGCGCGAGATGCTTCGCGAGCGAGCGCATCTGCCAGTCGAACACCTCGGCCGTGATCTCCCGAGGAAAGAGTTCATCACGGTCGGGCAGCACGCGGTGATAGATCAGCAAGAGCAGGCGGCGCTCGGCAGGCTCCGCCACGCGCAGCAGTCCCGCGGTCGCCGCGGTCAGCATCAGTGCTCGCTGGCCGGCTGGCCGGCCCGCCCGGGCGCGGGCGGCGGCGCGATTGCCGCCCTCCAGTCCCAGCGCTGCACCGCGGGTCGGCTGGCGAGCTCGCGCCGGGCGACCGCACCGGTGGCGACGACGATCGCCATCACAGTGTACGGGAGGTCGAAATACGCGAGGCCGAGGAACGCCCCGCCGACGAGATATCCGACCAGGGCGACCTGGCACATCCGTGCGAGCGATGCGGCCCAGGAGAGATCCTCGCGACCGCGCACGGCGCGTTCGATCTTCCACGCGGCGACGAACGTCGCGAGACCCATGCCGAGGAACAGCAGAAGGCCGACGTAACCCTGTTCGCCGAGCACCTCGAAGATGATGCTGTGTGCGTCGCGGAAGTGCTCGGGCTCCGGCGCATACTTCAGGAAGATCTCCGGCGCGAACGCGCGGAAGCCGCCCCCGACGAACGGATGGTCGTTCGCCAGGTTGAAGGCGAACCACCACGCGTTGATGCGGCCAAGCGCCGAGCGGTCTTCCTCGTAGTTCTGGATCGAGGCCATGCGGTCGAACCACTGCTCGGGCATGAGCATCAGCCCGACGATCAGCGCCGCTGCGGCCGCGAGCCCGGTGATGAACTTGCCGCGCGATCGCAGCCACAGGAAGAAGACCATCGCGGCCAGCGCGAGGAACGCACCGCGCGAGTAGCTGCCCAGGATCGAGATGAGACACAGGCCGAATGCGGCGGTGGCGCCAAGCTTGATCCATCGACCCGTCGCGACGCTGCGGAGGTACCACAGCAGCGGCACGGTGATCACCAGCGCGAACCCGAGCTCCGTGTTGCCGGAGATGAAACTGCGCGGCGGCCCCAGCACCATGTGCTGGCCGCCGCTCAGTATCGTGAAAAGGCCGCCCTTGACCCCGTAGAAGCAGATGGACAGCACCACGACCACGACGGCGAGATCGATCCGCTCACGATTCGTGAGCAGCAGCAGCATGAACAGCACCATCGCCTGGATCTTGATGAAGCGTTCCCACTCGGGCCACCCTTCGACCGGATTCAGGGCGAAGAACATGGCCAGCGTGCACCACAGCGTGAACGCGATCCACATGACCGAGGTGCCCGTGACCGGGATCTTCCGCGGCTCGCGCGAGAACGCCCACCCGAGGATCGTGATGGCGGCGACCCACTGTACCCACGGAAACCCGAAGGACCACCCGTACGTCAGACGGTGCGGGTTCATGAACCCGAGCCACATCCAGAAAAGCAGCCCGACGAACGGGAGCCGCGCCATCCACGGCGTCGAGCCGAAGACGAAGAGTGCGAGCAGCAGTCCCCTCATGCGGGAGTCCCTCCCATTGTCGCGAGAGCCGTGACGCGCTCGGCGTTGCTGCGCCAGGTCAGTCCCCGCCTCTCGATCGTCTCGCGGGCGGCAATGCCGAGGCGCCGTCGCAGTTCCTCGTCTGCGCAGAGCCGGCCGAGGCCGCGGGCGAACGAGGCTTCGTCCTGCGGATCGAACAGCACGGCGTTCACGCCGTCCTCCAGCACCTCGCGGATGTTCGGCGTCGCCGGTGCCAGCACCGGCAACCCCACGGCGAGGTACTCGAACAGCTTGAGCGGCGAAGCATACTCGACGACGGCCGGCTGCAGCGCCGTGTCGAACGCCGCGAGTACGCGCGGTATGCGATCGCGCTGCACCACGCCCGTGATCGTCACCCGCTCGCCGAGCCCGAGCTCGGCGGCACGCCGCTCGACGCCCGCGCGTGCCGGGCCATCGCCCACGAACAGCGCGTGGAGATCGCGTCGGTCGGACTTCGCCATGAAGTCGACCACGCGCTCGAGGCCGTGCCAGTCGCGCATGAAGCCGACGAACCCGAGTACGAACCGCCCCTCGAGGCCGAGCTGTCGCTTCGCCTCCTCGGGGCTGGGGAGCCGGCCGAACTCCGCCTCGTTGATGCCGTTCGGGATGACGTGGATGCGCGATGCCGGCACGCCTGCGGCGCGCACGCGGTCCGCGAGGACGTCGGTCACGGGCAGCACGGCGTCGGCGTTGCGCCAGACGTATTCCTCGGACCAGCGTGCGAGCCGCTTGAGGCTCAGACCACCGAAACGGCTGCGCTCCTCGAAGAGCGGCGCGTTGACCTCGAGAAAGATCGGCACGCCGGCCGCCTTCGCGGCCCGGACGCCCGAGGGAAAGAACAGGTTGTATCGCTCGTAGACGAGGTCCGGCCTGAAGTCCGCGATGGCGCGGCGCACCTTGCGGTAGTCGTGCAGCGCGTAGCCGAACTCCAGCAGTTCATAGGCGGCGCCCGGCAGCCGCGCCTTCAGGGTCGCGACCCAGCCCGCATCGGCGCCGAACTCTTCCGTCTCCACGTGCTCCGGTCCGACCACGCGCACCTGGTGACCCAACGAGCGCAGCGCGCCGATCAGCTCCTCGACGTGCACGAACTGGCCGTCCTTCGAGCGAATACGGTGGTGATAGAGGATCTTCATGCGGCCTTCCCGGCCAGGCGCTCGAAGATCTCGAGCTGGCCCTCGGTCGTGGCGTTCCAGTCGAACTGCTCGGCGTACCTGCGGGTTGCCTCGCGCGACGGATATCGCGCAATCAGGCGCCCGAGTGCGGTCACCAGTCCGGCCGGCGTGCGTTCCGGCATCAGTTGACCCGCCACGTCCGACGCAACTACCTCCGGCGTGCCCCACACCGACGAGGCCACCACGGGCGTACCGCAGGCCATCGCCTCGAGCAGCACGTTGGCCCAGCCCTCGCGACTCGAGGCCAGCACCAGTGCGTCGGCAGCACTGTAGTAGGCGGGCAAGTCGGCCTGCGGGACGCCTCCCGCGAACCGGACGCGATCGACGACCCCAAGGCTTCTCGCGAGGGCCTCGAGTTCGGTGCGCAGCGGCCCGTTGCCTGCGACGACGAGGGACCAGCCAGGGAGGTGCGGCAAAGCCCGGATCGGAATGTCGTGGCTCTTCCGCTCGATCAGGAGCCCGACGCTCGCGAGCCACCGACCAGGCCCGAGCCCCAGGCGCTCGCGGCATTCGTTGCGGTCGAGCGGCCGGAATCGCTGCAGATCGACGCCGTTGCGGAGCACCTTCACCTTTCCGGCATCGATGCCAAGCTCGCGCATCTCGGTCCCGAGCGCTTCACAGACGGCGATGCTCGCCGTCGACTGTCGTGCGGCCCAGCGGATCTGCGCGCGCGGCACGCGGTAGTCCGGGATCAGGCTGATGTCGGTGCCTCTCGCCGTGATGGTCACGGGGCGATCGAGCCATCGACCGAGCAGCGCCGCGGCGACGCCGTCCGGGTAGTAGTAGTGCGCGTCGATCACGTCGAAGTCGTACCCCGAATCGCGGATGCGCCGCAGTTCCGGCAGCGAGCCGAGCGCCATGAGGAACGGCGCCGTGGTCATGCCGACCTTGGGGATGCGGACGAAGCGCGGATGCACGATCGGAATGCCGCTGCGCACTTCCTCCCGCGGCACGCTGGCGAAGGTTGCGTACTCCCCGAAGCGTGGAGACCTCGACGGAAACCACGGCACGGGCGCGACGACCCGCGCCTCGGCCCGTCCCGTCGCGACCACCTTGAGCAACCGCTGCTCGACGAACAGCCCGTGGATCGGCTGCGCCGCATTCGGATACAGGCTCGAGTACAACAGCAGCCTCACCACGTCTGCCTCACGTGGCACGCAGCCGGCGGCCGGTCGCATCGAGCATCAGGAGCGCCCACAGCACCGCGCTGTGGTCACGTGCGCCCGACTCGTGCTGCTCGACGAGCTCGCGGATCCGCGCGGGCTCGAAGATGCCGCCCTGGTCCGCGCGGCTGCCGAGCAGGCGGTCCCGCACGCGTTCCTTGAGCGGACCGCGCAGCCAGGCCGCGAGCGGCACGGCGAAACCCATCTTGGACCGGTACAGGATGTCGTTCGGCAGCACGGGCTCGAGCGCCTTCTTCAGGATGTATTTGCCCTCGGCGCCCTTCAGCTTCAGGTCCGGCGGCAGACCCGAGATCCAGTCGACGAACGTGTAGTCGAGCAGTGGCGCCCGCACCTCGAGCGAGTGCGCCATCGACGCGCGGTCGACCTTCACCAGGATGTCGCCCGGCAGGTAGGTCTTGAAATCGAGGTACTGCACGAGCGACAGCGGATCGCGCGTCGGGGAGCGCTTCGCGTGATCGCGCATCACTTCGACGGCCCGATAGCCGTCGAGGCTCGCGAGGAACTCGG
The DNA here is from genome assembly GCA_003819815.1 of Lysobacterales bacterium. Taxonomy (GTDB): domain Bacteria; phylum Pseudomonadota; class Gammaproteobacteria; order Steroidobacterales; family Steroidobacteraceae; genus RPQJ01. Next base: position 4,932 of record RPQJ01000179.1, read on the forward strand.
GTGCATAAAGCGGCAGGCGCACGCGGTCCGGCGTCACGGAGACGCCGTGGAAATAACCGTCGACCGCGTCCCGTGCGATCGCCTCGAGAGTCGCCTTGGCCCGGAAGATCTTCGGCGCACGGTCGAGCTTCGGATACCAGCGACCGAGCGCGCCGAACACCGGTCCGCGGACCGCGTCGGGCAGCCATTGGCGGACGCGCTGCTCGGTCATGAACCACTTGTAGCGGCGATAGCCGGCGAAGGCTTCGTCGCCGCCGTCGCCAGAGAGCGCGACCGTGACGCGGGTGCGCGCGAGTTCGCAGA
>RPQJ01000180.1 GCA_003819815.1 Lysobacterales bacterium
CTCACGACGCTCGGCAAGATCGTCGGCGGCGGCATGCCCGTCGGTGCGTTCGGCGGCCGCCGCGAGATCATGGAGCACATCGCACCGCTCGGGCCCGTCTACCAGGCCGGGACGCTCTCCGGGAACCCGGTCGCGATGGCGGCCGGCCTCGCGACGCTCGAAGGGCTGTCGGTCCCGGGCTTCCACGAGCGGCTCGCCGCGACGACGGAGCGGCTCGTGCAGGGCCTCGCAGGAGCAGCCAGCCGCGCCGGGGTGCCGTTCTCGACGAATCACGTCTGCGGCATGTTCGGCCTGTTCTTCACCGGCGACGGGCCGGTGCAGAGCTATGCCGCGGCGACGCGCTGCGACGTCGAGCGGTTCAGAAAGTTCTTCCACGGCATGCTCGGCGAGGGCGTCTACCTCGCACCCTCCGCCTTCGAGGCCGGTTTCGTCTCGGGGGCCCACAGCGACGCCGACGTCGATGCGACGGTCGCCGCGGCAGCGCGCGTTTTCGCGCGGATCTGAGCCACCGGAACGCGTCGTACCTCGAGCCCCGCTGCGGTCCGGCCTTTCGCAGCCGGGAAAGGACCAGCCATGTCGACGCGCGAAGACATTTTTCCGGTCTACTCGAATTTCGACCCGCGCGTGCCCGTGCACTGCGTGACGGCGGACCTGCCGGGCGCGATCCACCGTTTCTACGATTCGTCGCCGTTCAGCCCGTCGGGCCGCTACCTCGCCGTGACGCGCCTGCCGTTCGAGGATCGCCTGCCCGGCCCTGGCGAAACCGCGGACGTCGTCGTGATCGACCTCGAGACCGCGGAGTGCCGCAAAATCGCGGAAACGCGGGGCTGGGACACGCAGCTCGGGGCGCAAGTGCAGTGGGGCGCGGACGACCGCACGCTGCTCTTCAACGACGTCGACACCGCGACGTGGCTCCCCTACGGCGTGCGCGTGGACCCGCTCGGCGATGCGCAACGACGTCTCGGCGGCACGATCTACGCGGTCTCGCCGGACGGACGGTGGTCGGCGAGCCCCTGCCTGCGCCGGGTCGGGCGCACGCAGCGAGGCTACGGAGTCGTCGTGCCCGCATCGCACGTGCCGGAGAACCGCGGCGCCGCAGCGGACGACGGCATCTGGCTGACCGACACCGAGACCGGCGAGACGCGCCTGCTCGCGTCCATCGCCGCCGTGTACGCGGAAGCCTTCGCGCCCGGGCAGCGCGAGCGATACGCGGGCGGCGACTTCTACGGCTTCCACGTCAAGTGGAACCCGCAGGGCACGCGGCTGCTGTTCGTGCTGCGCTGGCTGCCGCGCACGTGGCTGCCGTGGCGGCGCAAGAAGAAGTACCGCCGGTACAACGTCGCGACGCTCGACGCGGACGGCACGGGTGCGCGGATCGCCGTGCCGGACTCCGCCTGGCGCAAGGGCGGCAACCACCCGAACTGGTGTCCGGACGGCGAGCACGTGCTGATGAACCTCAACACCGACGGCGAGGGCATCCGGTTCGCGCGGGTCCGGTACGACGGCAGCGGCTGCGCGGCTCTCTCGCGCAAGGTGCCGGGCTCCGGCCATCCGACCATGCACCCCGACGGCCGGCACGTGCTGACCGACGCGTATCCGCACGAGCCCGTCGCGTACGGCGACGGCACGACGCCGCTGCGGTGGGTGCGGTTCGCGGACGACGCGGAGACCGCGCTCGTCCGCATCCGCACGCGCTCCGACCACGAGGCGCGGACGCCGGCGCTGAGGGTCGATCCGCACCCGGCGTGGGACCGCGCCTATCGACGCGTCGCGTTCAATGCGTGCCCGGACGGGCGCCGGCACGTCTTCGTCGCCGAGCTGGGCTCGCTGCTGCCCGAGGCGCCGGCCGTGCGCACGTCCGCATGAACGCCGACGCCGCGCCACTCCGGATCCGGCACGGCCGGCTGCGCGACGCCAGCGCGAGCGTCTTCGCCGTCGTCAAGGACGAGCAGTTCTACATCCGCTCGTTCCTCGATCACCATCGCAGCCTCGGCGCGGACCAGTTCGTGATCGTCGACGACCGCTCGACCGACGGCACCACCGAGTTCCTCGCGGCGCAGCCCGACGTCGTCGTGCTCGAATCGCCCTGCACCTACGGCCAGGAGATGGCGCTCCCCGGCCCGTCCGGCGAGCGCCGGCTGCGCGCCGGCATCGCATTCAAGACCCTGGTCCCGAGGCTGTTCCTCCAGGGACGCTACGCCCTCTGCCTGGACGCGGATGAATACCTCGTCCTGCCCGAGGGCGTCGACTCGCTGCCGCAGCTGATCGAGCGGCTCGCGCGCCACGACGTAAGGAGCGTCGCGGCATCGCTGGTCGACTTCTTTCCGGCGACGGTCGACGAGATGCAGCAGCCGCGCGAGTTCCCGACTGGACCCGGGATGCTCGAGGCGCACGGCTGGTTCGACGCGGTACCGATCGTCGGCTGGGTGCCCGGGCGCCCGGGCCCGCAGCGGCTCAACGAGAGTGCGACGGCACGGCTCTTTCGCAAGCACCGCGTCAGGATCGTGCCCGAGGCGATGCTCGGGGCGCCGCGCTGGCTCAACCGCCGGCTGCCGTGGCGCTACCCGACGACGTCGGTGCTCAAGATGCCGATCGTCCGCTGGGACGACGACGTCGAGTACGTCAACTCCCACCGCACGAACGTGGCGCCCTCGGACCGCGTGCTCGTGGGTCTCGCCCACGTGAAGTTCACCTACGACCTCGCTCGCCGCATGGATTACGCCCTGCGATCGAAGGCCTACGTGCGCGGCAGTCGCAAGTACCAGTGGTACGTCGATCTGCTGCAGTCGATGCGCGACGGCGATCCGAGCTTCCTCGGACCCCGATCGACGCGCTATGGCTCGCCCCGGGATTTCGCCGCGGCCGGCCTCACGCGGCTCGACCTCGACTGACTCCGGCGAGCATCCGCAGCGCGGCGACGGCCTCGCCGACGCCGTTGGCAATCCCCATGTCCTCGACGGCCTGGCGCATGCGGGCCAGGAGCGCGGCATCCCCGTGCAGCCCGGTCGCAGTGTCCGCAATGGCGCCGGCATCGCGCGGCGCCTCGATCGCGATGCCGCGCCGCGCCGCGCGCCGGATGCGACGGCCCTGGTCGCCTGCCAGCGGGACCGCCACGATCGGCCGGCCGTGGGCGAGCGAGTGAACGAGCGTCGTTCCACCGTTGCACACGACCATCCGGCAACCCGCGAGCAGGTGCTGGACCTCGTCGGGGCCCACGCGCGGCAACAGCTGCAGAGCCGCGGGACCGTCGGTCGACGAGACCTCGCTACGGCCGGTCAGCACGACGGCGGTAGCGCCCGTGCGTTCGACGAAGCGTCGCGCGGCGGCGATGAAGAGTTCCGCCGGATCCGCGACCAGGTGGCCTTCGCCCCGGCCGCCGGGGGAAAACACGACGTAGTCGTCGGGCTGCAGGCCCCGGCCCGCGAGCCAGCCGGCACGCTCGCCGGGCTCGGAAGGCGTGAAGAGCGTGTCGAGATGCCGCACCCGGTAGTGGGGAAAGAAGCCCATCTTGAACTTCTCGATCCGCGTGAGCCCGCCGGTGACGAAGGTCGGGAACACGATCCAGTGCTCGTCGAGCAACCGCATCCATTTGAGGCGGAACGCCTTCCAGCGGAGCTTCGGCGCACGGCTCGAGAACACCAGCATCGCCCCCGCCTGTTTCGCCGCGCGCAGCTGCGACGTGCGGCCCGAATTGTCGAAGACCATCACCTCCGGATGGAACGCGGCGATGGCGGCGAGCACCTGTCTCGTGCTGTTGGTCGGCGAGGCGTCGGTGTCGATCACGGGAAAGTCGACCGACTCGCGGAACACCGCGGTCCGGCTCACGAGGAAGCGGATGTCCGCCGAGGGCTCCGCTCGGCGCAGCTCGCGGGCGATGATCAGACAACGCATCAGCTCGCCGGCCCCGCCAGGCCCCGACACGGGTGAGAACAAGTACCGCGGCGGGCCCGGTGGCGCCTGCAGTCGAACAGGCGCGCGGACAGCCGCGACCCCCGGGTATCCCGTTCCGTGCTTCAAGGCGAGTACCTCGCGATAAGCCGTCTCCGTACGCTCCACCACGGATGACAGCTCGAACTCGGAAAGGTCCGCCTCCAGGCGAACACGACCGCGGGCGGCCGTGACACGCAGCGCGGCGGCGAGACGTTCGACGTCGCCGCGCGGAAACAGCTCGATCGGATAGCGCCGTGCGATGTCCCTGGGCCCGTCCGCGTCGCTCGCGATGACGGGCGTGCCCGCATCGAGCGCCTCGATGATGACCCGGCCGAAGGGCTCGTAGTTCGACGGGCACACGAACACGTCGAAAGCCTGGTACAGGTCCTTCACGTCGTGGCGAAAGCCCGTGAACGTGGTCCTGTCGTTGGCGAGCCGGGCGAGGCGCCCTCGCTGCCGCCCGTCGCCCGCGATGACGAGGCGGGCGTTGGGCAGCGCCGCCCGCTCGAACGCCTGCACCAGCACGTCGAACCCCTTGCTCGCCACGAGCCGCCCGACGCCGCCGACGAGGAAGTCCGCCTCGCCGACGCCGAACGAGGCGCGCAGGGCCCGGACCCGGCCGGGGTCGAGCCGCGGATGGCGCTCGAGCGAGTTCGGCACGAGGTAGACCGTGCCGGGATAGTCCGGTGGGATCGTCGCGAGCTGCCACTCCGAGATGCACAGGATGCCGTCAGCGTAGAGATAGTGCGGGCCGTTGATCGACAGGTGCAGCGAGCAGACGTGCGCCGCCGCGGGCGCGAGCCTGGCGACGTAGCGCGTGCCGCGCCGCAGGTGCGTGTGCACGACGTCCGGCTGCCAATCGCGGACGATGCCGGCGAGTCGGTCCGAGGTCTGCCAGCGCGCGGGCAGCTCGATGATGCGGACGTCCGGCAGCACGTAGTCGACGATGCTCGCCCCGTGCGGCGCGCGATGGTCGCGCCTCACGACCAGCGCGACGTCGTGCCGCTTCGAGAGCGCGTTGCAGAGCTCCGCGGCGGCGCGCTCGGAGCCGGCGAAGCCGCGCGAGAGGACGACGTGCAGGATCCGGAGGCGCTCCGCCACGACCGGTGCACCGGACGAGTCCGCCCGGCGGACGGACATCGGCGTTCCGTGCGGCTGCATACGGCGATTCTAGCCGCGCGCCGCCCGCCTCGCTCAGCGCTTGCGCGCGGATGCCTGCTCCTCGGCGAGACGCCCGTGCTTGACGAGCCGCGCCTCGATGCCGGCCCGGGTGCGCTCGTGCGCCGC
>RPQJ01000181.1 GCA_003819815.1 Lysobacterales bacterium
CACCTCCATGAGGTCGTAGAAGCCGTCGTTGAAGAGGATCTGCGGGTCGAACACCATGATCATGTAGACGCCCGCGAACATCTTGAACATCTCCTCGTTCAGCAGGAAGTTGATCGAGGAGATGGACTGCGGGTCGGTGCCCGCGAAGTCGAAGATGCACTTGTCCCCCTCGCGCCACATCGAGCACGCGATCTTGTAGGGGCCCATGTTCATGCCATCGTCGCAGACGTAGTCCTCGAAGTACTGCTTCTTCTCCGGGACCGTGCGGCGGATGAGCTCGCGCATCGCCCGCTTGTTGCGCTCGAGCATCGCGTCCATCGCCGAATAGAACACGTCGTCGCCGAAGCGCCCGGCGATCTCCACGCAGCGGAGCCCCGCGGTCCGGAGCGCCGCGACGATGGCGTTGAAGTCGGAGTAGTTCCAGGTGGGCAGCCGGCAGTTGTGCAGCACCACCTTGAGCAGGTCCTCCTGCAGCACGCCGCCCTTGATGATCTTGACGGGCGGCACCGACACGCCTTCCTCGTAGATCGTGCGCGCGTCGGTGGGGAGCGAGCCCGGCACGCGTCCGCCGACGTCCGTCATGTGGCCGAACATCGCGGACCACGCGATCACGCGGCCGTCCTTGTAGATCGGCATCAGCATGAGCCAGTCGTTCTGGTGGCTGATCGCGCCGTTCACGGAGTACGGGTCGTTGGTGAGGAACACGTCGCCCTCCTCGACCGTGCCCTCGTAGCCCTGCATGAAGCCCCAGATGAACGAGCCGAACTGCCCGACGACCATCTTCCCCTCGAGGTTCGCGATCATCGGGAACTCGTCGTGCTGCTCGCGGATGCCGGGCGACATCGCGGTGCGGAAGAGCACGGTGTCCATCTCGTAGCGGGCGTTCCTGAGCGCGCTCTCGATGATGTCGATCGTGACCGAGTCGACCTTCACCTTCTTCATCTTCTTCGTGTTTCGCTGGACGATCTTGGCGGGCATGGGTGTCTCCGGTGAGGCTCGGGTCGCGGTCACTTCGTCCGGCGCGCGGATTTCCGCGTCGCGCGGCGGGCTTTCGCGGGCGCCTTGCGCCCGGCGACCCTGTAGCCGTCGGGGTAGATCAGGATGTTGCCGTGCGCGTCGACGCGCCCGTGGTGCTTCGGCAGGATCACGGTGGTCGAGTCCATCTCCATCACGATGGCGGGGCCGGGGATGCGATTGCCCGCCCTGAGCTTCGCGCGGTCGTAGACCGTCGCGACGCAGTCCCGGCCGTCCATGTAGGCCTTCTGCCGCCCGACCGCGGCTGCGGCCGGCGACGGACCGGCCTTCGCGATCTTCGGGCGCTTGATGCGGATGCCTCGGCCGCGCACGACGGCGCGCAGGGCGACGAACTCGTGCTCGAGCGGCAGCGCGAACGTGAAGAGCCGCGTGTGCTCGGCGTCGAACGGCTTGCGGATCGCGTCGAGCCCCTCCTTCGCGAGCCGGTCGAGATCGACGTCGACCGTGAGCCTGAGGCCCTGGCCGTGGTAGCGCACGTCCACCTGGTAGCCGAACTCCATCTCCGAAGCCGGTACTTTCTCTCGCGCGAGCCCCTCGGCCGCGCTCTTCGCGAGCGCCGCGAGCTGCTTTGCGATCTCGCCGGCGTGCGTCTCCGAGAACTTGCGGATGTGCGTGCGAGAGGCCTCGTCGCGCACGGCGGTGGTCGCGTCGCCGAGCGCGCAGAGCACGCCCGGGCCCGGCGGGATGATCGACGGCCACGAGCCGAGCAGGCGCGAGAGCGCGTTCGCGTGCAGCGGGCCCGCGCCGCCGAAGGCGATCAGCGCGTAGTCGCGCGGGTCGTGGCCCTGCTCGACCGACACAAGCCGGAGCGCGCCCACCATGTTCTCGTTGACGATGTCGTAGATGCCGAGCGCGGCGTCCCTGACGTTCTTGCCGAGCGCCTTGCCGATCCGCTCGACCGCCGCGTGCGCGAGCTTGCGGTCGAGCTGCATGTCGCCGCCGAGCCGCTGCTGCTCGGGCAGGTAGCCGAGCACGACGTTGGCGTCCGTCACCGTGGGTTCGGTGCCGCCCTTGCCGTAGGCCGCGGGGCCCGGGTCCGCGCCCGCCGACTGCGGGCCCACGCGCAGCGCGCCCGTGAGTTCCGGGACGTGGGCGATCGAGCCGCCGCCGGCGCCGACCGTGCGGATGTCCACCGAGGAGGCGCGCACGGTCACGTCGCCGACCGTCGTCTCGCGACGCAGCCGCGGCTGGCCGTTCATGATCAGCGCGACGTCGGTCGAGGTGCCGCCGACGTCGACGGTGAGCAGGTTCGGAAAGCCGGCCTGCACCGCGACCCAGAGGGCGCCCGTGACGCCGCCCGCGGGACCGGACATCAGCAGGTTGACGGGGAAGTCCTCGGCCGACCGGGCCGAGGCGAGGCCGCCGTCCGAGCGCAGGATGTGCAGCTTGACGTTCCGCGCCTTCGCGTCGAGCTTCGACTGCAGGTTGTGCACGTACTTCTGAACGCGCGGCCGCACGTAGGAATTGGCCACCGTCGTCACGGTGCGCTCGTATTCCTGCATCTCGGGCACGACCTCGGAGGACAGCGACACCGGTACGCCCGGCAGCACGTCCTGCGCGATCGCCTTGATGCGCCGCTCGTGGCGGTCGTTCGCAAACGAGTTGACGAGCGACACGGTAAGCGCCTCGATGCCGCGCGTCCCGAGCGCCTTCAGGTCGCCGCGCAGGCGCTCCTCGTCGAGCTTCTCGACGATCTCGCCCTTCGAGCTCACGCGCTCGATGGCCTCGATCGTGAGCGCGAGCGGCGCCATCGGCAGCGACTTGTTGTAGATCACCCAGCCGCCGAGGCCGCCCGGCACGTAGCTGCGTGCGATCTGCAGCACCTGGCGGTAGCCGCGCGTTGTGACGAGCCCGACGCGCGCCCCGGTGCCGGTGAGCACGGTGTTCGTGGCCACGGTCGTGCCGTGCATCACGTGCTCGATCGTCCCGGCCGGGATGCCGGCCTGCCCGCACACGCGCTCGATGCCGCGCAGCACGCCCTCCGACTGGTCATGCGGGGTGCTCGATACCTTCGCCTTCCAGGTCTGGCCGGTCTCATCGTTCACGAGCAGCAGGTCCGTGAAGGTCCCGCCCACGTCGACGCCCAAGCGATAGGTCATGCGCTCACCTGTGGTGGTCTGTTGGTGGGGTCGGCCGGCCGCGGGAAGTCGCCCGCCTTGACCAGCATGCCGGGCACCGGCCGCCCGAGCTGCTCCTGCAGCCAGCGTCCCGTCTCGATCGCCCGCTCGAGCGAGATGCCCGTGTCGTACCCGGACCGCTCGAGCAGGTACACGAGGTCTTCGGTCGGGATGTTGCCCGTGGCGGCGGGCGCGAACGGGCAGCCCCCGATGCCCCCGAGGCTGGCATCGAGCGTCCGCACGCCCGCGAGGACGGCGGCAAAGGCATTCGCGAGCCCGGTGTTGCGGGTGTTGTGGAAGTGGCAGCGCAGCGGAATCCCCGGCACCGCCTCGCGCACGCGACCGACGAGCTCCGTCACCTGCGCCGGCACGCCGACCCCGATCGTGTCCGCGAGGGCGATTTCGAACGGCGCGATCTCGGCCACGCGGCGGGCGATTTCGACGACGCGCGCCATGGGCACCTCGCCCTCGAACGGGCAGCCGAACGCCGCCGAAATCGTGACCTGCGGGCGGATGCCCGCCTGCTGCGCCGCGGGCGCGATGTCGAGCCACGCGGCGATGGACTCGTCGGTGGAGACGCCCTGGTTGCGGCGATTGAAGGTGTCGCTCGCGACGACGGCCATGCCGATCTCGTTGCAGCCGGCGGCCGCCGCACGCTCGAAGCCCCTGCGGTTCAGCACGAGCCCGACGTACCAGACGTCCGGCCGGCGCGGCAGCGCGGCGAGCACGGCCTCGGCGTCCGCCATCTGCGGCACGCGCTTTGGATTGACGAAGCTCGTGACTTCCACGCGGCGAGCGCCCGCGGCGATCGCGCGCTCGATGAATTCGACCTTGACAGCCGTGGGCAGCACGCCGGGCTCGCTCTGCAAGCCGTCACGCGGGCCGACCTCGACGATGTCGACGCGTCCTGATTCCGCCATTTCTCCCCCGCACGGACTACGCGAGCATACAAGGGCAGGCGGTTCGATCCAACCGCGCGCCTGCAGCCTTCCTTGACCCCCGGTGCAGCGGGCGGGTAAAAACCGGAGCCCACCGTCCAGGACTTCGCATGAACACGCCATCCAGCTTCAAGCCCGGTCCGCTCGCGGGCCTGCGGGTCGTCGAACTCGGCACGCTGCTCGCGGGTCCGTTCTGCGGGCAGCTGCTCGGCGACTTCGGCGCCGAGGTGATCAAGGTCGAGCCGCCCGGCCAGGGCGATCCCATGCGCGTCTGGGGTCGCGAGAAGTCGCACGGCAAGTCGCTGTGGTGGCCGGTCGTCGCGCGCAACAAGAAAGCCATCACGCTCGACCTGCGCCAGCCCGAGGGGCAGGCGCTGCTCAAGGAGCTCGCGGCGAAGTCCGACTTCCTGCTCGAGAACTTCCGTCCGGGCACGCTCGACAAGTGGGGCCTCGGCTGGCCCGAACTCTCCGCGATCAATCCGCGCCTCATCATGATCCGCGTGTCGGGATTCGGGCAGACGGGCCCCTACTCCCGGCAGGCCGGCTTCGGCGCCATCGGCGAGGCAATGGGCGGGCTGCGCTATGTCGTGGGCGATCCGTCGACCCCGCCGTCCCGGATGGGCATCTCGATCGGCGACTCGCTCGCGGCCACGTTCGCCTGCATCGGCGCGCTGTCGGCGCTGCACCACCGCGAGCGCACCGGCCGCGGCCAGGTCGTCGATTCCGCGATCTACGAGGCGGTGCTCAACATGATGGAGTCGCTCGTCACGGAGTACGACAAGGCAGGCCACGTACGCGAGCGCACCGGAGCGATCCTGCCGAACGTCGCGCCGTCGAACGTCTACCGCACCCGCGACGGTATGGTCCTGATCGCGGCGAACCAGGACACGGTGTTCGCGCGCCTCGCCGAGGCGATGGGCGATCCCGCGCTCGCGCAGCTTCCGAAATACGCGACGCACGGCGCGCGCGGCGAGCACCAGGCCGAGCTCGACCAGCTCGTCGAGCGCTGGACGCAGGCACTCTCGACCCGCGAAGTACTCGACCTGATGGACCGCCACGGTGTCCCGGCGGGCCTCATCTACCGCGCGCCCGACATGCTCGAGGACCCGCACTTCAAGGCC
>RPQJ01000182.1 GCA_003819815.1 Lysobacterales bacterium
GGTGCCGGCCGCGATCCAGCTGCACATCGCGCCGCCCTCGTTGATCCCTTCCTCGAGGATCTGGCCTTTCTTGTCCTCGCGGTAGTAGAGCAGCTGGTCGGCGTCCTGCGGCGTGTAGAGCTGTCCCATCGACGAGTAGATGCCGATCTGACGGAAGAGACCTTCCATGCCGAACGTGCGCGCCTCGTCGGGCACGATCGGGACGACGTGCTGTGCCACGCCCTTGTCCTTGAACAGGATCGAGAGGATGCGTACGAGCGCCATCGTCGTCGAGAACTCGCGCTCGCCGCTCGCCTCGAGCAGCGGGCGGAACGCGTCGAGGCCGGGCACCGCGAGCTTCGGCGACTGCGTGCGGCGCTGCGGCAGGTAGCCGCCAAGGGACTTCCGCCGCTCCTGCAGGTACTGGAGTTCCTCGCTGCCCTCGGCCGGCCGGTAGTACGGCAGGCCCGCGATCGCGTCGTCCGACACCGGGATGTTGAAGCGGTCCCGGAACTCGCGCAGCGCCTCGTCGTCGAGTTTCTTCTGCTGGTGCGTGATGTTCTGCCCTTCGCCCGCGCGGCCCATGCCGTAGCCCTTGACGGTCTTCGCGAGGATCACCGTCGGCTGCCCGCTGTGGCGCGACGCGGCCAGGTAGGCGTTGTAGACCTTGCGCGCGTCGTGGCCGCCGCGGTTCAGGCGCCAGATGTCGTCGTCCGACATGTTGGCGACCATCTCGCGCAGCTCGGGGTACTTGCCGAAGAAGTGCTCGCGCGTGTAGGCGCCGCCCTTGGCCTTGAAGTTCTGGTACTCGCCGTCGACGCACTCCATCATCAGCCGGCGCAGCTTGCCGTTCGTGTCGCGCGCGAGCAGCGGATCCCAGCGCTGGCCCCAGATCACCTTGATGACGTTCCAGCCGGCGCCCATGAACGCCGCCTCGAGCTCCTGGATGATCTTGCCGTTGCCGCGCACCGGCCCGTCCAGCCGCTGCAGGTTGCAGTTGATGACGAAGACCAGGTTGTCGAGCTTCTCGCGCACCGGCATCGTGATCGCGCCGAGCGATTCGGGCTCGTCCGTCTCGCCGTCGCCGAGGAAGCACCAGACCTTGCGGTCGCTCGGCGGGACGATGCCCCGGTGCTCCATGTAGCGCTGGAAGCGCGCCTGGTAGATGGCCATCATCGGCCCGAGGCCCATCGACACCGTCGGGAACTGCCAGAAGTCCGGCATCAGCCACGGGTGTGGGTAGGACGACAGCCCGTCGCCCGTCACTTCCTCGCGAAAGAGCCTCAGCTGCTCCTCGGTGAGCCGTCCCTCGAGGTAGGCACGCGCGTACACGCCCGGCGACGAGTGGCCCTGGATGAACACCATGTCGCCCGGGTGGGACTCGCCCGGCGCGCGCCAGAAGTGGTTGAAGCCCACCTCGTAGAGCGTCGCTGCCGAGGCATAGCTCGCGATGTGTCCGCCGAACTCGGAACTCTGGCGGTTCGCCTGCACGACCATCGCCATCGCGTTCCAGCGGATGTATGCCTCGATGCGGCGTTCCAGCGCGCGGTCGCCCGGGTACTCCTGCTCCTGGCCCGGCGCGATCGAGTTGACGTACGCGGTGTTCGGCTTGAATGGCAGGTGCGCGCCCGAGCGGCGCGTGTGTTCTATGATGCGCTCGAGCAGGTAGTGCGCGCGCTCGGAGCCGTGCGTCCGCAGCACGGAATCGATCGACTCGAGCCACTCCCGGGTCTCGTCCGGATCCGAGTCTTCGATCTGGGAAGCTTCGAACATGGTGCGCGCCCGCGGTAATGATTTGGGCGGCACGCCCTGCTAGCATGCCGACGCCCAATGATCAGCGCTGCTCCACCCGGGGGTCAAGGCAAGCTCGTGTCGCACATCCTTCCGCCCGCATCGAAGGTCGACGTGCTGCGCACGGCCGCCGTGCCCAGCGAAACCACCCTCGCGCGGGCCGACGCCGCAGCGTTCGTGCTGCCGGCCGCGGAGCCGGAAAAATCGCTCGCGGCGCTGCCGCACGCGCAGCTCTGGCAGGCGCTGCACCGACGCGCGCGCGGCTCGTCGAAGACGCCGCTGCTCGTCTCCCGGCTGCCCAACCGCCGCCACACGCTCGCGGCCGTCGGGTTCCTCCGACCCGAAGCCGCGGGGTTCGAGAGGCTCGATCTCGCCGGACGGCTTGCCCGGGAACTCGTCCCGTCGGGCGCCGCAGCCCTGCAGTGCCACGCGCCGGGCTTCGACGATGCCGCGGCTGCGGCCGTCCTGGAGGCGCTCGCCAGCGCCGCGCTCGCGAGCGCGGCTCCGATGCCGCATCGCAAGAGCGAGCCCCCGGCGCCGCCAGCCCTGCGGCGGATCGACCTGCACGGCGCAGGCGAGCTCGACGTCGGCCGCTGCACGGCGATCGCGGAAGGCAATCACCTTGCGCGCTGGCTCGCGACGCTACCGCCGAACGAGCTCGACAGCGTCTCCTACCGTCGGGCCTTGCAGGCGCTCGCGCGCCGCGAAGGCTGGACGTTCCGTTTCTACGACGAGCGGGCGCTCGAGCGCCTCGGTGCTGGCGCGTTCCTCGCCGTCTCGCGAGCGAATGCGCACCGCGGCGCCGGCATCGTGCGGCTCGGCTATCGCCCTGCGGCGCGCCGCGGGCTCCGCCGCATCGGCCTGGTCGGCAAGGGCATCTGCTTCGACACGGGCGGGATCAATCTCAAGGCGCAGAAAGGCATGTACACGATGCACGGCGACATGCAGGGCAGCGCCGTCGCCGTGGGCACGCTGCTCGCGATCACGCGGAGCCGCGCGCCGTGGGCGGTCGACTGCTGGCTCGCGCTCACCGAGAACGAGATCGGCCCGCGCGCCTACCGCCCGCAGGAGATCGTGCAGGCGATGAACGGCGTGACGATCCAGGTCGTGCACAGCGACGCCGAGGGACGCATGGCGCTCGCCGACACGCTGACGCTCGCCTCGCGCGCGAAGCCCGACCTGCTGGTCGATTTCGCGACGCTCACCGGCGCGTGTGTCAACGCGCTCACGGAACGCTACAGCGGCGCGTTCACGAACCGCCCCGGGCTCGAGCCCGCGCTGCAGGCCGTCGGACGATCGTCCGGCGAGCGCATCTGGTGCTTCCCGATGGACGAGGACTTCGACGCGGACATCGAAAGCCCGGTCGCCGACGTGCAGCAGTGCTCGGCCGAATCGAAGGGCGATCACATCCTGGCCGCCCGCTTCCTGAGCCGTTTCGTCGAAGCGGACGTGCCGTGGGTCCACGTCGACCTCTCGTCGGCCGAGCGCAAGCACGGTCTTGCGCACGTACCGACCGAGTTCACGGGGTTCGGTGTCCGCTACGCGGCGCACCTGCTCGCCGACGACGACTTCCTCGACGCGCTGGGAACCGCCGGATGACGACGCTCCGGATCCGCAGGCCGGATGACTGGCACCTGCACCTGCGCGACGGCGCGCACATGGCCGCGGTGCTGCCGCACACGGCGCGGCGGTTCGCGCGCGCGCTCGTGATGCCGAACCTCAAGCCGCCGATGACCACGACGGCCGCCCTGGGTGAGTACCGCGCGCGGATCCTCGCCGCCCTGCCGCCGGGCCTCGCTTTCCAGCCGATGATGACGCTGTACCTGACGGACCGGACGTCGCCGGCGGAGATCGAGCGAGCGAGCGCCAGCGGTTACATCGTGGGCGCCAAGCTCTACCCGGCCGGCGCGACGACCAACTCCGACTCGGGCGTGACCTCGATCGAGGCCGTGTGGCCCGCGCTCGAGGCGATGTCGGAAGCGGGACTCGTGCTGCAGGTCCACGGCGAGGTCACCGACGCCGCGGTCGACGTGTTCGATCGCGAGGCGGAGTTCGTCGACCGTATCCTCGCACGCGTCGTCGAGCGCATCCCGGGCCTGCGCGTCGTGTTCGAGCACGTCACCACGGCGCGCGCCGTCGAGTTCGTGCGCACGGCCCGGCCCGGCGTCGCGGCCACGATCACGCCGCAGCACCTGCTCCTGAACCGCAACGCGATCTTCGAGGGCGGCATCCGGCCGCATCACTACTGCCTGCCGGTGCTGAAGCGCGAGCGGGACCGCCTCGCGCTCGTGGCGGCCGCGACCAGCGACGACCCGCGCTACTTCCTCGGCACCGACAGCGCGCCGCACGCACGCCACACCAAGGAAACGTCGTGCGGATGCGCAGGCATCTACTCGGCGCACGCGGGCATCGAGCTCTACGCCGAGGCGTTCGAGGCCGCGGGCCGGCTCGACCGCCTCGAGGCGTTCGCGTCCGAACGCGGGGCGGATTTCTACCGTGTGCCGCGCAACACGGACACCATCACGCTCGAGCGCGTGCCGTGGCGCGTGCCGGACCGCTATCCGTACGCCGGAGACGAGCTCGTCCCGATGCGCGCGGGTGACGAGATCGGCTGGCGGCTCTCGGGTGAGTGAGCCGATGTACACGGATGCGCGCATCGCGGACCGGTTCCGCGGCTTCCTGCCGGTCGTCGTCGACGTCGAGACCGGCGGCTTCAATCCGTCGACCGACGCGCTCCTCGAACTCGCCGCGGTGATCGTCGAGATGACGCCCGGCGGCGAACTGCGCCCGGGACCCAGCTTCCGCTACCACGTGCAGCCGTTCCACGGCTCGAGGATCGACCCGGCGTCGCTCGCCGTGAACGGCATCGACCCGCACCATCCGCTCCGGCCCGCCATGCCCGAGAAGGAAGCGCTCACGCAGCTCTTCCGCGAGGTGCGCAAGGCCGTGCGCGACACCGACTGCACGCGCGCGATCCTCGTGGGGCACAACTCGTCGTTCGACCTCGCTTTCCTGAACGCCGCGGCCACGCGGATCGACCTCAAGCGCAACCCGTTCCACCCGTTCTCGAGCTTCGATACGGCCACGCTCGGCGGGGTTGCACTCGGGCAGACGGTGCTGTCGCGGGCGGTGGTCGCGGCGGGCCTCGAGTGGGACCCGGCCGGCGCCCACTCGGCGATCTACGACGTCGAGCGCACGGCCGCGCTCTTCTGCACGATCTGCAACCGCTTCCGGTTCATGTACGAGGAGGCGCTCGAACGCGCGCCGGCGCTTGCCGGACGCGAGCCGGACGGGGGCGCAGCGGACGCACCGGAGTGATCGCGCCCGCGCCCGCGCGCGTGCTCAGGCCGGCGTGCCCGACGCCCCTGCTTCCGTCAGCAGCTGCTGCAGTTCGCCCTTGCGGTACATCTCGGTGATGATGTCCGAACCGCCGACGA
>RPQJ01000183.1 GCA_003819815.1 Lysobacterales bacterium
ACGACGTCGCAGGCTGCGAGCGCCTCGAGATCGTTCGCGTCCTGCAGCCGTCCCGCACCCCGGCCCACGTCGGGCGCCTCGCCGCCGGCCTGCGACGTGCTGAAGAACACCGGCTCGATGACGTCGAAGTCGCGCTCGGCGCGCATGCGCTCCATGAGCACCGAGCCCACCATGCCCCGCCAGCCCACGATACCCGTCTTCACGTTGCCGCCCCTGGGTCCGCGACGGACCGCTAGATGAAGAGTTCCCGCGCGGGCTCGCGCAGGTTGTACGACGAGCTCATCGCATGGCCGTAGGCGCCGGCGTTCGCGACCAGCAGCGTGTCGCCCTCCACCGTCACCGGCAGCAGGCGCTCGTAGCCCAGCACGTCGGCCGATTCGCAGATCGGCCCCACGACGTTGTACACCTCCGTCCCCGGCTCGCCCCAGCGCGAGAGGTTCACGATGTCGTGGTGCGCGCCGTAAAGGGCCGGGCGGATCAGGGAATTCATGCCGGTCGTGACGCCCGCGTACTTCACGGCGCCCTTGCCCTTGATCTGCGTGACCTGCGCGACCAGCACGCCGCCCTGCGCCACGAGGAACCGACCCGGTTCGAGCCAGAGCGCGAGGCCCGGCGAGCGACCGCGGATCTCGTCGATGACGCCCTGCAGTGCGGCGAGATCGACGGGCACCTGACCCGGCTTCTCCGGCACGCCGAGGCCGCCGCCCAGGTCGATCGAGCGGACGTGCGGGAAGCGCTGCGCGAGCTTGCCGAGCATGAGCCCGACCTCCTGCCAGTTGCGGACGTCGAAGACGCCGCTGCCGGTGTGCGCGTGGAGCCCTACGACGCGGCAGCCGGAGGCCGCGACCGCCTTGTCGAGTTCGTCGAGCTCGAAGAGCGGCACGCCGAACTTGGAGTGCACGCCCGCGGTACGGACGTGGTCGTGGTGGCCGCGGCCGAAGCCGGTGTCGAGACGCACCAGCACGTCGCGGCCGCGGAACAACTCGCCCCACTGCTTCAGGGTGTAGAGGTTGTCGAGCGTGAGGTGCACCCCGCGCTCGAGCGCCCACTCGTACTCAGAGCGCGGCGCGAAGTTCGGCGTAAAGAGTATGCGCGCTGGATGGATATCGGGCACCGCCTCGAGCACGCGCTCGCACTCGCCCTGCGACACGCACTCGAAGTCGAGCCCGAGCGCAGCGAACGCGCGCAGCAGCTCGGGATGCGGGTTCGCCTTCATCGCATAGAACACGCGGTCGACGCCGCGGATCGCGAGCAGCTGCCGGGCCGCGAGCTCCACCGACGCGCGATCGTAGACGTAGGCGCTGCCGTGCTCGCGCGCGATCCGTACGAGCTCGGCGCGACGGTCCTGCCACCACGGCGGGCCGCCCGCCGGCACCACGGGGCCGACGCCGTGGATCTGCTCCCAGGTGGGCCCGAGCACGTGGTCCGCGGGCGCGTTCCAGACGATGACGTCGTGCAGGCGCCGCACGAGACGGTCGCCCTGCTCCTCGTCGACGACGAACGTGATGTTGAGGTCGTTCGCCGCCTGGGTGACGAGGTAGATGCGCTGCTCCTCGAACAGCTCGAGCGCGTCGCCGAGGCGGTGGAGCGTCGCGCGGATGCTGCGGCCGACGAGGCTCACCGCGGCGCACGGGCCGATGATCTCGACGCGGCAGAGCTTCGAGAGATCGGCAACGAGCGCCTCGAGCGCTCGTCCGTCGAGCGAGTTTGCGGCCGGGTCGAGCGAGACCGTCACGCTCGTTTCCGACGTCGAGACGAGGTCGACGGACACGCCGTGATCCTTGAAGACGCTGAACGCGTCGCCGAGGAAGCCCACCTGGTGCCACATCCCGAGCGTCTCCATCGAGACGAGCGTGATGCCCTTCTTGATGCCGACCGCCTTCACGCGCGCGCCGCCGTCGCCGCCCGTCGCGGTGACGACCGTGCCGTCGAGCTCGGGCAGCTGCGTCGCGTGCACCGAGAGCGGGATGCCGTACTGCTTCGCGGGCAGGATGCAGCGAGGGTGCAGCACCTTCGCGCCGCTCGAGGCGATCTCCTGCGCCTCGTCGTAGTCGAGCGACTTCAGGAGCCGCGCGTTCGGCACCGAGCGCGGGTTCGCCGTGAACATGCCCGGCACGTCGGTCCAGATCTCGAGACGGCGCGCGGCGAGCTTGGCCGCGAAGTAGCTGCCCGAGGTGTCGGAGCCGCCGCGCCCGAGGAGGACGGTGTTGCCGTCCGTGTCGCTCGCGATGAAGCCCTGGGTGATGAAGACGGCGGCCCGCGCCGCAGCGAGCCGCTGCTGCATCGCCGCGTCGGGCTCGAAATTGCAGGTCGCGGAGAGATAGCTCGAGCGCTCGGTCGCGTTGGGCCGTTCCTCCGCATGCAGCAGCGTGCGCGCGTCGAGCCACTGCACGTCGAGTCCCTCGGTCGCGAGGAACGCTGCGCCGATGCGCGTCGCCATGAGCTCGCCGTTGGCCATCACGCGGGCGCGGAGGCGGTCGCTCACCTCGCCGATCAGGTGGATGCCCTCGGCGCTGCGCCGCAGGTCGAGGAAGTGACGCTCGAGTTCGGATTCGACGTGGATGCCGAGATCGCGCGCGAGGTCGAGGTGACGGCGCTCGATCTGGTCCATCACCGGTTCCCACTCGCCGGTGAGCGCCTTGGCGAGCAGTTGCTCGAGCCGGTCGGTGATGCCGGAGAGTGCGGAGTGCACGACGACGGGGCGGAGCCCCTCGGCGAGTCGCGCGCGCACCACGCCCGCGACGTTCTTCCAGTTGCTGACGCTCGAGACGCTGGTGCCGCCGAACTTGAGTACGACCCAGTGGGAATCAGGCAGGTTGGTCATCGGCGGTCCCCGGGGCAGGTCCCGGGGTGCACTGCCGGGCGCAGTCGTGG
This sequence comes from Lysobacterales bacterium, assembly GCA_003819815.1. GTDB lineage: Bacteria > Pseudomonadota > Gammaproteobacteria > Steroidobacterales > Steroidobacteraceae > RPQJ01. The sequence continues at coordinate 2,875 of RPQJ01000183.1, forward strand.
CGATCAGACGTCGTCGAACGTGTCCTTCAGGGCCTTCTGCAGGCGCTTCTCGGCAAGCACGTCCTCGAGCTTGCTCCACGCCGCCTTGCCGCGCTTCACCGCCGCCTGCTTGCGACGATCCACGCGGTCGATGAAGCGGTCGTAGTCTTCCTCTTCGCCGCCGGCCACGAATTCCTCGTCGAGGTCGAAATGTTCCTCGTCTCGTTCCATGTCACGACCCTGGAGAAAAGCTTGTGTTTTCAACGCCCTGCCCGAAATACGGGCACAAGGCTGCGAACTATATACGAAACCGGCGATGGCACAACCGGTCTTTGTTGCGCCGCAGTGCACACGGCCCCCCGGCCCCGGCGGGTCTGCCCTGCCGGCCGGATCGTTCCGTTTTTCTCTTTATTTACAACCGTTTAGCGCGTTTTAGACGCCACGCTGACGGGAGCGCCCCGGGCGAGCCCAAGGCCCTCGGCCGCACTGCCCTCCGCCCGCGCGATCTCGAGCACGCCGAAGGAGTTCACGAGCGCGAGGTATTCGCCGGGCCGGACGTCGGCGTATGTGCGCTTCATGGGCAGCTCGCGCCCGCCCACGCGGACCCAGGGCTGCGGCAACGCGAGCACGTGTGCGGCCTCGATGTTGGTGAGCAGGTTGCCGAAGCGGTCGATCGTCACGACGGCGCCGGTCACCTGCGTGGCGCTCATCACCGGGCCTTCGAGCCAGCCTGGGATCAGGTCCGACGTCTCGGGGCCGAGTTCGTGTGGCGCGAGCCGGCCCGCGGCGACCTCGGCGGCCAGTGGCGCGAAGATGTCGCGTCCGTGGAACGTCGCGCTCGGCGTGCCGATGCCGATCCGCCTCAGGACCTCGGGCGTCACGTGGCGACAGACGGGCGCGCGCCGCAGCTCGGCCTCCAGTGCGCCCGTCCCTTCGATCACCGGCGCAAGGAGCCCATTGTCGGGCGCGAGGAAGACGTGGCCCTCGAGTTCGACCGCCGCGATCTCGCGCGAGCTGCCGACGCCGGGATCGACGACCGCGACGTGCACCGTGCCTGCCGGGAAATAGCGGAACGAACGCGCGAGCCAGAACCCCGCCTCGGCCGGCCAGTGCGCGAGGATCTCGTGCGTGAGGTCGACGATGCGGACCGCCGGGTGCCGGTCGAGCAGCCGGCCCTTCATGACGCCGACGAACGGATCCTGCAGCCCGAAGTCGGTCGTGAGCGTCACGACGCCGGAGGGGCGGAAGGCCGAAGAGGTGTCAGACACCATTTTGGGAACGGTACGACGGGCAGGCCGAGATGGGCGAGGCCGAGAGGGTAAACTGCCGCGCCCCGCCCTGCCACGCGCCGCATGCCCTACCTCTACCTCGTCCGCCACGCGCAGCCCGACTTCGCCGGTCACTACGATTCGGTCACGCGCCTCGGTCGGCAGCAGTCCGCCTGGCTCGGCGAGCACTTCGAGGCCCGCGGGCTGCGTTTCGCGCGCGCGTACTCTGGGAGCCTCGTGCGTCAGGCCGACACGCTGGCCGACCTGCGGAAGCACATGGCCCGCACGCCGGAGCCCGTCGTGGATCCGCGCTTCAACGAGTACGACGCCGCGAGCGTGCTCGAGGCCTCGGGCCTCGGCGACGAGCGTGCGCTACGGGCACGCGGCGACCGACGCGCCTATTTCACGGCCGTTCGTGCCGCCTTGCAGGCGTGGGCCGCGCGCGAGGATGCCCCCGGGAATGGAGAGTCCTGGGGCGATTTCACGAGCCGCGTGACCACGGCGGTGGCCGAGGCCTGCCGCGGGCTGCAGCCCAACGACAACGTGCTGGTGGTGACCTCGGGCGGCGTGATCGGACGGCTGGTCGCGGCGGCGGTCGGGGCCGGTGCCGAGGGAGCGATCCAGCTCAACCTGCAGACGCGCAACACCGGCGTCACCGAGCTGATGGTCGGCCGCTCGGTCATGCGCCTCGTCGCCTTCAACGGCGTGCCGCACCTCGAGCGCGCCGACCGCGCGCACGCGCTGACCTACTCCTGAACCGGCGGCGCGCTCAGGCCTGCTTGACGAGCGACGCGAGGCTGCGCACGTCGATCGTGCCCGCCTTCTGTTCGATCTGGCTGCGGTAGTTCGGCGCGATCGACTTAGCCTGCTCGAGCATCGAGGTAAACGATTCCTTGAGCGACGCCGAGTCGAGCGTGCGGCCGCCGGCGTAATAGCGCTGCGCCACGCGTCCGATCGCGTAGGTGGTCGCGAACGTGAGACCGGAGCTCACGGCCTGCTTGCCGACCGTGCGCCCGATGCCCCCGCCCA
>RPQJ01000184.1 GCA_003819815.1 Lysobacterales bacterium
CCTCGTACGCGGCGCGCAGTGCCGCCTCGTCGTCGATCTTCGAGACGCCGACCCATCCGCCGCCGTCGTAGGGCTTCATGAAGAGCGGATAGCCGAGCCGCGCGCCGATCTCGCCCAGGTCGAAGAAGCGCGCGTAGCGCGTGAGCGTGGCCTGCAGGTCTGCCGCCTGGTCGTAGGACTTGGGCGGCAGCATCCAGGTGTCTGGCACCCGGAGGCCGAGCCGCATCATCGCGCAGTAGGTCGTGTGCTTCTCGTTCGCCTGGATCGACCACGGATTGTTGAAGACGTAGGTGTCGTTCAGCACCACCGCCTTCTTGATCCACTCGCGGCTCGTGTAGTACCAGTGAGTGAGGCGGTCGATCACGAGGTCGTAGCGCACGGGCTGGCGCAGGTCGAACGGTTCGATCGTGACGCGGCTCACCTCGAAGCGCAGGGTGTCGCCCTGCCACGGGATCGCGAGGTCGAGGCGGCGGAGGATCTGCTCGAAGCAGATCGGCCAGCAGATGTCCGCACCGAGCGAGAGCCCGATGTGTCGGGTGTGTAGTGCCAAGCGTTGCCTCCTCGAGCTCAGCCGTCGCGCGTCATTCGTAGACCATCCACAGCGGTCCCGGGAACAGCCACGTGAGCGCCGCCTGCAGGCGGTCGCGCCAGTTCTCCCAGTTGTGCCCGTCGCGGACTTCTTCGTAGCGTACCTCAATGCCGTGGTGGCGCAGCAGTGGCACCAGGCTGCGGTTCTCGTAGATCAGCGACTCGTAGATCCCGCAGGAGAGATGGATCCGCTCGGCCGGCCGCCCCGGGCGGCGGCGGAATTCGTTTACGAACCGGGCCACGGGGTCGAACGTCGCGGTGCGCCGGTGATGGCCGATGTCCGAAAAGGCGAACGACCCGGATTGCAGCACCAGCCGCCCGTAGGCCCCCGGATGGCGCCAGGCCGCGTGCAGCGACGCGACGGCGCCGAAGCTCGCGCCCATGAGGCCGCGCGAGGCGGGGCTCGGCTGCAGCGGGAACGAGGCCTGCATGCGCGCCGGGATTTCCACGGCGACGAATCGCGCGTGCGCGTCGTCGCCGGCGTACTCCCGCAGCCGGTCGGGGGACTGCGTGAGCGCGACGATCATCGGCGGGATCTCGAGCCGGTGGATCAGGTTGTCGAGCACCACCTGCAGGTTCGCGTAGCGCAGGTAGTCGTAGCCGTCGTGCACGACGAGGAGCGGATAGCGGCGCGTGCGACGGAACCGCGCGGGCACGTAGACCCCGACGTGCCGGTCCTCGCCGAGCGCCGCGCTCGGCAGCGCGATCTCGTCGACGGTGCCGCCCCTCGCGCCCGGGTCCGGCAGCGTCCAGTCGGGACGCACGTAGCCGTGGCCCTGCGCGACGGAGTTCGCACCGAACGGGTCCGCAGCGTGCAGGGGATTCAGCGGATCGAGGATCCACTCAGTCTCGTCGCCGCGGACGACCTCGAGCTTGTACTCGATGCGCGAGTTCTCGGGCAGCTCGACGCGCAGGACCCACACGTCGGTCTCGCCGACCCGTTCGAACGCCTGCGCGGCGGGGAGGCCGTGGATCCAGCAGCGGAGATTCACGGCGTCGGCCTCGCCGCGGTACACGAACGTCACGCCGCCGGCGTCGACGATCGGCGAGCGCGCCGTGTGCGCGAGAGCGACGGCCTGGACGGCCGGAGGATCGTCCGTCGCCGGATCCGCGAGCGGCGGAGGCGACGTCCTCATGCCGCGACCCCCGCGGGCAGCACGCCGCCGCTCCGCGTGAGCCGCCGGGCGCCGCTGGCCGTGCGGAGCCGGCCGCGGTGCCAGTGGAGCTCGTCGCCGTCGTCGAGCGTGTAGCAGTGCCCGGGCGCGAACCGCCGCGACATCAGCCCGATGCGCCGAGGGTCCTGCAACGCGAGCCGGCTCGAGGCGTGCGGCAGGAACACGACGTCCCGGACCAGGCCGAAGCCCGTCTCGAACAGTTCCGCATTGCCGGCGCCCTGGGGCGGACGGTCGTGGAAGAGCACGACGCGCTCGGAGAGCGCCATTGCGCCGGCCGACCACGCGACGACCGGCCTCGTCCGCAGCACGGGCCCGAGCCCGAACAGGCGCATCCGGTTGAGCAGCACGGCCACGTGACCACCCGCGACGAACACGACGGCAGCCGCGGCGATCATCGAGGCGAGGTCGTGACGCTGGCCTGCGAGCAGCGGGCGTCGGTCCGGCGACCACGACTCGTCGAACCGCGCGTGCATGGCCTCGAGGTCGCGCAGGTGCTCGGCATCGAGGCGCCGCAACGCGCCGATCGCCGAGCGGCGGGCGCGGCGTGCCGGCGCCGAGTCGTCCTCGAGCGCGAGCATCTCGCGGGCCGCGGCCTTGGCGTGATCGAGGCGCGCCCGGTAGAGCTCCTGCATGCGCCGCAGCTCGCCCTGGCGAGCGCGGCAGGCGGCGTGCAGTTCCGGATCCTGGACAAAGACCGCTTCGGCGCGCTCGTAGAGCCGCAGGTCCACGACGGGCGCCGCGAGGTGCTCTTCGAGCGCGCCGAGTTCGCCCTCGCGCTCCTGCCAGCCGGCCGTGATCGCCACGGCCGGACCGCCGAGTCCGGCCTTCGCGAGTGCCGTGCGCAGGTTGGGCGCGCGGAACTGGGGGCCGAGGATCAGGACGTCTTGCATGGGCAGTGCGGCTCGCTACGATCCGGCATCGTACGACAGTCGGAGGGCATCGTGATCGAGCGACATTTGAGGACATCCGCATTCGTTCCGGCCGCGGCGGCACTGCTCGTGCTGCACGCCGCAAGCGTCGCCGCCGAAACCCCGGCTCCCGCCCGGACGATGGCCGAAGTGCTGGCCGCCGCCGGGGCGGACGACTGGCGCCCGCTCGATCCCGAGCAGACGCTGTACGTCGAGCTCGACGCGGGTCGGGTCGTGATCGAGCTCGCGCCCCGGTTCGCACCCGAGCACGCGCGGAACCTCCGCCAGCTGGTCCGGCAGGGATACTTCGACGGACTCGCCGTCCTCCGCTCGCAGGACAACTTCGTCGTCCAGTGGGGCGATGCCGAGGGCAAGCGGACGCTCGGCGAGGCCAGGGGTCGCCTCCCGCCCGAATTCACGACGGCCCTGACGGCGGACCTGCCCTTCACCCGGCTGCCCGATGCCGACGGCTACGCGCCCGAGGTGGGCCACTCGAACGGCTTCCCGGCGGCCCGGGATGCCCGGGCCGGGCAGGCCTGGCTCGTGCACTGCTACGGCATGGTGGGTGCCGGCCGGGACAACGACCCCGAGAGTGGCCCGGGAACCGAGCTCTACGTCGTGACCGGCCACTCGCCGCGCCAGCTCGACCGCAACGTCGCGCTGGTCGGGCGGGTCGTGCAGGGGATGGAGGTCCTCGCCACGCTGCCGCGCGGCACCGGGACGCTGGGCTTCTACGAGCAGCCGTCCCGGCACGTGCCGATACGCCGGGTGCGGGTCGCAGCAGACGTGCCCGCGGGCGAGCGCAGCCGGCTCGAGGTGCTGCGCACCGACACGGCGACCTTCCAGGCCCTCGTCGAGGCGAGGCGCAACCGCCGCGACGAGTGGTACCGCGTCCCGGCGGGGTACATCGACATCTGCAACGTCCCCCTTCCGGTCCGCACGGATTGAACTCGCGCGCGCGACGGTGCAACGTCACAGGAGAGACCGGTCCCGGGCGACCGGACCCAGGGGGCTGACATGGAACGATTCTGGCTGAAGCACTATCCGCCGGGCGTGCCTGCCGACGTCGAGTTCGGGCAGTACGCCTCGCTCGTCGAACTCATGGAGGAGAGCTACGCGAAATACGCGCAGCGCAACGCCTACGCCTTCATGGATCGTCACTTCACCTACGCCGAAGTGGACCGCCATTCGGCGGCGCTCGGCGCGTACCTGCAGGGGCTCGGGCTCGCGCGCGGGGCACGTGTCGCGATCATGATGCCGAACGTCGTGCAGTACCCGATCGCACTCGCGGCGGTGCTGCGCGCGGGATACGTCGTCGTCAACGTGAATCCGCTCTACACGCCGCGGGAGCTCGAGCACCAGCTCAAGGACTCGGGCGCCGAGGCGATGGTGATCCTCGAGAACTTCGCGGTCACGTTGCAGCAGGTGATCGAGCGGACCGCGGTCCGTCACGTGATCGTCGCCTCGATCGGCGATCTGCTCGGCTTTCCCAAGGGAGCAATCGTCAACTTCGCGCTGCGGCGCGTGAAGAAGCTGGTGCCCGCGTACGCGCTGCCTGGCCACGTCCGATTCAACGACGCCCTCGACGCAGGTGCACGTGGCAGGCTCGAGCGCGTGCAACTGGGGCCGGACGACGTCGCGATCCTGCAGTACACGGGCGGCACGACCGGCGTGTCGAAGGGCGCCACGCTGCTGCATCGCAACCTCGTGGCGAACGTGTTGCAGATGGATGCCTGGATGCAGCCCGCGCTCACGGACACGAGCCGCGGACCGCTCCCCGAGCAGCTCGTGTACGTCTGCATGCTGCCGCTCTACCACGTGTTCGCGCTCACGGTGAATTGCCTGGGCGGCATGCGGGTCGGCGCGCTCAACATACTGATCGCGAATCCGCGCGACGTCGGGGCGATGACGAAGGAGCTGCGCAAGTACCGATTCAACGTGCTGCCCGGCGTCAACACGCTCTACAACACGCTGGCCGAGCACCCGGAATTCCGCATGCTCGACTTCTCGAGCCTGCGCATCTCGAACGGCGGCGGCATGGCCGTGCAGCGCGCGGTGGCAGAGAAGTGGATCCAGCTCACCGGCGTGCCCATCATCGAGGGCTACGGCCTCTCGGAGACGTCGCCCGTTGCTACCTGCAATCCGATCCTGTCCCGCGAGTACACGGGCACGATCGGCCTGCCGTTCCCGAACACGGAGATCGAGATCCTCGACGACGCGGGCCAGCCCGTGCCACTCGGCCAGGCCGGCGAGATCGCGATCCGCGGGCCGCAGGTGATGGCGGGCTACTGGC
>RPQJ01000185.1 GCA_003819815.1 Lysobacterales bacterium
AGAAGGAGCGCTACCAGGACGGCGCCGAGGCGTACCGCGCGTTCGCCCGCGCCCGTCCGATGGACCGCGAGGCGCCGCTGCTGCTCGTCCGGGCCACCGAGGCTTATGCCAAGGGCGGCTTCACGTCGCTGGTGCTCGACGGCAAGCGGGAGCTCGTGAGCCAGTACGGGCCGCGCAGCGCCTGGTGGACCGCACAGGGCGACTCGCTCGATCCGGCCGTCGCGGGCGCCGTGCAGTCGAGCCTGCTCGACCTCGCGCAGCACCACCACGCGCTCGCGCAGAAGTCCGGCTCGGCCACGGATCGCGACGAGGCGGTGCGCTGGTACCGCGACTACCTCGAAGGCTTCGACGACTCGCCGCAGGCCCCCGCGACGCGACTGCTGCTAGCGGACCTGCTGTTCGAAGGCACGCGCTACGAGGAAGCCGCCGGCGAGTACGAGCGCGCTGCCTACGGGTACGCGAACAACGCGGAGGCCGGCCGGGCCGGCTATGCCGCGCTCGTTTCCTACGACAAGGCCGAAGCGACGGCACCCGAGGCGGCGCGCGCGGGCCTGCGCAGCCGCTCGATCGAGTCGTCTCTCAAGTTCGCGGACACGTTCCCGGAGCGCACGGAAGTGCCGGGCGTCCTCACGCGCACCTGCAAGGCGCTCTTCGACGCGGACGACCGCGAGCGCGCGGAGGCGGTGGCGCAGCGCGTGCTCACGCTCGGGGCGCGGGCCGATGCGGGCCAGCAGCTCGTCGCGTGGACGGTGCTCGCCCACACGTATTTCGACTCCGCTCGCTATCCCGACGCCGAGCGGGCCTACGCCGAGCTCTCGCGCCGCCTGCCGGCCGACGATCCGCTCCGCGGCGAAGTCACGGAGCGCCTGGCCGCCTCCGTGTACCGCCAGGCCGAGGCGAAGCAGGCTGCGGGCGACACTGCGGGCGCCGTGAGCGAGTTCCTGCGCGTCGCGCAGGTGGCGCCCGGTTCGCCGGCGCGCGCTGCCGCCGAATACGACGCCGCGACGCTGCTCATCAAGACCGGCGCGTGGAACGACGCCGCGCGCGTGCTCGAGGCGTTCCGCCGCGATCACCCGGACCACGCGCTCCAGCCCGAAGTCACGCGCAAGCTCGCGGTCGCCTATCTCGAGGGTGGACGCAAGCGCGAGGCGGCGGTCGAACTCGAACGTGTCGCGGCGCTGCCGGGCGAGCCCGAGGACGTGCGCCGCACGGCGCGCTGGCAGGCGGCCGAACTGTACGCGGAGAGCGACGACGTCGCGGCCGCCCGCCGCGCTTACGCCGCCTACGTCGAGGAATTCCCGGCGCCGTTCGATGCTGCCATCGAGGCGCGGCACGAACTGGCCTCGCTCGCCGGGAAGGCGGGCGACTCGCAGGATCGCGCGCGCTGGCTCGCCGCGCTGGTCGATGCCGATGCGGCCGCGGGCGGTGCGCGCACGGATCGCAGCCGGCTGCTCGCAGCCGAGGCCTCGCTCGAGATCGCGCGGCCCCTGGACGCCGGTGCGCGGTCCGTGCGGCTTGCGATCCCGCTCGAGCGCTCGCTGCCGGCGCGCAAGCAGGCGCTCGAGTCCGCGCTCAAGGCGTACGGCCGCGCGGCGGAGTACGGCATCGCGCCCGTCACGACGGCGGCGAGCTACGCGATGGCGGACCTGTATCGCGACTTCGGCCGCGCGCTGCTCGATTCCGAGCGGCCGGCGGATCTCGACGCCGACGAGCTCGAGCAGTACGACCTGCTGCTCGAGGAACAGGCCTTCCCGTTCGAGGAGAAGGCGATCGGCCTGCACGAGCGCAATGCGCAGCGCGCCGCGGACGGCCTCTACGACGAGTGGGTGCAGAAGAGCTACGCCGCGCTCGCGGAGCTGAATCCGGGCCGCTACGCGCGGGTCGAGCGCGACCGTGCCGCCGATGCGGGCCCGCTCGAGGCTGCCTCGCTCGAGCAGGCCGTCGCAGTCGAGCCCGCGAACGCCTCCCAGCTGAACCGCCTCGGCATCGCCTACCGCCAGGCCGGACGCTTCGCCGACGCGCGTGCCGCGTACGAGCGCGCGATCGCGGCAGACCCGCTCGACGCCGAACCCGAGCGCAATCTCGCCGTGCTGCTCGACCTGTACGTGCGCGACGCCGCGGGAGCGCTCCCGCACTACGAGCGCTACCAGCAGCTCACCGCCGAGTCGGACCCGGTGGTGAAGGCGTGGCTCGTCGAACTGCGGGCGCGGCTCGGGGCCGTCACACGCACCGCGGAGGCCGCCGTCGAATGAAATACCCCCGTCCCATCGCGCACCTGGCCGTAGCGCTCGCCGCCATCGTCGCCTCGTCGGGCGCTGCCCCGGCACTCGCGGCGGATGTGGCGCCCAAGGCTGCGTCGGCCCGTGCCGTCGACCGCCTCGAGCTCGACTCGACCGCGATCACCGGCAATCGCGAGCTGCCCAAGGTCATGAGCATCGTGCCCTGGAAGGCCGCCGAGCCCCCCGCCGGGCCCGACCGCCCGATGGGCAGCCTGATCGAGGAAGTGCTCTCGCCGCTGGATCGTGACGAATTCCGGCGCGAGATCACATATTTCGGCGACCTCTCGTCGCACAGTGCCGACCGTCCGTCCCCCGGAGCCAATGAGCCATGAACGCCATCGACATCGTCGTCAACTTCTTCAAGCAGGGTGGAGCCTTCCTCTACCCGATCGCCGCGGTGTTCGCGGTGGGCCTCGCCTTCGCGGTCGAGCGCTTCATCTACCTGCACCGCGTCGCGCGCGGCAACAAGAGGCTGTGGGCCGAGCTCGCACCGCTGATCCAGGCCGGGGACTTCCGTCGCGCGATGCAGGTGGCCGAGAAGACCGACTCGGCGCTCTCGACCATCATGCGCTACGGCATGTCGCGGATCGCGACCGCCAACCGGCGCGAGGACGTCGAGAAGGCGATGGAGGAGAGCCTGATCGAGGTGATCCCCGCGCTCGAGAAGCGCACGCACTACCTCGCGACGCTTGCCAACGTCGGCATGCTGATGGGCCTCCTCGGCACGGTGATCGGCCTCATCAACGCGTTCGCGGCCGTAGCGGCGGTCAACCCGGCGGAGAAGGCCGCCATGCTTTCGGCGAGCATCTCGGTCGCGATGAACAACACCGCGCTCGGCCTCGGTCTCGCGATCACGCTGCTCCTCTGCCACATGTACCTCGAAACCAAGACGACCGAGCTCGTCGACAGCCTCGAGGTGGCCTCGATCAAGTTCCTGAACAGCATCAGCGAGCGGCGGCAGGCCGTGCCGCAGCCCGCGACGGCGACGGCCGCGGCCCGCCAGGCCGAGCAGCTCCTGGGGGCAGCGCGCGCATGAGACGATCGAAGCTCGCCCGGCGGCAGCTGCGCAACCATGCGCGCTACCGCGGCCGCAACGACCTGAACATCGTGCCGATGCTCGATGTGATGGTCATCCTCGCGTTCTTCCTGATCTTCACGGCCGTCTTCTCGAAGACGAGCATCCTCGAGGTGAACCTGCCCGGTCCGGGGGCGCAGGCGGCACCCGCGGTGCCGAGCCTCGAGCTCGAGGTGATCGTGAGGAGGGCAGGGCTCGAGGTCGCGGACCGCAACCAGGGCGTGCTCGAGACCGTGCCGGCGACCGCCACGGGGCAGGACGTCGTGCGGCTCTCGGAATACCTCGAGGGGCTCAAGGCCCGCTACCCGACGAAGAGCCACGCGACGCTGCTCGTCGCCGCCGACGTCGACTACGACACGATCGTCCAGGTGATGGACGCCGTGCGCATGCGCCAGAGCGTCGACGGCGGGCGCGTCGTGCGCCGCGAGCTCTTTCCGCAGATTGCCCTGGGGGACGCACCGACATGATCCGCATCGGCAAGGAGCGCCACGCGCGCCACGGCAAGTCGGGCGGCGGCCACGGGCCGCTCGCGCTGGTGCCGATGATCGACATGCTGATGATCCTCGTCGTGTACCTGCTGGTGCACTCGGCGGACACCGAGATCCTGCCGAACACGCGCAACATCTCCATCCCGCACTCGGCGTCCGAAGAGAAGCCACGGCCCGCGACGGTTGTCACCGTCACGCGCGACATGCTGTACGTGAACGGCGACGCGATCGTGTCGGTCGCCGACGTGGGCGCGAGCGAGGAGCCCGTCATCGAGTCGCTGCGCGCGGCGCTGGGCGCGCAGGCGCAGACGATCCTGCCGGGCGCGTCGGCCGGGCGCGAGGTGACGGTGATGGCCGAGAAGTCGCTGCCGTACGCGGTGCTCCGCAAGATCGTCGCGAGCTGCTCGGCCGCGGACTACACCAAGGTATCGCTCGCGGTCGTCGAGCGTGAACAGGCGCTCGTCGCGCACGCGGGGGCCTGAGGACGAACCATGACGACGGCCGTCGCCTATCGCGTCTACGACCTGCCCTGGACCCCGTCGCCCGAGGACGAGCGTCGGCTGCGCCGTGTACTCGGCGCGGCACTCGGCCTGTTCATCGCGTTCGGCGTGATCATCCCGCTGCTGCCGGAGCGCGAGCGCGCGGAGATCGTGCCGCCCGCGGTGCCGGAGCGCGTCGTCGAGTTCCTGCTCGAGCAGCCGAAGCCGAAGCCGAAGCCCGAGCCCAAGGTCGAGGCACCGCCGCTCCCGAAGCCCGAACCCGTGGAGCGGATCGAACGCGTCGAGCGGCCGGTGCCCGCGCCGGTCGCCGTGGCTGAACCGAAACCCGACCCTCGCAAGAAGGCGGCTGCGAGCGGACTGCTCGCCATGTCGGACCAGCTCGCGGAGATTCGCGACCTCGACGTCGATCGCGACGTGGACGCGCAGCCCCTGAACGCCGGCGCTGGCGAGAGGACGCGCGTCGATCGCGCGCTCCTCACGGCCCGCACAGGCGAGGGCAG
>RPQJ01000186.1 GCA_003819815.1 Lysobacterales bacterium
ATGCGGCGCGTGCCGCGACATCGACGCCGGCCGCTTCGTGGACCTGCTCGAGGTGGACGCGGCCTCGCGCACCAAGGTGGACGACACGCGCGAGCTGCTCGACAACGTGCAGTACGCGCCGGCACGCGGCCGCTGCAAGGTGTACCTCATCGACGAGGTGCACATGCTCTCGACGCATTCGTTCAACGCGCTGCTAAAGACGCTCGAGGAGCCGCCGCCGCACGTCAAGTTCCTGCTCGCCACGACCGATCCGCAGAAGCTGCCCGTGACGGTGCTGTCGCGCTGCCTGCAGTTCCACCTGCGGCGGCTGCCGCTGCCGCTGATCCAGGAGCGGCTCGCATCGATCGCGGCGGCGGAGAAGGTCGAGTTCGAGCCGGCGGCGCTCCGGGCCATCGCGCGCAGCGCCGAGGGCAGCATGCGTGATGCGCTGTCGCTGTTCGACCAGGTGCTCGCCTTCGGCGGCGGGCGGGCGCTCGAGAGCGAGGTGCGCAGCCTGCTCGGCACGCTCGACCGCCGGCACGTCGAGACCATGCTGAACGCGCTCGCCTCGGGCGACGGGTCCGCACTTATGGCCTGTGTCGCCCAGCTCGACGAGCGCGCCCCCGACTACGACCAGGCGCTCGGCGAGCTCGCCGCGGCAATCCAGCGCATGTCGCTGCTGCAGGCGCTCGGCGCCCTGCCGACCGAGGACGAGGAGCAGGACGCGGCGCTCGCGACGCTCGCCCCGCGCTTCTCGCCCGAGGATCTGCAGCTCTACTACCAGGTCGCGATCATGGCGCGGCGCGACCTCGACTTCGCCCCGGACGCGCGCGGCGGCTTCGAGATGGCGTTGCTCAGGATGCTGGCCTTCCGGCCCGAGACGGCCGCGCGCCCGCTCACGCCGTCCACGACCGTCCCGGCGTCGGCCGTCGCGAAGGCCGCCGCGGCAGGTGGCGCGACACCCGCCGGCGCCGCCGTGGCAGTCCGGGTCGCATCGACCGCCGATGCGACCGACGGCAACTGGCCGGCGACGGTGGCGGCCCTCGGGCTGCAAGGGCCCGCGAGCCAGCTCGCTGCGCACTGCGTGCTGGTCGGCCGCAAGGACGACGTCGTGCAGTTGAGGCTGGACGCGGCGGGCGAGCACTTCCGCCGGCCGCAGCTCGAGCAGAAACTCGCCGAGGCGCTGTCGAGCCACTATGGGACGCCGGTGCGCCTCTCGATCGCGGTGACCGCGACGGAGGAGCCGACGCCCGCGCGTCAACTCGCCCGCGCGGCCGACGACCGCCAGCGGGCGGCAGAACAGGCCATCGAGTCGGACGCCAACGTGCGAACCCTCCGCGAAGTGTTCAGTGCGACGGTGCAGCCCGGATCGGTCAAGCCCCTGAACTAGATCAACACTGGAGTCCACTCGAGCATGAAAGGCGGTATCGGCAACCTGATGAAGCAGGCCCAGCAACTGCAGGCCAACGTCGAGAAGGCGCAGGCGGAGATCGCGGCGATGGAGGTCACCGGGGAGGCCGGCGGCGGCATGGTCAAGGTCACGATCAACGGTCGACACGAGGCGAAGCGCGTGCAGATCGACCCGTCGGTGCCGCTCGACGACCGCGAGCTCATCGAGGACCTCGTGGCCGCGGCCTTCAACGACGCGGCGCATCGCCTCGCCGCCGCCAGCCAGGAACGCATGTCCGGCCTCATGGGCGGCATGGCGCTGCCGCCCGGGCTGAAGCTGCCGTTCGGCGGCTGAGGCCGCGCGGGGCATGCATTACCCGCCGTCGCTCGATCGCCTCATCGAGGCGCTGCGCTGCCTGCCGGGTGTCGGCCCGAAGTCCGCCCAGCGCATGGCCTTCCACCTGCTCGAGCGTGACCGCGACGGAGCCCGGCAGATCGCCAGCGCCGTCGGCGGCGCCCTGGAGCAACTCGGCCGCTGCAGTCGCTGCCGGATGTTCGCGGAGGGCGACCTCTGCCCGGTCTGCGCTGCCGCGGGTCGCGACCGCGGCCTGCTCTGCGTCGTCGAATCGCCGGCCGACGTCGTGGCGATCGAACAGTCCGGCGGGTTTCGCGGCTGCTATTTCGTGCTGATGGGCCATCTCTCGCCGCTCGACGGGATCGGTCCCGCGGAGATCGGCATCGAGGCGCTGGAGCGACTGCTCGGCGAGGGCGAGGTGCGCGAGGTGATCCTTGCCACCAATCCGACGGTGGAGGGCGAGGCGACGGCGCACTTCCTCGCCGAGGTGGTCACGCGCCGCGGCATCCGTGCCTCGCGCATCGCACACGGCGTGCCGGTCGGGGGCGAGCTCGAGTACGTGGATGGCGGCACGCTGGCACACGCGCTGGCGGGGCGGCAGGCCGTTTCCTAGCGTCGTTCGAAGCTCGTCGGAGAGAGGCGCGTCGGCGGCGGTGGGTGGCGGACTTTCCGGGTGCGTCCTGGTTCGCGCGGAAACATGCTCACCTGGACGCACCCGGAAAGTCCGCTCGATGCGCGGCGCCTGGGCGAGTTTTCCGCCGAGCCGGAAAACTCGCACGGCGCATGAAACGCCTGCCGGATCCGGCGTGACGCGCGGTACCAGACTCGCCTGCGGCTGGTTTGGCTGCGCCTGATCACCCCGATGCCTGCATGCTCGTGAAGCAGAGACCGCAGTGACGAGCAACTAGTCGTCCGGCAGAACTCTTCAACGATGCTGGCGCCGTGCGAGGTCCTCGCCTCGAGGACCTCGCACAGGCTCGGACCGAGGGGCAGGGTGACGTGTACCTTAGCGAAATCCCATTTCGCGGTGGTACACGTCACCCTGCCCCGGAACCCGCCCCCGACGCTCCGTCCCGCAAAGGCACCGCAAGCGGTGCACCGCCGCGTCAGGACTTCTTCGGCGGACTCTCGCCCGCGAGGAACAGCCACGTCTCGACGACGGTGTCCGGATTGAGCGACATGCTCTCGATGCCCTCGTCGAGCAGCCAGCGGGCGAGGTCGGGGTGGTCCGAGGGGCCCTGGCCGCAGATGCCGATGTACTTGCCGGCCTTGCGGCAGGCGCGGATCGCCATCGACAGCACGGCCTTGACCGCGTCGTCGCGCTCGTCGAACAGTCGCGCGATGATCGCAGAGTCGCGGTCGAGACCCAGGACGAGCTGCGTCATGTCGTTCGAGCCGATCGACATGCCGTCGAAGTGCTCGAGGAAGCGGTCGGCGAGCAGTGCGTTCGACGGGATCTCGCACATCATGATGACCTTGAGGCCGTTCTCGCCGCGCCTGAGCCCGTTGGCGGCGAGCAACTCGACGACCTGCTCGCCCTCCCGGACGGTGCGCACGAACGGCACCATCACCCAGACGTTGGTGAGGCCCATCTGCTCGCGGACGCGCTTGAGCGCCCTGCACTCGAGCTCGAAGCAGGGACGGAAGGTCTCGTCCACGTAGCGCGAGGCGCCACGGAAGCCGAGCATCGGGTTCTCCTCGGAGGGCTCGTACTGCCGACCGCCGATCAGGTTCGCGTACTCGTTCGACTTGAAGTCGGAGAGCCGGACGATCACGGGCTCGGGCGCGAAGGCGGCGGCGATCGTGCCGATGCCCTCGCAGAGCTTCTCGACGTAGAACTCCACCGGGTCGTCGTAGCCGGCCATCTGGCGCCGGATGGTGTCCTTGAGGTCGGCGTCGAGGCGGTCGAACTCGAGCAGCGCGCGCGGGTGCACGCCGATCATGCGGTTGATGATGAACTCGAGCCGCGCGAGGCCGACGCCGCGATTCGGGATCGCCGCGAAGTCGAAGGCCCGGTCCGGGTTGCCGACGTTCATCATGATCTTCACGGGCAGGTCGGGAAGAGCGTCGAGCTCGACCTGGGTCTGCTCGAACTGCAGCGCCCCGTCGTACACATACCCCGTGTCGCCCTCGGCGCAGGAGACGGTCACGGGCTGGCCCTCGCGGATGACGCGCGTGGCATCGCCACAGCCCACTACCGCAGGGATGCCGAGCTCGCGGGCGATGATGGCGGCGTGGCAGGTGCGGCCGCCGCGGTTGGTGACGATCGCCGAGGCGCGCTTCATGACCGGTTCCCAATCCGGGTCGGTCATGTCCGCGACCAGCACGTCGCCCGTCTCGACGCGGGTCATCTCCTGGACGCTGCGGATCACCCGGGCCGGGCCCGCTCCGATGCGATGGCCGATGCTGCGGCCTCGCGTGACGATGGGCCCCCGGCCCTTCAGCGTGTAGCGCTGCAGCGTGCGCCCGGCGCGGCTCTGCACGGTCTCGGGCCGCGCCTGCAGGATGTAGAGCCGGCCGGTCTCGCCGTCCTTGCCCCACTCGATATCCATCGGGGCGCCGTAGTGCTCCTCGATGACGAGCGCCTGCCGGGCGAGTTCGAGCAGGTCGACGTCGGTGAGGCAGAACCGCAGACGATCGGCCTCCGGGACGTCGACGGTGACGACGCGCCGCGCAGCGTGCGCGCCGTCGGCATAGATCATCTTGATCGCCTTGGCCCCGAGCGTGCGGCGCAGGATCGGCTGGTGCCCCGAGCGCAGCGCGGGCTTGTAGACGTAGAACTCGTCGGGATTCACCGCGCCCTGCACGACCGTCTCGCCGAGGCCCCACGAGGCCGTGATGAACACGACGTCGCGGAAGCCGGAGTCGGTGTCGAGCGTGAACATCACGCCACTCGCGCCGAGGTCGCTGCGCACCATGTGCTGGATGCCGGCCGACAGCGCCACCTGCGAATGGTCGAAGCCCTGGTGGACCCGGTAGGCAATGGCACGGTCGTTGAAAAGCGAGGCAAAGACCTCGTGGACTGCAGCCACGACGCGATCGCGGCCCCGCACGTTGAGCAGCGTCTCCTGCTGGCCGGCGAACGACGCCTCGGGGAGATCCTCGGCCGTCGCG
>RPQJ01000187.1 GCA_003819815.1 Lysobacterales bacterium
CTGGTCTCCCGTCGATTCGCCTTGCGCAGGCTGATCACGGGCACGTTACCGCCTCGCGGCGTGAAAAATATGTCTGACACCTTTACTGCGGCGAGCGCGGCCGCGCGGCCCGCGGCAGGAACTCGAGCGCGGCGATCGCGCGCAGCGTCTCCCACGACTTGCAGCCGGGGCACTGCCAGAGGAACGTCGAGCTGTCGAGGCCGCATTCGGCGCAGCGGTAGCGGGCATGGCGCAGCACGACGTTGCGCATTGCGGCCGCGACCGCGCGGAGCTGTTCGGGGCTCGGCCCGTGCCCCGGCGGCAGCAGCGCCCCGGTGATGTCCTTCAAGTCGTTGTCGGCGAGGATCCACTCGCGCACGCACTCGAGGATGGCGGGATCGTCGTAGTAGCCGCTCACGATCGCGGCGTAGGCGATCTCCGAGCGGCTCGCCTTGCCGCTCTGCAGCAGTTCCTCGAGCGTCGCACCGAACGCCTCCGGGTCCTCCGCCTGCCGTGCGGCTTCGACGAGCTTCGGCATCACCACGGGCAGCAGGTGGAAGTCCCGCTTCACGACGAGACGGTAGAGTTGCAGCGCGAGCCGCGGATCGCCCTGGCGGCGCGCGAGATCGCCGCGCAGGATCGCGCTGCGCCCGAAATCCCGCTGCTCTTCATGTGCACGGCGCAGGTGCCCGCGGGCGGTCTCGAGATTCCCCTCGGCGAGTGCCGTCTCCGCCATCTCGCAGTAGAAGTGCGCGATCGCGATCGGCTGCTCGGGCAGGCCCACCTTGCGCAGGCGTTCGTAGGCCTCGGCGGCCTGCGGCCAGTCGTGCTGCAGTTCGTGGATGCGCACGAGGTAGGCGAGCGCGGGCCCGGCCTCGACTCCCGCCTCCGCGAGCTGCAGGAAGATCGTCTCGGCGCGGTCGTAGAGCCCCGCGCGGACGTAGTCGCGGCCAAGCTCCATCCGCGCGGCGTCGCGATACCTCGGCGGAATGCCCGGCCGGTCGACGATGTGCTGGTGCACGCGGATCGCGCGCTCCACCTCGCCGCGGCGGCGATAGAGGGTCCCCAGTGCGAAGTGCGTGTCGATCGTCTCGTCGTCGAGCGCGGCGAGCCCGAGGAACACCTCGAGCGCGCGGTCGGGCTGGTCGTCGAGCAGGTAGCGCAGGCCCTCGAGATGGCGCTCGCGCCGGCGGATGCGGCGACGGCGGCGATACGCGGCATAGCCCACGGTCGCGGCCCAGCCGACCGCGAGCGTGCCCGCGAACACGAGCCAGAACAGGCCGGGATCAGCGGGCATCGTTGCCGGCGGCGGGCGCACCGGCGGGCGACGATGCGGCCGATGGGACGGCGGCACCGGTGCCGCTGCCCTGCGGCGTTGCGGCACGCCCCTCGGCGAGCCTGAGCGCATTGCGCAGGCGTCCCCGTTCGGCGAGCAGCCGTGCGATCCACGCGGAGCGCCAGAGCGCGCCGGCGAGCAGCCCCGCGGCAAAGGTGATCACGAGCGCGAGGCCCGAGGAAACGCCGAAGCGGATGAACGCGAAGTCGACGTCGAATCGCTGCTGGTTGAGCGCGGTGAAGAGCATCGCCGCGACGACGATGAGCACCAGCGCGACGACGGCGGCGGCCCGGCGCAGCACGGGGCTGCCCCGGTCAAAGGGCCGCGAGCGACTGCTCGGCGGCCTCTTCCGGATCGTTGACCCGCTCGCGCAGGTCCTTGCCGGGCTTGAAGTGCGGGACGTACTTCCCCGCAAGCGCGACGGTCTCGCCGGTCTTGGGGTTGCGGCCCTGGCGCGGCGGCCGGAAGTGCAGGCTGAAGCTGCCGAAGCCGCGGATTTCGATGCGCTGTCCCTGCGCGAGCGCGTCGCTCATGATCTCGAGGATCTGCTTGACGGCCAGCTCGACGTCCTTCGCCGGCAGGTGGCCCTGCTTCGCGGCAATGAGCTCGATGAGCTCCGACTTCGTCATGCTGCGTTCGCCGTCCACTCTTCTTCTCCCCGAAGCGTTCCTTCCTCGGTACGGCCGGGTGGCGGCGGCGGACCCCGGGGCCCGCCGCCGGTCCCGTGATTACTGGCCGGAGATCTGCTCCTTCAGCAGGTCGCCCAGGCTCGTGCCGGTCGAGCTGTCCGAACGGTAGTTCTGCATGGCCTCCTGCTCCTCCGCCATGTCCTTGGCCTTGATCGACAGCGCGATCGTGCGGACCTTGCGGTCCACGGCCGTGAACTTGGCCTCGACCTCGTCGCCGACCTTGAGGATCGCACGGGCGTCCTCGACGCGGTCACGCGCAAGCTCGGAAGCACGGAGATAACCGTCGATGCCGCCGCCCAGGTCGACGATCGCGCCCTTCGCCTCGACCTCGCGGACGATGCCGCGGACGATCGTGCCCTTCGGGTGCTCGGCGATCCAGTTCGAGAAGGGGTCCTTCGCGAGCTGCTTGACGGAGAGCGAGATGCGCTCGCGCTCGGGGTCGATCGCGACGACGATCGCCTCGACCGTCTGGCCCTTCTGGTACTGGCGCACGGCTTCCTCGCCGGCGACGTCCCACGAGAGGTCCGAGAGGTGCACGAGGCCGTCGATGCCGCCCGGCAGCCCGATGAAGAGGCCGAAGTCGGTGATCGAGCGGATCTGGCCGTTGACCTTGTCGCCGCGGTTGTAGTTGTCCGCGAACTCGCGCCACGGGTTCGGCTTGCACTGCTTGATGCCGAGCGAGATGCGGCGGCGCTCCTCGTCGATGTCGAGCACCATGACCTCGACTTCCTCGCCGATGTGCACGACCTTCGACGGGTTGACGTTCTTGTTCGTCCAGTCCATCTCGGAGACGTGGACGAGGCCCTCGACGCCCTCCTCGATCTCGACGAAGCAGCCGTAGTCGGCGATGTTCGTGACCTTGCCGAAGAGCCGCGTGCCTGAAGGGTACCGGCGGCCGATCTGCTGCCAGGGATCCGCGCCGAGCTGCTTGAGGCCCAGGCTGACGCGCTGGCGCTCGCGGTCGAACTTGAGGATGCGCACCTCGATCTCGTCGCCGACGTTGACGACTTCCGAGGGGTGCTTGACGCGCTTCCACGCCATGTCGGTGATGTGGAGCAGGCCGTCGATGCCGCCCAGGTCGACGAACGCACCGTAGTCGGTGAGGTTCTTGACGACGCCCTTGACGACCGAGCCTTCCTGCAGCTTCTCGAGCAGCTCGCTGCGCTCGGCGCTGTATTCCTGCTCGACGACGGCGCGGCGGGACACCACGACGTTGTTGCGCTTCTGGTCGAGCTTGATGACCTTGAACTCGAGCGTCTTGCCTTCGAGGTAGCTCGGGTCGCGCACGGGGCGCACGTCGACGAGCGAGCCCGGCAGGAACGCGCGGACGAAGTCGATCTCGACGGTGAAGCCGCCCTTGACGCGGCCGTTGATGAGGCCCAGGACGACCTCACCCTTCTCGAATGCTGTCTCGAGGCGCTCCCAGGTGCGGGCGCGCTTTGCCTTCTCGCGCGAGAGGCGCGTTTCGCCGGAACCGTCCTCGACGCTGTCGAGGGCCACCTCGACGTCGTCGCCGATCTGGACTTCGATCTCGCCGCGCTCGTTCTTGAACTGCGCGGTGGGGATGACGGCTTCGGACTTGAGGCCGGCGCTCACGAGGACCACGTCGGGTCCCACGTCGATCACGCGGCCGGTGAGAATCTGGCCCGGACGGATCCGCTGGCTGGCCAGGCTCTCTTCGAACATTTGCGCAAAGCTTTCGGTCATTACCTTTTCCAGGGCTCCGAGGCCCGTTGCTCTACACCCGCATCCCGCCGGCGTAGGGTTGACGATTTCGCTCCGGCGTCCTGCCAGGCGACTGGGCGACCCCCCGGGAACTTGCGTTCCGCGGCGAAGTCAGGGATTCACAGGAAACCGGAGTCGAGCGAGGCTGAGCACCTGCGCCACGACCTCTTCGATCGTGCAGCCGGTGGAGTCGATGACGACGGCGTCCGCGGCAGGCCGTAGAGGTGCCACGGAACGCGCCGAATCGCGCCGGTCCCGTTCGAGAATTTCCTGCGAAAGGCCGGCGAGGTTAGCAGGAAGGCCCTTTTCCTTCAACTGGTTATAGCGCCTCCGAGCCCTCTCGTCGGCGCTTGCGGTCAGGAAAACCTTGAGCCCGGCGTCCGGGAAAACGACGGTGCCCATGTCACGGCCGTCCGCCACCAGGCCCGCCGCCTCGGCATAGGCGCGCTGGCGCCCCAGGAGCGCCGCCCGGACGGCGGGCATCGCCGCGACCACGGAGGCCATGTTGCCGGTCGTTTCGGCGCGGAGTTCGCGCGTGACGTCCGCCCCGTCGAGCAGCACCCGCTCGCCGCCCCGCTCGTTCACCTCGAAGCGGGCGTCCAGGGTGGTTGCCACCTGGGCGTGCCCGGACTCGTCGGAGGGGTCCAGGCCACGGGCAGCGCCGCCCAGCGCCACCAGCCGGTAGAGCGCGCCACTGTCGAGCAGTCGCCAGCCGAGCCGGGCCGCGACCCGGCGCGAGATCGTGCCCTTGCCCGATCCGCTCGGCCCGTCGATCGCAATAATGGTGTCAGACATATTTTCCGAAAATATGTCTGACTTATTTTTCGGTCAGGCGCAGGCCGGCCGACCGCGCGAGCGCCGCAAACCCGGGGAACGAGGTCGCGACATTGTCGACGTCGCGGATCTCGATCGGACCGCGGGCCCGCAGGCTCGCCACCGCA
>RPQJ01000188.1 GCA_003819815.1 Lysobacterales bacterium
ACGTCAACGAGGTCCGGGCCGGCACCGAGTGCGGCATCGGCGTGCGCAACTACAACGACATCCGCGCGGGCGACCAGATCGAGTGCTTCGCCCGCGTCGAGGTCGCGCGCAGCGCCTGACCATGCCGCGCGAGGTTCCACGCACGCGCCGCGTCGCCGAGCAGGTGCAGCGCACGCTGTCCGAGATGCTGCGCCGCGACGTGCGGGACCCGCGGCTCAAGCCCGTGACCATCACGCACGTGAAGGTCTCGCCCGACCTCTCGCACGCCTGGGTCCACTACCAGATCCTCGGCGGGGACTCGCACGACCCGCTGCAGCGCGAGATCCTCGACGAGGCGGCGGGCTACCTGCGCGGCCCGCTCGGGCGGGCGCTGCGGCTCAGGATCGCGCCGCACCTGCATTTCCAGCCGGACGAGGATCTCGAGCGGGGCAACCGCATCGACGAACTGATCACGCGCGCGGTGCGCGACGACGCGGAACGCCACGTCGACGACGACGCTGCCCCGGACGAACCGAAGTCTTGAACCCCACTCCGGCCAGCCGGGACGCCGCCGGGCGGCCGCGTCGGCGTGCGCTCGACGGCGTCGTGCTGCTCGACAAGCCCGCGGGGCTCGGCTCGACGCCCGCCCTGCAGCGCGTCCGGTGGCTGCTGCGCGCCGAGAAGGCCGGGCACGCGGGCACGCTCGACCCGTTCGCGACCGGGATGCTTCCGCTCTGCTTCGGCCAGGCGACCAAGGCGTGCGGCTCGCTGCTCGGGGCCCGCAAGGCGTACCGCGCCCGGCTCGCGCTCGGCGCGGCGACGGACACGGGCGACGTCGACGGCACGGTCGTACGCACGGCGCCGGTGCCGACGATCACCGAGGCGCAGGCACGGCTTGCGATGGCCGCCTTCGTCGGTCCTCGCGACCAGGTGCCACCCATGTACTCGGCGCTCAAGCTCGACGGCCGCCCGCTCTACGAGCGGGCGCGTCGCGGGGAGCAGGTCGAGCGCGCCCCTCGGCGCATCGTGATCGAGCGGCTCGAACTCCTGTCGCTCGCACCGCGGTCGCTCGAGTTCGAAACGACCTGCTCGAAGGGCACCTACGTGCGGGTGCTCGGCGAGGAACTCGCCGTGGCGCTCGGCACCGAAGGCCATCTCTCCGGACTCCGTCGGACCTGGGTCGAACCGTTCGAAGGCGCGCCGATGGTCACGCTGGCCGAAGTCGAAGCGTGGGCGGCACGGGGCGCGCCGGACGAGGCGCGGCCGGAATGGCTCCTGCCGACCGACGCGGCGCTCGCCGGCCTGCCGCGCGTCGAACTCGACGCGACGGGCAGCCTTCACGCGAGGCAGGGGCGGGCGATCGCCGTCCCCGGCGCGCCACCCCCGGGCGACGTGCGGGCCTACGGCCCGGACGGATCGTTCCTCGGCGTGCTCACGGTCGACGAGGCCGGGCGGGCGACGGTACGGCGGCTCTACGTACCGGGGGCGGCGGATCCTGCGCAGGCTTGAGAACCAGGCCCCCCGACGGGTACAATGCGCGGCTCAATTCAAGGGCAAAGACTCACGTTTTCCGAGGATTCCTCACGATGGCACTGTCCACCGAGCGCAAGACCGAGATCGTCGACGGCTACCGTCGCAACGCGAAGGACACCGGTTCGCCCGAAGTCCAGATCGCACTCCTCTCGGCGCGCATCAACGAACTCGGCGAGCACTTCAGCGCGCACAAGGGCGACCACGCCTCGCGCCGCGGCCTCCTGAAGCTCGTCACGCAGCGCCGCAAGCTGCTCGACTACCTGAAGGACACCGACGCGGCGCGCTACCAGGAAGTCGTCAGCCGGCTCGGACTCCGCCGCTGATCCGCCGAACTCCGGCCCGCACTGCGGGCCGGATTCGTTTCTGCTACCTCACACTGCTCTCGCAGCACCGGACACCATCGTGAACGTCCACAAGAAGACTTTTCAGTACGGACCGCACGCGGTCACGCTCGAAGCCGGCCGGCTCGCCCGCCAGGCCGACGGCTCGGTCCTCGTCTCCATGGGAGACACCACCGTCCTCGTCACCGCCGTCGCCCGCAAGGAGGCGCAGCCGGGCAAGGACTTCTTCCCGCTCACCGTCAACTACGTCGAGAAGACGTACGCGGCGGGCCGCATCCCGGGCGGCTTCTTCAAGCGCGAGGGCCGTCCCTCCGAGAAGGAGACGCTGATCTCGCGCCTGATCGACCGGCCGATCCGCCCGCTGTTCCCGGAATTCTTCTTCAACGAAGTGCAGGTCGTCGCGACGGTCGTCTCGCTCGACCCCGAGATCGACTCCGACATCCCCGCGATGCTCGGCGCCTCGGCGGCGCTCGCGCTCTCGGGCATCCCGTTCAAGGGGCCGATCGGTGCGGCGCGCGTCGGCTACAAGGACGGCCAGTACCTGCTGAATCCGACCGCGACCGATACGAAGGCCTCCGCGCTGGACCTCGTCGTCGCCGGTACGCAGGACGCGGTGCTGATGGTCGAGTCGGAAGCGAAGATGCTGCCCGAGTCGGTCATGCTCGGTGCCGTCGTCTACGGCCACGAGCAGATGCAGGTTGCGATCAGCGCCATCCGCGAGCTTGCCGCGACGGCGGGCAAGCCGGCCTGGGACTGGAAGGCGCCGGAGATTCCCGCCGAGCTGACGCAGGCCGTCGCCGGGCTGGCCGACGCGAAGCTCGAGGAGGCCTACCAGATCGTCGAGAAGCAGGCGCGCCACGCCCGCATCGGCGAGATCAAGAAGGCCGTGGTCGAGGCACTGTCGGGTGGAGAGACGCCGAAGTTCGACACGCGCGCCGTCGCCGACGAGTTCAGCCGGCTCGAGTACAACATCGTCCGCCGCCGCATCATCGAGGGCAAGCCGCGCATCGACGGCCGCGACATGCACACGGTGCGCAAGATCACCGTGGAGACGGGCGTGCTCCCGCGCACGCACGGGTCGGCGCTGTTCACGCGCGGCGAGACGCAGGCGCTCGTCACGACGACGCTCGGCACCGGCCGCGACGCGCAGATCATCGACGCGCTCGCGGGCGAACGCAAAGAGCCGTTCATGATGCACTACAACTTCCCGCCGTTCTCGGTGGGCGAGACGGGCATGATGGGCTCGCCGAAGCGCCGCGAGATCGGCCACGGCAACCTCGCGCGCCGCGGCGTCAGCGCCGTGATGCCGGACATGACGAACTTCCCGTACATCATCCGCGTGGTGTCGGAGATCCTCGAGTCGAACGGCTCGAGCTCGATGGCCTCGGTCTGCGGCACCAGCCTCGCGCTGATGGACGCGGGCGTACCGCTCAAGGCGCCGGTGGCCGGCGTCGCCATGGGTCTGGTGCTCGAGGGCGGCAAGTTCCAGGTCCTCACCGACATCCTCGGTGACGAGGACCACCTCGGCGACATGGACTTCAAGGTGGCCGGCTCCGCCGATGGCGTGACCGCGCTGCAGATGGACATCAAGATCGAGGGCATCACCCGGGAGATCATGCAGGTCGCGCTCGACTCGGCCCACAAGGCCCGCCTGCACATCCTCGGCGAGATGAACAAGGTGCTTTCGGCCGCGCGTCCGAAGATGTCGGAGTGGGCGCCCACCATCATCACGATGAAGATCGACCCGGAGAAGATCCGCGAGGTCATCGGCAAGGGCGGAGCGGTGATCCGCGCGATCACCGAGGAGACCGGCACGACGATCGACATCGAGAACGACGGTTCGGTCAAGATCGCATCGGTGAACGGCGCCGCCGGCCGCGAGGCCCAGCGCCGCATCGAGCTGATCACCTCCGAGGTCGAGGTGGGCGCGATCTACGAAGGCAAGGTCGTCCGCCTGATGGACTTCGGCGCGTTCGTGCAGATCCTGCCCGGCAAGGACGGCCTCGTGCACATCTCGCAGATCTCGGACGAGCGCGTCGAGCGTGTGAGCGACAAGCTGAAGGAAGGCGACGTCGTGCGCGTCAAGGTGCTCGAAGTCGACCGCCAGGGCCGCGTGCGGCTGTCGATGCGCAGCGTCGACGCCTGACGGCGTCGGGAGAGGGGAGGGGATAGTGAGTAGGGGGTAGTGCGATCCGGCGGCGCATCCGCCTCCGTTCCGCCGAACCCCTGTTCACTACTCCCTATTCACCACCCCTACTCCCGCTCGTCCCTCCCGAACGGGCGGGGCAATCGAGAGAACACCTCGTCCTGCAGCGCTTTCCAGCGCTGGTAGTTCTTGTGCGCGACCTGCTGCACGGTCTCGACGGGGTCGAGGCCGACGACGCTCTTGAAGCGGTCGCGGATCTCGCGCTGCTCGCGCGCGAAAAGCTGGATGCTCTCGTCGAGGTAGCGGCCGACGAAGTCCTGCAGGCCGCTGCCGTAGCTGCGGATCACCTGCGAGAGGAAATCCCGGCTCATCAGCGATTCCCCGGCGCCTTCCTGCTCGGCGATCACCTGCAGCAGGATGCTGCGCGTGATGTCCTGCTGCGTCTTGCGGTCGAGGACGACGAAGTCGATGCGCTCGACGACCAGGCGGCGGACGTCGGCGAGCGTCACGTAGCGGCTCTCGACCGTGTCGTAAAGACGGCGGTTCGGGTACTTGCGAATGACGCGCGGTCCTTCCTTCACGCCTGCGGCCGGGCTGGAAGCGCGTTTCGGGCGCGGGGTACGG
>RPQJ01000189.1 GCA_003819815.1 Lysobacterales bacterium
CCGGTCGGTCCCTGCATGGTGTCGGACGAGGGCGCGTGCCGCATCTGGTGGGCGAACGGCGTGCGCGAGAACGTCTGGACCGGCCGCAAGGCGTCCGGCGCCGAGGCGTGAATCGCGCCGGGCATCCCTCGCTTCCAGGGCATCCCGCAACGTGAGCCGCGACGCCGGTCCGGTCGTCGCCCGCCGGATCGTCATGACCGGACGGGTGCAGGGCGTGGGCTACCGCCCGTTCGTCCATCGCCTCGCGCACGAGCTCGGTGTGTCGGGCCACGTCCGGAACCTCCGCGGCGACGTCGAGGTGATCGCGAACGCCACGGAAACGACGCTCGCGACGTTCGTGAGCGGGCTCGTCGACCGGGCGCCGCCCCTCGCGCGGCCACGGGTGCGGGCCGTCGAGCCCTGTGAGCGCCCGGCGGCGGACGGCTTCGCCATCGCGCCCAGCAGCGCGACGGACGCGCCCGCGGTTTCCGTGCCGCCGGATTTCTACGCCTGCGACGACTGCATCGCGGAACTCGCCGACCCGGCGGACCGCCGCCACGCGTATCCCTTCATCAACTGCACGCAGTGCGGCCCGCGCTACACGCTGATCGAGGCGCTGCCGTACGACCGGCCGAACACCGCCATGGCGCGCTTCCCGCTGTGCCCGGCCTGTCGAAGCGAATACGAGGACCCGCTCGATCGCCGTTTCCACGCCGAACCGGTGGCGTGTCCGGTGTGCGGCCCGCACCTGCGCTACGTGGATCCGCGAGGCGCCGTCGTCACCGGCGACGCAGCGGCCGTGTCGGCCGCGGTGGAACTGCTCCGCCACGGCAGGGTGCTGGCCGTGCGCGGCATCGGCGGCTATCACCTGATCTGCGACGCGCGCGACGAGGCGGCTGTGCAAAGCCTGCGCGTACGCAAGCGGCGGCCCCACAAGCCGCTCGCCGTGATGTTCCCGCAACGGGGCGCGGACGGTCTCGACGTCGCGCGCGAGGAGCTCGTCGTCGGAGCGGTCGAGGAGGGCGCGCTGCGCGATCCGGCGCGAGCGATCGTGCTCGTTCCGCGTCGGGCGGACGGCCGCCTGGCGCCGGGCGTCGCACCGGGGCTCGCGGAAGTCGGCGCGTTCCTGCCGTACAGCCCGCTGCATCACCTGCTGCTCGCCGAGTTCGGCGGCCCGGTCGTGGCGACCTCTGGCAACGTGAGCGGCGAACCCGTGCTGACCGAACAGGACGAGGCCGAGGCGCGGCTCGCGGCCGTCGCCGACGCGTTCCTGCACCACGACCGCCCCATCCTGCGCCCGGCCGACGACTCGGTCGTGCGCGTGACGGCAGGCGCGGCCCGGCCGATCCGGCTCGGCCGCGGCGCGGCACCGCTCGAGCTCGAACTTCCGCGTGCCCTGCGCGAGCCCGTGCTGGCGGTGGGCGGTCACCTGAAGCTCACGGTCGCGCTCGCGTGGGATCGCCGCGTCGTCGTCTCGCCGCACGTCGGGGACATGGGCACCCGCCGCAGCGAGCAGGTGTTCGAGCAGGTCGTGCGCGACCTGCCGCGGCTCTACGACGTCGAGGTCCGCCACTGGATCGGGGACGCCCACCCCGGCTACACGACCACGCGCTGGCTGCAGTCGCGCGGGCTGTCGCACACGCTCGTGCTGCACCACCACGCGCACGCCTCGGCGCTCGTGGCCGAGCACGGCCTCGACGAGCCGGCGATCGTGTTTGCCTGGGACGGCGTGGGCTACGGCGGCGACGGCACGCTGTGGGGCGGCGAGACGTTCGCGGGGAGTCCCGGGGGATGGCGACGCGTGGCGAGCCTGCGGCCGTTCCGGCTCCCCGGGGGCGACCTCGCAGGACGCCAGCCCTGGCGCAGCGCCGCCGCGCTCTGCTGGGAGGCCGGGCTCGCCTGCCCGGTCGCCGTGCCGGATCCGATCGTGCGCGCCGCGTGGGAGCGAGGGATCAACTCGCCGCGCTCGAGTGCCGCGGGCCGGGTTTTCGACGCGATGTCGGCCTTGGTGCTCGGCGTCGGCGAGACGAGTTTCGAGGGCCAGGGACCGATGTGGCTCGAGGCCCGCGCGGCGCGAGGCGCCGGATTCCCGGTGCTGGCGCTCATCGAGGACGATTCGGGCCTGCCGCGCATCGACTGGGCTCCGCTCGTCGAATGGTGCAGCGATGGGACCCGCGACGTGGCCGAGCGGGCAGGCGCCGTGCACTCGGCCCTGGCCGACGCGATCCGGCGGGTCGCCGAAAGGGAGCGCGCGCGCTCGGGCATCGAGGTCGTAGGGCTCACGGGCGGCGTGTTCCAGAACCGGCTGCTCTCGGAGCTCGCGCTCGAGGCACTCGGTCGCGGTGGGTTCCGGGTGCTGCTGCCGGAGCGCATCCCGTGCAACGACGGCGGCCTGAGCTACGGACAGGTGATCGAGTTCCTGCACCGAAACCCGGCGTCGCCGGTAGAGTAAAGACATGCTTTGGTTCGAGCGTCCATTGCTGGCCGTCCTGCGTCGCGAGTACTCCGCGGCGATGCGCTTCGACGAGGACGAGGAAGGGCAGGCGATGCCGGCGCCGCCCGCGGAACCCTGCCAGCTCTACGTGCACGTGCCCTTCTGCGAGGTGCTGTGCCCGTTCTGCTCGTTCCATCGCGTCCGCTACAACGAGTCGAAGACCGCCCGCTATTTCGAGGCGCTGCGCGGCGAGATCCGCCTGTACCACGAGGCGGGCTTCCGCTTCTCGGACGTCTACGTGGGCGGCGGGACGCCGACCGTCGACGGCGCCGAGCTGCTCGAGACGCTCGAGCTCGTGCGCCGGCTCTCGCCGGTGCGCTCGATCTCGATCGAGACCAACCCGAACCACCTCGAGCCTGCGCAGCTCAGGGCCTACCGCGACGCCGGCGTGACGCGCTTCTCCGTGGGCGTGCAGAGCTTCGACGACGGGCTGCTCGCGGGCATGGACCGGCTCGCGAAGTACGGCAGCGGCGCCACGATCCGCGAGCGCCTCGCGGCGGTCCGCGGCATCTTCCCGACGCTCAACGTCGACATGATCTTCAACCTGCCGGGCCAGACGCTCGCGATGCTCGACCGCGACATCGACGCGCTGCTCGAGCTCGACGTCGACCAGGTGTCGTTCTACCCGCTCATGACCGCGCCGACCGCGCGGCACAAGATGGACCGGACGATGGGACGGGCCGACGAATCGCTGCGCCACCCGATGTACGAGCGCATCCTCGACCGCCTGATGCCGCGCTACCGCGCCTCCTCCGCGTGGTGCTTCTCGCGCGGCGAGGGGATGTTCGACGAGTACATCATCGACCAGGACGACTACGTCGGCGTGGGCAGCGGCGCTTTCAGCTACGTCGGCGGGACGATGTATTCGACGACGTTCTCCCTGAACCACTACTGCCGCCGCGTCGAGGGCGGGCAGAGCGGCATCACGCAGCGCCGGCACCTCGGCCGCCGCGAGCGCATGCGCTACGATTACCTCGTGCGGCTGTTCGGAGGAGCGCTCCGCAGGGAGGACGTCGCGGCCCGGCACGGCGCCGGGTTCTGGCTGCAGCTCGCGCCCGAGCTCGTCGCGATGCGGCTCGTGGGCGCCACGCGCCACGATCCGGACGCACTTCGCCTCACGCGGCGCGGCATGTACTGCTGGGTGCTGATGATGGCGGAGTTCTTCAACGCGGTGAATGACGTGCGCGAGCAGATGCGGGAGCACATCCGCGCCGAGCTCGAGGCGTGGAACGAGGAGGCGAAGGTGCCACTGGAGTCGATAGGCGGGCTCAGCCGCAGGCCGCAGCCGTGAGCCTCGAGGACACCCACGTCTCGCTCGCGCACGGCAACGGCGGGCGCTACATGCGCGAGGTGATCGAGCACATTTTTGCGCGCCATCTCGCGAACCCCTTCCTCGATACCGGCAGCGACGCGGCCGTGCTCCCATGGCGCGCGGGCGACGGCGAGCTCGTGTTCACCACCGACAGCTTCACGGTGCAGCCCATCGAATTCCCGGGCGGAAACATCGGCTCGCTCGCCGTGCACGGCACCACGAACGACCTCGCGGTCGCCGGCGCGATCCCGAAGTACCTGAGCCTCGGCGTGCTGCTCGAGGAGGGGCTCGAGTTCGCGGTGCTCGACCGCGTCGTCGCGGCGGTCGCCGCCGCGGCGCGCGAAATCGGCGTCGTCGTGGTCGCGGGCGACACCAAGGTGGTGCGCCGCGGCGAGGGCGGCGGCATCTACCTCAACACCAGCGGCATCGGCGTCAAGGACCCGGCGCTCGAGCTCGGCATCGGCCGGGTCCGGGCGGGCGACGTCGTGCTCGTGAGCGGGCCGGTCGGCGACCACGGTATCGCCGTCATGCTGGCGCGCGAGCAGTTCGGCCTGCGCGGCGATCTCCGCTCGGACGCCGCGAGCGTGCTGCCGCTCGCGCGTGCGCTCTGCAGGCTCCGCGGCCTGCGGTTCATGCGCGACCCGACGCGCGGCGGGCTCGCCACCGTCGCCCACGAAATCGCTCGCGCCAGCGGCCACAGCTTGGCACTGGAACAGAACGCGGTGCCGCTGCGCCCGGAAGTCGTGTCG
>RPQJ01000190.1 GCA_003819815.1 Lysobacterales bacterium
GAGAGCAGGATGTGCTCGCGGCTGCGGATCGGGTCGGCCTCGATGCCGAGCAGCGCGAGCAGGCCCGACACGGCGGAACCGATGCGCTCCTTCAGCGCGGTCGCATCGGCGAGCGCCGCGGCGTCGGGCGCGGCGAACGAGCGCAGCACGGACAGGGGCCGGCCCGCATCCGAGCCCGGCGTGTAGATCGTCACCTCGGCGGCCGCACGCAGGCGGCCGACGCGCTCGGCGTCCTGTCCCCACTCCGCGAGGCCCTTGCGCCACTGCTCCGCCGTCGCGGCCGCGTACTCGTCGGGTGTCTGTTGCTTGCGCGCGGCCTCGCCTTCGTCGATCCATGGCCGGAAGTCCTGGGCGCGCAGTTCGGGGAACGTGAGCGCGAGGTTCGCGATGTCGCCCTTCGGGTCGATCGCGATCGCGGGCACGCCGTCGAGCGCCGCCTCCTCGAGCAAGGAGAGGCAGAGGCCCGTCTTGCCGCTGCCCGTCATGCCGATGCAGACCGCGTGGGTCGTGAGATCGCGCGAGTCGTACAGGAGATCCGCACCGAGCTTTCCTGAGCCGGGATCGAACTCGCGGCCGAGATAGAAGACGCCGAGTTTCTCGTAGGAAGGAAGGCTCATGAGGCTCCCTGCGGATGGACGGGACGTTGCGCGTCGGGAGGATAACGGAAAGCGTGTCCGCCAGCCGACGCCAGCCGCGATTGACGGGGACGCCGCCGCAGTGGTTCAGTCGCGCGCCCTGCAACTGGATGACGAGGTCTGGCCGGTGCTGTTCGCCGATCGACTGCCCGTGCACCGCAAGCCCGTCCTGCTGCGTCTCCTGCGGCCGGCCGACGTCGAAGCTTTCCTCGCGTACCGCTCGGACCCCGAGGTCGCCCGCTACCAGGGCTGGTCGACCATGGACCGGGCGGCGGCCAGCGAATTCCTCGAGGATATGAGCGGGGTCGACGGTCTCCGGCCGGGCGAGTGGATACAGCTCGGCATCGCGGATGCCGCCACCGGCACCCTGTGCGGGGACGTCGGCATCCACTGCGACGAGGCGCTCGAGCGCGCGGAGATCGGCTTCAGCGTGGCTCGCCCGTTCCAGGGACGCGGTTACGCGAGCGCGGCGGTCTCGGCCACGCTCGATCTGCTGCAAGCGGTGCCCTCGATCCGGTGCGTGCGCGGCGTGACCGACGCGCGCAACGGCCCGTCGATCCGGCTGCTCGAGCGGCTCGGGTTCGCGAAGACGGGCGTGCAGGTCGCCGACTTCAAGGGCGAGCGCTGCGCCGAGTACGTCTACGAACGGGCATGCTGACCAGTCTTCACTCGAGCATCCGCCCGCGCAGCCGCTCGACGCGATCGGGAGTCAGGCCCGCTGCCCGCTCGAGGTAGCCCTGGATCGAGCCGAACTCGGCCTCCGCCACACCGAGCGCCGCGTCCAGGTACACGTCGCGGACGTCGAGCACCGTGTCGACCGCGGCCCGCAGTTCCTGGGCCGCCACCACTGGCGCGAGCCGTGCCTCGAGCGAGGCCCGGTGGCCCTCCGCACCGGGCCAGCGGCGCGAGGCGAGATAGTCCGCGCGGATCAGCGGCTCCGGCACCTCGAGCGCGTGCAGCAGCATCGCCGTGACGAATCCCGTGCGATCCTTGCCGGCCGAACAGTGCAGTAGCAGCGGCGAGCCGCCGTCGAGCAGGCAGTCCGTGACTTCGGCGAGCGTCGACGCGAGGTAGCGCGGGAAGCGCCGGTAGATCTCGATCATCACGCGCTCGGCGCCGTGCGCCGTCGGGTCGTCGAGCAGCAGGCGTGCAAGAGAGGGGTCCGCTCGCAGGTCGTTGCGCACGTCGAACCGGAGCTCGCGGACGTCGAGCGATTCCGGGATGTCGTTGGGGTGCTCCGCGCACTCCGCTGCGCTGCGCAGGTCGCAGACGGTCGCGAGGCCCGCCGCACGCAGGAGCCGCCAGTCGTCCGGCGTAAGTCCACAGAGCCGGTCGGCCCGCATCAGGGCGTGCGGCCTCAGGCGTCCGCCCCGCGCGGACGGCAGGCCGCCCAGGCTGCGGAAGTTCGTGGCACCGGCGAGCGTCGGGGTCATCTGAAGCCGATTCTCATCTGTAACCCTGCGCTTGCAGCGAGAAGAGGTGTGCGTAGAGACCGTCGCGGCGCATCAGCGCCTCGTGGTCGCCGCGCTCGAGGATGCGGCCGCCCTGGATGACGAGGATCTGGTCGGCCATGCGCACGGTCGAGAAACGGTGCGAGATGAGGATCACCATCCGTCCGCGCGCGAGCTCTCGGAACTGCTCGAACACCTGCGCCTCGGCACGAGCGTCCATCGCCGCGGTCGGTTCGTCGAGCACGAGGATGTCCGCGCCATCGCGGATGAACGCGCGGGCGAGCGCGATCTTCTGCCACTGGCCGCCCGACAGCTCCCGGCCCTCGCGGAACCACTTGCCGAGCTGGGTGCGGTAGCCGGACGGAAGTTCCTCGACGAAGGGTGCGGCCGTCGCGAGCTCGGCCGCCACGCGCCAGCGCGCCTCGTCCTCGAAGTGGCGGACGTCGCCCACGCCGATGTTCTCGCCGACCATGAACTGGTAGCGCGCGAAGTCCTGGAAAATGACGCCGACCCGGCGACGCAGCGCGACCGGCGCCCACTCCGCGAGGTCGAGCCCGTCGAGCGTGATGCGGCCTGAGGTGGGCACGTAGAGCCGCGCGAGCAGCTTGATCAGCGTCGTCTTGCCGGAGCCGTTCTCGCCGACGAGCGCGAGGCTCTCGCCCGGCTTCAGCTGGAAGCTCACGTCGGCGACGGCGGGCTCGGTCGCGCCGGGATAGGTGAACCCCACGTGCTCGAAGCGAACGCCGTCGCCCGGCGACGGGCCCGAAGTGGCCGAGCCGCCCGCGGCATCCACCGGCGTGTCGAGGTAGTCGTAGAGCGT
The DNA here is from genome assembly GCA_003819815.1 of Lysobacterales bacterium. Lineage (GTDB taxonomy): Bacteria > Pseudomonadota > Gammaproteobacteria > Steroidobacterales > Steroidobacteraceae > RPQJ01. The sequence goes on from RPQJ01000190.1 coordinate 2,907, forward strand.
CGAGAGGTAGAGATTGTCCTCGTACATGCCGCTGATCGCCGCAAGGCTCGCCGACACCGCGGCCTGGCCCTGCCGGAAGAGCAGCACGTACATCGTCATCTGCCCGAGCGTGATGCCGCCGCGCACGGCGCTCACGGCGATCCAGGCGTAGGCGGCGTAGAACGCCGTCGTGCTGACGAGCCCGAGGAAGAATCCCCACGTGTCGCGGCGGATCGTCAGCGCGCGGTCCTCGGCGAAGACCTTGCGGAAGATGGCCCGGTAGCGGCCCAGCAGCAGGGGCCCGAGACCGAAGAGCTTCACCTCCTTGGCGTGATCCTCGCGGGCGAGCACCGTCTCGAGGTACATCTGCATGCGCGTCTCGGGCGAGCGCCAGCGGAACAGGCGGAAGGCGTCGCCCGAGAACTTCGCCTCCGCGACGAACGACGGCAGCCCGGCGGCGAGCAGCACGAGCACGGCCCACGGCGAGAACTGCGCGAGCAGGATGCCGTAGCTCACCAGCGCGATCGCGTTCTGCACGAGGCCGAAGCTGCGCATCACGAGCGACAGCGGCCGCGTCGAGGCCTCGCGCCGCGCGCGGGTCAGCTTGTCGTAGAACTCGGAGTCCTCGAAGTGCCGTAGCTCGAGCGTGAGAGCCTTCTCGAGGATCATCTCGTTCACCCGCTGCCCGAGCTGCGCGCGCAGCAGCGACTGGCAGGTCGACAGGCCGCGCTGCGTCGCGGCGAGCGCGGCGACCAGCACGCCCTCGAGCGCGACGTAGCGCAGCACCGGACCGAGGTCGGCGACGCCGCTCTTCGCGTGGGCGCCGATCGCGGCCACCACCGCGTCGACGATCAGCGCGCCGACCCAGGCGATGGCGGCGGGCAGCGTCCCCGCAACGAGCGTCAGGAGCGCGAGTGCGATGGTGAGTGGCCGGCTCGTGGCCCACACGAGCTCGAGCGCGTGCCGCGTGTAGCGGAAGACTTCGGGCAGCGACCGCAGCGTCGCGAGCCCGGGGGCACCGGACGGTGGAGACGGAGTCGTGGATTCCTGCGACGGGTTCAGGCGGCGGCCGGCGACCATCCCGCGAGCTTGCCACAGTTGTCGATCGACGCTCGTCCCGGGATCAGCTGCGCATCGAGTTGTCCGCCGTCCAGGCCACGTGGATCGGGTCGAGGTTGCCGGTCGGGGTTTCTGGCGTCCGCGTCACACCGGCACGCCCTGCAGATCGTACGAGTACGGACGATACTTACGGTGGCTGTCGCTACGCTGCGGGAATCCCCGTCGACACGGAGTGCCCCATGGGCGCGTTCAAGCTCCTATTCACCAGCGACGCCGGGCTGCTCAGCTTCGGCGCCATCGCCTTCATGATCGTCGTGGCGATCTACCTGTTCGTCCGGTTCGGCAAGCTCATGAACGAGAAGCCCGGCAAGGAAGGCTGGAGCTGAACGCACGCGGTACGTCAACCGATCGGGCGTCCCCTCGTTGTTGGTCCTGTACCGCAACCACGCGCCTCCGGGCGCTCGACGAGGAGTCCGCAACCATGCGTTTCCATCACGCTCACCGATCGATCCCCGCCGTTCTGGCTGCTGCCGCGCTGGTGCTCGCAACCGGCATC
>RPQJ01000191.1 GCA_003819815.1 Lysobacterales bacterium
TACTGGATGCTCGGGCTGCCGGCGCCGGGCGCGCCGGCCACGGTGAGCGACGCGCAGACCGTCCCCTGGCGGGTCATCGAGCAGGAGGGCTGGCGCGTCGGCTACGAGGCGTATACCCGCAGCTCCGGTTACTCGCTGCCGCAACGTCTCACGGCGACTCGTGGCGACGTCCGGGTCAAGCTCGTCATCGACCGGTGGACGCTGGGCGCGGGGTCCGGCCCCGGGGCCACGCAGTGAGCCGGGCCGAGATCTCCCTCGGTCGGCCGGAGCCCTGGCCTGCGCCCGGCAAGCTGAACCTCTTCCTGCACGTCGTCGGGCGGCGCCCGGACGGCTACCACCAGCTCCAGACCGTCTTCCAGTTCATCGATCTCTGCGACGAGCTACGGTTCTACGAACGTCCGTCCGGAGTGATCGAGCGCCTGGGCGACGTGCCGGGCGTGGACGCGGAGGCGGATCTCACGATCCGTGCCGCCCGCTGGCTCGCCGGGCGCCGCCCGGGCGGGGCTGGAGTGGCGATCGCCGTGTCGAAACGGCTCCCCATTCAGGGCGGAGTGGGAGGTGGAAGCTCCGACGCGGCCACTACGCTCGTCGCCCTGAACCAGTTGTGGGGATTTGGCCTCGATGTGGACGAGCTGGCGGCGGGCGGACTCGCGCTCGGGGCGGACGTACCGGTGTTCGTTCGCGGCCGCGCGGCGTGGGCGGAAGGCGTCGGCGAACGGGTCGAGCCCGTCGACCTGCCCGAGCGCGTGTACCTGCTCGTGAAGCCCGACGCGTCGGTGTCGACGGCCGAGGTGTTCGCCGCCCCTGAATTGACAAGGAACGCACCGGTCATCACACTTCGCGGTTTCCTGACGTCGGGCGGCCGCAACGATTGCGAGCCCGTCGTCCGGTCGAGGTACCCGGCGGTGGCCGAGGCCCTCGACTGGCTCGGGAGGTACGGTGCGTCGAGGCTCACCGGCACGGGGGCCTGCGTCTACGCAGCCCTGCCCGACGAGGAAGCTGCTCGCGCGGCGCTCTCGGAGCTGCCGCGACGCTGGACGGGGTACGTGGTGCGCGGCCTCAACCGCTCGCCGCTGGCTGTGCGTAGCCGGCTCGAGCCCGACCGGACGGGGGCCCGCCGCTGACGAATACGCTGGGGTGTCGCCAAGCGGTAAGGCAGCGGGTTTTGATCCCGCCATTCGGAGGTTCGAATCCTTCCACCCCAGCCATCCGCACGGATCAGCGGAACGGGCCCTGGAATCCGGGGGCCGCGCACGGCGGGTCGAGACCGGAACAGGGTGGGCAGGACTGGGCGGAACCGGGGATCTTCCCCTTCGAGGAGCGTGGGATGGACGGCGGGACCATGGCGGTGTTCAGCGGCAGCGCCAATCCGCAGCTCGCGCTCGACATCGCCCGCTACCTGCAGGTGCCGCTCGGCCGCGCGCACGTCGGGCGGTTCAGCGACGGCGAGGTGACGGTCGAGATCATGGAGAACGTGCGCGGGCGCGACGTGTTCGTCGTGCAGCCCACGTCCCCGCCCGCGAACGACCACCTGATGGAACTCCTCGTGATGGTCGATGCGTGCCGGCGCGCGTCGGCGGGGCGCATCACGGCGGTGATGCCGTACTTCGGCTACGCCCGGCAGGACCGCCGGCCGCGCGCGACGCGCGTGGCGATCACGGCCAAGGTGATCGCGAACATGCTCGCGGGCGCGGGAGTGCATCGCGTGCTCACGGTGGACCTGCACGCCGACCAGATCCAGGGGTTCTTCGACATCCCGGTGGACAACGTCTACGCCTCGCCGGTGCTGCTCGGGGACGTCTGGAAGCAGAAGTACGACGACCTCGTCGTGGTCTCGCCCGACGTGGGCGGCGTGGTGCGCGCGAGGGCCATCGCGAAGCGCCTCGACGACGCGGACCTCGCGATCATCGACAAGCGCCGGCCGCGCGCGAACGAGTCCGAGGTGATGAACATCATCGGCGAGGTCGAGGGCAAGAGCTGCGTCCTCGTCGACGACCTCGTCGACACCGCGGGCACGCTTTGCCACGCGGCGAAGGCGCTGAAGGACGTCGGCGCGCGCCGCGTCGTGGCCTACATCACGCACCCCGTGCTGTCGGGCCCGGCGGTCGCGCGCATCGAGGCCTCGGCGCTCGACGAGCTCGTCGTGACGGACACGATCCCGCTGCGCGACGACGCGCGCGCGTGCCGCAAGGTGAGGCAGCTCTCGGTCTCCGGCCTGCTCGCCGAGACGATGCGCCGCATCCGCGACGAGGAGAGCGTGAGCTCGCTCTATATCGATTAGGTGCCGTCTGCTTGGTCGCGAGCGGGCGGGTTTTGTTGCTGAAGAACGGAGCTATCCCATGAAGACGTCTTTCGAACTCGCCGCCGAGTTCCGCGATGGGCAGGGCAAGGGTGCGAGCCGCCGCCTGCGTCGCGTGAACAAGGTCCCGGCCATACTCTACGGGGGTCACCGCGAGCCGCGTGCGCTCGCGCTCGACCACACCAGGCTGATGCTGATGCTCGACAACGAGCGCTTCTACTCGACGATCATCAACCTGCGCGTGGGCGACGTGTCCCAGGCGGCGGTGCTCAAGGACGTGCAGCGGCACCCGGCGAAGAACGCCGTGCTGCACGTGGACCTCCAGCGTGTGCTCGAGAACGAGAAGATCCGCATCACGATCCCGCTGCACTTCAAGAACGAGGCGGTCGCCCCCGGCGTCAAGAAGGGCGGCGTCGTCTCGCACCTGCGCAACGACGTCGAGGTGAGCTGCCTGCCGAAGGACCTCCCGGAGTTCGTGGACGTCGACCTCTCGGGCGTCGACATGAACCAGATGGTCTACCTCGCGGACCTCGAGATGCCGGAAGGCGTCGAGATCCCCGAGCTCACGCACGGACGCAACTCGCCGGTGGTGTCGATCCACCACGCGCGTGCCGAGGAAGTCGAGACCCCGGCAGCCGAGGCTGCGGCGGGCGCCGTGGCGGCCCCGGCGGCGGCGGCTCCGGCGGCGGGCGCGAAGCCTGCGGCCGACGCCAAGGCCAAGGACGCGAAGAAGTAACCGGCCTTCGGGCCGGCGGTGCCGGGCCGCCCGAAAGGGCGGCCCGGTCCTTTTACGGACGCCAGCATGGCAGGCACCCCGCTGCAGATCGTCGTCGGCCTCGGAAACCCGGGGCCGGAGCATCGGCTCACGCGCCACAACGCGGGGTTCTGGTTCGTCGACGCGCTCGCACGCGCCCAGGGCGCGCCGTTCCGCTCGCACGCCCGATACCATGGCGAGGTCGCGCGCATCTCGATTGACGGCCGCGACATCACGCTGCTGAAGCCCCAGACGTACATGAACCGCAGCGGCCTCGCGGTGCGCGCGCTGCTCGACTACGTGAAGGCGCCGCTCGGCGAGCTGCTCGTCGTGCACGACGAGCTCGACCTGCCGCCCGGCACCGCACGCCTGAAGCTGGGCGGCGGCCACGGCGGCCACAACGGGCTGCGCGACACGATCACGCACTGCGGCGCGGACTTCTGGAGGCTGCGGCTCGGCATCGGCCACCCGGGCGACCGCTCGCAGGTGATCGACTACGTGCTGCAGCGCGCGGCGCCGGCCGACGAGCAGGAGATCGTGCAGTCCATCGACGCGGCGCTGCAGGCGCTGCCGGTGTTCGTGCGCGACGGCGCCGAGAAAGCGATGAAGCTGCTGCACACGCAGCCGAAGTGAGGAGCAAGGCATGGGAATCAAGTGCGGCATCGTCGGCCTGCCGAACGTCGGCAAGTCGACGCTGTTCAACGCGGTGACGCAGGCACAGAACGCCGCGGCCGCCAACTATCCGTTCTGCACCATCGACCCGAACGTCGGCGTCGTGCCCGTGCCGGACACCCGGCTCGCGAAGCTCGCGCAGATCGCGAAGTCCGAGAAGATCATCCCGACCACGGTCGAGTTCGTCGACATCGCGGGCCTCGTCGCGGGCGCCTCGAAGGGCGAGGGCCTCGGCAACAAGTTCCTCGCGCACATCCGCGAGACGGACGCGATCGCGCACGTCGTGCGGTGCTTCGTGAACGACGACATCGTGCACGTCGCCGGCCGCATCGATCCGCTCGCCGACATCGACGTGATCAATACCGAGCTCGCGCTCGCCGACCTGGAGTCCGTCGAGCGCGCACTGCAGCGCGCCGAGAAGGCATCGAAGGCGGGCGACAAGGACGCGATCCGGTTGCGAGAGATCCTGAAGGGCATGCGGGAACATCTCGACGCAGGCAAGCCGGCGCGCACCTATCCGGTCGACGCGAACGACCGGCCGTTGCTGCGCGAGCTGCACCTGATCACCCGCAAGCCGCTGATGTACGTGGCGAACGTGGCCGAGAACGGCTTCAAGGACA
>RPQJ01000192.1 GCA_003819815.1 Lysobacterales bacterium
AGGAGATGGCGCGGACGGCCTCGTCCACCTCGCTCGCAGTGCGCCCGGCCGCGAACGTACCACCGACCAGCGCGCCCATGCTGGTGCCGACGACGCAGTCGATCGGGATGCGCAGCTCCTCGAGCACCGAGAGAACCCCGACGTGGGCAGCTCCTTTGGCGCCGCCGCCGCCGAGCACGAGGCCGATGCGCGGCCTGTCGCCCGGCCTCATGTCCTCGGTCGCGGACTTCCCGGCCGTCGATGCCGCGCGTGTATCGCCCGGGTCCGCAGAGGCGACTCGAGCGATCGACAGCACCACGACGGAGACCAGCGAACGAACGAACGCGTTCCTGAGGCGCGCTTGCGGCGCGGGCATTCTTGTCGGATCCATGGGACGGATCCTAACGGAAGCGCAGCGTCCGGGCGCCCCGCATCATCGGACGGCCATCACGCGTCAGCGCCCAGCCGCGCCAACGGAAAGGCCCCGGTTTCCCGGGGCCTTCAGGGCTTCAGCCGAGTTCCACCGGCACGAAGATCCGCGACGAGCCGCGCTGCACCAGCAGCGCAACCAGTTCCTTCGAGTCCGCGACCACGGTGCGCAGGTCCTCGACCTCGCGCACGGGCCGGCCGTTCGCCGACAGCACGACGTCGCCCGGCTGGATGCCCGCGGCGGCCGCGGGGCCGGTCGCTTCCTCGACCACGAGGCCGCGCTCGACCTTGGAGTCGCCGGTTTCGCCTGCGGCCGCCGGCCTCACGCGCAGCCCGAGGCGTCCCCGCGCCGGCGCACCGCCATCGGCCACGACCTCCGCAGCCTCGGCTCCGCCGAGCTTCACGCTGAGGTTCCGCGACTTGCCGTCGCGCCAGACCTCGAGCTCGACCTCGCGCCCCGGCTTGACGGCGGCAACCGTCGACGGCAATTCCCCGGCCGAGTCGATCGCACGTCCGTCGAAGGACAGAATCACGTCTCCTTCCTGCACGCCCGCCGCGGCCGCAGGGCCGCCCTGCTCGACGTTCGAGACGAGTGCTCCGCGGGGACGGTCGAGGCCGAAGGACTTCGCGAGCGCCTGGTCGAGTTCCTGGATGCCGACGCCGAGGCGGCCGCGCGTCACGTGGCCGTCCGCCTGCAGCTGCCGGCCGACGTCCATCGCCACGTCGATCGGGATGGCGAACGACACGCCCTGGTAGCCGCCCGAGCGGCTGTAGATCTGCGAGTTGATGCCGACCACTTCACCGCGGAGGTTGAAGAGCGGGCCGCCCGAATTGCCGGGATTGACGGCGACGTCGGTCTGGATGAACGGCACGTAGGCGTCGTCGGGGAGGTTGCGCCCCTTGGCGCTCACGATGCCCGCCGTCACCGAGTTCTCGAAGCCGAACGGCGCGCCGATGGCCACGACCCACTCGCCGACCTCGAGCGCGGACGGATTGCCGATCTTCACCACCGGCAGGTCGCTCGCCTCGATCTTGAGGACCGCGACGTCGCTCTTCTCGTCCGCACCCAGCACGCGCGCCTCGAACTCGCGACGGTCAGTGAGCTTCACCGTGACGCGCTCGGCGCCGTCCACGACGTGTGCATTGGTGAGGATCACGCCGTCGGCGCTCACGATGAATCCGGAACCCTCGCCGCGCACCGCAGGCGCGCCTGGCGGGACCATCGGCATGCCGAAGTGGCGGAAGAGCGGATTGTCGGGATCCATGCCGGGGGGCATGTCGCGCCGCGCGGCGGTCGCGCCGTCGGCCCGTACGCTCACGTTGACCACGGCCGGGCCGTAGCGGCGCACGAGGGTCCGGAAGTCGGTGGACGCGGCGGCGAGTTCGGGCGTGACGACCGGTTGCGTGGCCGGCACGGTCTCGGTCGCCGGCGTGGAGGCATTTCCCGCGGTTGCCTCGGAATGCGCTGAGCGCGACGCGATCAGCGCGGCGGCGGGCACCAGCGCAACGGTCGCGCCGAGCAGCGCAACGACCAGTGGCTTGCGGACGAACGACGTGATGCTCATGCAATTCCTCCATGCGCAGCCGGACGTCCCGGCGCGCTCACCGGGAAGAGCGTGAACGCGAAAACTTAGGAGCGACTTAAGGCCCGGGGACGGCTGGCAGCCGGACGACTGCGTACAGGCCGCGGCCGCCGGGCCCGTCCCGCAGCAGTACCTCGCCGTCGTGACGCGCGGCGATGCTGCGTGCGAGCGCGAGCCCGAGCCCGCTGCCGGTGCCCGAGGTGCCGGGCACGCGATGAAACCGGTCGAAGACACGTTCGCGCTCCTCCGGCGGGATGCCCGGCCCCGTGTCGGCCACCGTCACGAGCGCCCGCGGCGGGCTGCCGTCCTCGCGCTGCACGGCGACGTCGATGCGCCCTCCGGCCGGCGTGTAGCGCACGGCGTTGTCGAGCAGGTTCCCGAGCAGGCGTCGCAATGCGTCCGCGTCACCGGCGACGCGCACCGGATCCGCCGACTCGATGCCGAGGTCGATCTCGGCGGCCTCGGCGAGCGGCACGAATTCGGCGACCGTCCGGCGCACGAGCTCGTCGAGATCGAGCGTGGCGTGCGCGGCCGATGCGCCGTGCTGCTCGCGCGCGAGCGCGAGCAACTGCTCGATCAGGCGACCGACGCGCTTCACGCCCGCGCGCAGGTCGCCGAGCGCGGCTGCGCGACGATCGTCGCCGGCGTCGGCCAGCGCCTGCGCCTGCAGGTCGAGCGCGGTGATCGGCGTCCTGAGCTCGTGGGCGGCATCGGCCAGAAACGCCCGCTCGCGGTCCAGCGCCGAGCGCAGGCGCGCGAGCAGCTCGTTCAACGCTTCGGCGACCGGGCGCACCTCGTCGGGCAGGCCGTCGACGACGACCTGCTTCACGTCGTCGGGACGACGCCGGCGCAGCGCGTCTGCGAATCCGCGGACCGGCCGGACGGTCCGCGCGACGATCCACGCAACGAGGATCGAAAGCGCCGGCACGAGCACGGCGAACGGTACGAGGCTGCGCAGCGCCACCCTCGCGGCGCGCCGCTCGCGCACGTCCATCGGCTGGGCCACCTGGATCACGCCCCGGCCCGTCTCGACGCCGTACACGCGCCAGCTGCCCGACGTCGTCCGGGTCGTCGACAGCCCGGGACCGGTGAGTCCAGGCACGACCTCGTGGGGCCGCGACAGGTACACCCGCACGCCGTCGCGCGACCACACCTGGACGATGAAGTCGTACTCGGGGAGCGAGCGCGGCAGGCGGGCCGCGCCCGGGAACACCTGCACCTCGTCGCGCAGGAGCAGCGCGGTCTCGCGCAGCTGCGCGTCGAAGAACGCATCGGCTTCGGTCTTCGCGATGCGATAGCTGAGCCACGCGCCCAGAGCGCCCGCCAGCACGACGGCGCCGACGAGCGCGACGAGCAATCGGTTTCGCAGCGAAGTCACTCGGGATCCTCCGGCACGCGATAGCCGACGCCGCGCACGTTGCGTATGAGTTCCGTCCCGAGCTTGCGGCGCAGCGAGTGGATGTGCACCTCGACCACGTTGCTGCCGACTTCCTCGCCCCACCCGTAGAGACGCTCCTCGAGCTGGGCACGCGAGAGTATGCGGCCCGGGTATTCGAGCAGCGCGTGCAGCAACGCGAACTCGCGCGGAGAGACGGGCACCGGCACGCCGTCACGGCGCAGCTCGTGCGACGCGAGATCGAGGCTCAGCCGGCCGTGCTCGATGACGCTGCTTGCGCGACCCGCGCGCCGGCGCAGGACGGCACGCAGGCGGGCTTCGAGTTCCTTCAGATCGAAGGGTTTCACGACGTAGTCGTCGGCGCCCGCGTCGAGCCCGGCGACCCGGTCATCGACCGCGTCGCGCGCCGTGAGGATGACGACCGGCAGCCTGGAGCCCCGGCCGCGCAGGCCCTTCAGGACCGCGAGACCCTCCCGGCCGGGCAGTCCCAGGTCGAGGAGGAGCAGGTCGTAGACCTCGCCCACGAGGGCCGCATCGGCCGTGCGTCCGTCGCGGACCCAGTCCACCGCGAAGCCCTGCCCGCGGAGGCGGTCGTGGACCGCGGCCCCGATCATCACGTCGTCTTCCGCCAGCAGCACGCGCATCGGGACACTCCGCGGTCCCCCGTGACCTGCGCAGGATACAGTCCGTGGCATGCCGCCGCAGCGCTGGGCTACGCTAGCCCCGGCCACTGCACCCGCTGCCCTGACTCGAACTCGACCCACAACGGAGGCCGGAGCATGGAAAGACTGCGCGCGCTGGTGTACGGCACCGTCCTGCTCCTGGCCTTCGGCTGGGTGCTGTACGCGGGCAAGG
>RPQJ01000193.1 GCA_003819815.1 Lysobacterales bacterium
CCCTGGCTGCCGATGTAGATCCACGAGCCGGCCGTCATCTGGCCGTACATCATGAGTCCCTTGCGGTCGAGCTCGTGGAAGTGGTCCCACGTGGACCAGCGTCCGACGAGGTTCGAGTTCGCGATCAGCACGCGGGGCGCGTCGACGTGCGTGCGGAACACGCCGACGGGCTTGCCGGACTGCACGAGCAGCGTCTCGTCGTCGCCGAGCCGGCGCAGCGCGGCGACGATGCGGTCGTAGCAGTCCCAGTTGCGGGCTGCGCGACCGATGCCGCCGTAGACGACGAGGTCGTCGGGCCGCTCGGCCACGTCCGGATCGAGGTTGTTCATCAGCATGCGCAGCGGCGCCTCGGTGAGCCAGCTGCGTGCCGAGAGCGTGGCGCCGCGAGGCGCGCGGATCGGGCCCCGGGGGCCGCGGTTCAGGTCGTTCATGGCGCGCGTTATATCATTGAGACGGCGGCAAGGAGTCGCCGGCCGCGGAGTGCTCCCATGATTCGCTGGATCGCCATCCTGTCGCTGCTGCAGCTGGTCGCGTTCTGGAAGATCCTCGGGCGGATGGGGTATCCGCCGTGGCTCGCGATCATGGCGTCGATCCCGCTCGTGAATCTGATCGTCCTGTACTACGTGGCGCTCACCCCCTGGCCCCGCGAGCGGGCTCTCGAGCCGCCGCGGACGGACGGCAACGGTCCCGATGCGCAGTTCTGACGTTACTTGCGAAACTTAAACCCGGCACCGTGACCGTCCGCATCGTGCGTCTTGGCAGCGAGCGGGTCCCCGGCGAGGGCCTCCGCATCGGCACGGTGCGCCGGCCGCCGCGCGGCGTGCCGAAAGGCGAGTACGCGAGCCGCAACCTCTACGATGTCTGGCTGCCGACGCTCGCGCCGAGCGAGGCCCTGCTCAAGGCGGCGCAGGCCGCGGTGGCAGGCGACGACGCGCGGGCCTGGAAGGCGTTCGTGCGGAAGTATCGCGCGGAGATGAGTGCGCCCGACGTCCGGGCCGTGCTCGACACGCTCGCCGCGTTCTCGCACACGGCCGACTTCTCGGTCGGCTGCTACTGCGCAGAGGAGTCGCGCTGCCACCGCTCGGTGCTGCGCGAGTTGTTCGCCGAGCGCGGCGCCCTGCTGGCGTAGCGGGCGGACTGGCCGAAGACGGGGAGGCTACACTCGACGCATGAGCCCGACGAATCCGCTGCTCGAAGGCGGCTGCGACTGCCGCGCCGTCCGCTACCGGCTCGAGTCCGCGCCACTCTTCGTACACTGCTGCCACTGTCGCTGGTGCCAGCGGGAGTCCGGCGCCTCGTTCGCGCTGAACGCCATGATCGAGGCCGTGCGCGTGACGACCCTCGGCGTCGCACCCGAACTCGTGCTCACCCCGTCCGCGAGCGGTCGCGGCCAGCGGATCGCCCGCTGCCCGACGTGCCGTGTCGCGGTCTGGAGTCACTACGCCGGCGCCGGGCCGATCGTCGCCTTCGTCCGGGTCGGCACACTCGACGATCCCGACCGGCTCCCGCCCGACATCCACATCTTCACGATCTCGAAGCAAGCCTGGGTCGTTCTGTCGCCGGATACGCCCGCCGTGCCGGAGTACTACGACCGTGATCGGTACTGGCCGGCCGAGAGCCTGGCGCGTCGGGCGGCGCTCGTGCCGCTCATCGACGCCTACGAGGCGGGCCTGCGCTAGAGATCACGGCAACTGCGGATGGCGACTGCGGCGCCGGCCGGTAGCCTGAAGCCGATTCGTACGAACGTTGAGAATGAGCGACCCTCACGACCTCGAGCGTTTCGTGCTCGCCCAGGAGCGGGTGCACGCGCAGGCCCTCGCGGAGTTGCGGGCCGGCTGCAAGCGCTCGCACTGGATGTGGTTCGTCTTCCCGCAGCTTGTGGGTCTCGGCCACAGCGTAACGGCACGACGCTACGCGATCGGCAGCCTCGAAGAGGCTCGCGCGTATCTCGCGCATCCGGTCCTCGGTCCCCGGATCGTCGCGTGCTGCGAGGCGCTGCTTGCGCACGCCGGACGCACGGCACAGGAAATCCTGGGATCCCCCGACGACCTGAAGCTGCGGTCCTCTGCGACATTGTTCGCGGCCGCATCGCAGTCCGGCGCCGTCTTCCGACGCGTGCTGGACGAGTTCTACGACGGTGAGCCCGATCGGCGGACGCTCGACCTGCTCGGATCCGCGGGACCGGACGGCACGCCGGCCGCGCGCGCGTGACGATCGAAGTCATCGGCGCGGGATTCGGGCGCACGGGGACGACGTCGCTCGCCCGCGCGCTCGAGGTGCTGGGCTACGGGCGCTGCTACCACATGCAGGTGGCGATGACGCGGCCCGCGCATCCGAGATTCTGGATCCGAGCGCGGGCCGGCGCGCCGGTCGATTTCCGGCGCTTCTTCCGCGGCTACCGCGCCGTCGTTGACTGGCCTGCGTGCGAGTTCTACGCGCGACTGCTCGAGGAATTTCCCGCGGCCAGGGTCGTGCTCACCCGGCGCGATCCGGCGGCGTGGTACGGGAGCACGCGGGCGACCCTGTGGGCGATCGATCGGCAGTGGCCGCGCTGGTTCCCGCAGTCGGTGCGCCGCATGCACGACGACGTGATCTGGAACGGCCGGTTCGGCGGGCGATTCGCGGACCGTGCGCACGCGATCGCGACCTACGAGGCGCACCTCGCGGACGTCCGTCGCACGGTGCCGCCCGGACGCCTGCTCGAGTTCGACGTACGCGAGGGCTGGGAGCCGCTCTGCGCTTTCCTGGACCAACCCGTTCCCATCGGCCGGTCGTTTCCGCACCTCAACGACCGACAGTGGTTCTCGCGCGTGCTGATCGCGCTGCGCTTCGCTGCCTGGCTGGGTCCGATCGTGATGGCGGTCATCGTCGCGGGAGCCTTGATGGCGGTATGCTCCTGAACGTCGACGCGCACGGAGCGAAGCAAAGCGGGCTCATGCAGTGAGCCTCGCGAGCGGCAAGCTGGAAGGGCGGTCGACCCGACGGTTGAATCAAATAGAAAGGGGGGCGGATGCAGGAACTACAGGCGGACGCCGTCGCGCGTCTCGTCGAGGCGGCGGATGCGGGCAGCGGCACGGCGGCGTGTGAGCTCGGCGACTGGTATCGGGAGGCCAGGGGCGGATTGAGGTTCAGCCCGAAGCGCGCGTTCCTCTGGTACGCGCGCAGCGCGCTCGCCGGCGACGCGGACGGGCAGAACAACCTCGGCGCGTGCTACGAGCACGCCCTCGGCTGCGGCCAGAGCTACGCGCACGCGGTGAAGTGGTATCGCAAGGCGGCGCTCGGGGGGCACGGCACGGCGTCGATGAACCTCGGCTACTGCTACCTGCGCGGCCACGGCGTCGCGGCGGACCTCGTGACGGCGCTGCGTCTCTTCCGGGAAGCGGTCGAACGGGGCGAGGGGCGGGCGGAGCGCGAGCTCGAGCGGCTCACGAAGCCGGACTGACACGTCCGGCCGGAGGGACCCGCCGTGATCAGCCTGCACCACGCGCACCTGATGGCGTCCGACGTCGACGCCACGATCGCCTTCTGGCGCGATTTCTTCGAAGGCGTCGTCGTGCTCGACGCCGAGTTCGCCGGCGCGCGCAACGTGTTCCTCCGCATCGGCGAGGGCAGGCTGCACCTCTACGCGCAGCCGCCGAAGCACACCGGCCCGGCGACGGTGCATCACCTCGGGATCGAGACGGACGAACTCGAAGCGCTGGTCGCGCGGCTCACCGCCGCCGGCGTCTCCGTGACGCCCGTCCGGCACCACGCGGAGGCCTCCTACGCGATGGCGCAGGGCCCCGACGGCGTGCTGCTCGAGCTCTTCCAGCCGGAGCCGTCCAAGGTCGATGCCGGACTCGCCGCGAGCGGGTATTTCGCGACGATCCGGCGGCCTTCGGGCACGTGAGCGTGCGCGCTTGAGCTACCCGCGCCCCGTCCTGCGCTTCCTGCTCGTCCCGGACGGCGGCGCCGCGCGACGCGTACGCCGGCTCGTCGCGGAG
>RPQJ01000194.1 GCA_003819815.1 Lysobacterales bacterium
AGCCGGCCGATGCCCTTGAGCCGTCGCCAGGCTTCCGTCGGAAGTGTGCGGTAGAGCTCCGCCGCCTCGAGCGCCGCGCAGTCCTCCGCGACCCACTCGCCGCGGCCCTTTGCGACGAGCCCGGCCGAGAGTTCCGTGTGCAGCTCGAGCAGGTGGTGCACGTCGTCCGCGGCGTAGGCGAGCTGCGCGTCCGACAGCGGGCGGCGCGACCAGTCGGTCCGCGTCTGGCCCTTGTCGATCGAGTGGCCGAGCCGTCGTGCGACGAGGTCCGCGTATCCGGCCTGCGGCGGCAGGCCGAGCAGCCCGCCCGCGACCTGCGTGTCGAAGATGGGGCCCGGCACCGTGCCACCCACGTGCAGCATGACCTCGAGGTCCTGGCGCGCCGCGTGCAGGATCTTCGGTCGCGCGCGGTCGGCGATCGTGGCAAAGAGCGGAGCGAGGTCGAGGCCGGCGAGCGGATCGAAGAGATAGCAGTCCGTGTCGCTCGCCACCTGCACCAGGCAGAGCTGCGGGTAGTAGGTGCGCTCCCGCATGAATTCGGTGTCGATCGCGAGGCGCCGGGCGCCCTGCAACCGGAATGTCGCGGCCGCGAGCGCCTCGGGTGTCGCAACGTAAGTCGCATCGCGCATGCGTGGGTAGACCTGCGTGTAGAATCGCGGCACCCCGGGCGCCGCGTGGCTTGAATGCAGAAGTTTCTCAGGATTTTCGTCGACATCGTACTCTGGCGCCGCGGTCCGCAGGACCTGCCCGCGTCCTCGCTGCTGCTCGCGGTCACGGTCGCCGGGTACCTCGGCGTGTCGATCCTGCAGCTCGCGTTCCTGGACGAGCCGGGGTCGACCTGGTTCTTCTTCCTCGTCGCAGACCCGCTGCTGCTCCTCTGCTGGGTGTGGATCATCCTGAAGATCTACGGCCACCCCGAGCGATTCCTGCAGACCGCCTCCGCCGTCTTCGGCACCGGCGCAGTGCTCGGGCTCGGGCTCTACCTGCCGTTGCAGTTCCTGCTGTCCGCCGCCGGCGAGGCGCCGGCCTCCGGCATCGCGCAGGTGGTCGCGCTCGGGCTCGTCATCGCCTTCGCGCTCGTGACCGGCCGCATCATCAAGCTCGCCACCGACTCGAACCTGTTCACGGGCATCGCGGTCGCCCTCACGTACTTCCTGGTCGTGAATTTCCTCGTCGGGCTGATGCGCGGCCCGGCGCCCTGACCATGCATCTGCACATCCTCGGCATCTGCGGCACCTTCATGGGCGGCATCGCGGCGCTGGCACGCGCGGCCGGCCATCGCGTCACGGGCTCGGACCGCAACGTCTATCCGCCGATGAGCACGCAGCTCGCCTCGCTCGGCATCGACGTGATCGAGGGCTACGAGCCCGACCAGCTCAAACTCGAGCCGGACGTGTTCGTCGTCGGCAACGTCATGAGCCGCGGCAATTCGCTCGTCGAGGCGATCCTCGATGCCGGCCGCCGCTACGAGTCGGGGCCGGAGTGGCTCGCGCGCAACGTCCTGGGCGAGCGCTGGGTGCTCGGCGTCGCCGGCACGCACGGCAAGACGACGACGACGAGCCTGCTCGCGTGGATCCTCGAGCACGCGGGCCTCGCGCCGGGATTCCTCGTGGGCGGCGTGCCGCTCGACTTCGGCGTGAGCGCGCGGCTCGGCGGCGGCCGGCACTTCGTCGTCGAGGCGGACGAGTACGACACCGCGTTCTTCGACAAGCGCGCGAAGTTCGTCCATTACCGCCCGCGCACCGCGATCCTGAACAACCTCGAGCACGACCACGCGGACATCTACCCGGACGTCGCCTCGATCCAGCGGCAGTTCCACCTGCTGCTGCGCACGGTGCCGGGCGCGGGCCGGCTCGTCGTGAACGCAGCCGACCCGCACCTCGCCGAGGTGCTCGGGATGGGGTGCTGGACGCCGGTCGAGCGCTTCACCGCGGATGCGTCGGCTCCGACGGACTGGCGCGTGGTCGCGAGCGGCGACTCGAGCTACGCGCGCTACTCGGTGGTGCACGGCGCGCGCCACGTGGGCGACGTCGAGTGGGGCATGCTCGGGCGCCACAACGCGGAGAATGCGCTCGCCGCGCTCGTGGCCGCGCGCCACGCCGGTGTGGACGAGCAGGCGGCGCTCGAGGCGCTGCGCCGCTTCGGCGGAGTACGCCGCCGGCTCGAGGTCCGCGGCACGGTCGGCGGCGTCGTCGTGTACGACGACTTCGCGCACCACCCGACTGCGATCACGACCACGCTCGAGGGCGTGCGGCGCACCGGCGGGGCAGGGCGGGTGATCGCCGTGGTCGAGCCGCGCTCGAACACGATGAAGCTCGGCACGCACAAGGCGGCGCTCGCGGAATCGCTGCGCGGCGCCGACCGGGTGTTCGTTTACCAGTCGCCGGAGGTGCGCTGGGACGTCACGGAGGCGATGGCGCCGCTCGGTGCGCTCGCCATCGTCCACGATGACCTCGCGCGCCTCACCGCCGCGCTGGTCGCGGAGGCGCGTCCGGGCGACCGACTCGTGCTGATGAGCAACGGCTCGTTCGGCGGCCTGCACGACCGGCTGCTCGCCGCGCTCGCGGAGCGTGCTCACGCCTGAGCAGGCATAATCGGGCGCATGTCCGATGCGTCCCGCGCGGTCGAGATCCCGCTGTTCCCCCTGGGCACGGTGCTCTTCCCCGGCGGCCCGCTGCCGCTCCGGATCTTCGAGACGCGCTACGTCGACCTCGTGCGCCACTGCCTGCGCGACGACACGGGCTTCGGCGTCGTGCTGATCCGCGAGGGCGTCGAGGCGGGCGGCCCGGCCGCGACGTTCGACGTCGGCACCTACGCGCGCATCGTCGACTTCTCCCGCCAGCCGGACGGCCTGCTCGGCATACTCGCGCAGGGCGGCCGGCGGTTCCGGATCGTCGAGCGCCGCCGTGCACGCGACGGCCTCAACCTCGCGGACGTCGAGTGGCTCGACGACCCGCCGCCGTGCTCGCTCCCCACGGAATTCGCCGACCTGCCCCCGGCGCTCGACGCGGCGCTCACCCAGCTCGGCGAGCCGTTCGCGTCGCTCGAGCGGCATCCCGACGACGCAGCTTGGGTCGCGGGCCGTCTCGTCGAGATCCTGCCGCTGCCTGCCGTCCACAAGCAGCATTGCCTCGAGCTCGACGACCCGGTCGAGCGGTTGCGCTACCTGCGGCCGCTGTTTGAGATCGGCCAGGACTGACCCGCCGAGTATCCGCACGGAATCGCGACGAATCGCGCTGGCACGGCCCGGCGCGCGCGGGTGCAATGACCGCCGCAGGGCCGGCCGTCGCCGGTCCGCGGACGGGAGTCACGTCATGGAAGACCAGAAAGCCGCCGAAATCCTGAAGTCGCTGGCCGCGGGCGCCGACCCTGCGGACGGCACGCCGTTGCCTGTGGTTGCCGCGCTGCAGGCGACCGACGTCGTCCGCGCGCTGTTCCTCGCCGCCGAGGCGCTCGAGGCCCGGGCGCGCCTCGCGCGACGGAACTCGCATCTGCCGCGCAACGCCGGCAGGACCTGGACGCAGGACGAGGACGACCGGTTGCTCGCCGGGTTCGACGGCGGCGCGTCGGTCGAATCGCTCGCGGCGGCGCACGAGCGCACCCGGGCCGGCATCGAGGCGCGGCTCGTCAAGCACGGGCGTCTCGCCGAGGAGCAGGCATCCGCGCGGATGCGCTGAGCGAGGCGGGCGGCGCGCGGCTAGAATCGCCGCATGCAGCCGCACGGAACGCCGACGTCCGACGGCCGGGCGGCCTCGTCCGGTGCACCGGTCGTGGCGGAGCGCCTGCGGATCCTGCACGTCGTCCTCTCGCGCGGCTTCGCCGGCTCCGAGCGCGCCGCGGCGGAGCTCTGCAACGCGCTCTCGAAGCGGCACGACGTCGCGCTGGTCGTGAGGCGCGACCATCGCGCGCCGCACGGGGCGAGCATCGTCGACTACGTGCTGCCGGACGTCCGCATCAT
>RPQJ01000195.1 GCA_003819815.1 Lysobacterales bacterium
ACCCGCCCGCCGCGACGACGCAGCAGCGCGACGACGGCGATGAGCGCGCCGATGCCGGCGAGCAGCCCGGCGACGGCGTACAGGCCGAGACCTGCCTTCCACGACAGGAGGCCGAACCGGGTCGCGGGTCCCGCCAGCACCACCACCACAGCGGCGGCGATCGTTGCGCGCGCGATGCGCGCTGTCCAGGTTCCGGGCGTCGTGGGCATGGTCTCTCCTCCGTCTGGTGTCGAGATGATACGGGCTCGCCGCCGCCGCCGCGGGGGCACCTTGCCCGTCCGCCAGGCGCAGCGTATAAGACTTGAACGTATTCGTTAATGGATTCCGACGTGGGCTTCCAGAGCGACGACATCGTCCCGATGAACCAGGTACGCGCCAGCTTCACCGAGCTCGCCGAGCAGGTGCGGAGCGGCCGCGAGAAACTCATCACGCGCAACGGCGAGAGCTACGTCGCGCTCGTCGACGCACGCCGCCTCGATCACTATCACCGCCTCGAGCGCGAGCACATCCACCTGACGCTGATCGACGAAGCGTCGCGGGGACTCGACGACGTGGCTGCCGGCCGGACCCTCGGCGTGGCGGAGCTGCGCGCTCGCTACCGCAAGGGCAAGGCTCGCCCGCGCGCCTGACCGATGCCCGCGCGGGTTCGCGTCACGGCCAACTTCCAGGCCAACCTGGATTCCATACGCGATTTTCTCCTGGCCGCCGGGGCGCCTTCCGAATTCGAACGGCTGCTGGACCGCCTGTTCGACGAAATCATCCCCAACCTCGCCCGCTTTCCGGACCTCGGTCGGGATTTCGCGGCCAGGAATCCGCAGTCGACCGAGGGATCAGCTGCGCTCGCAGCACTGCGACGCAAGGCCGGTCGCGACACCGTGTTGCGGGAGTACATAACGGACGACTACCTGCTCCTGTACGCCCTGCGCAGCGGGATCGTGTACCTGCTGTCCATACGCCATCACCGTCAGCTGTCGTTCGACCTGCGAGAGCACTGGCGCTGAGCGAGGCAATCCCGCCCGACTCGGCGGTTCCCTACGGCCCCGGCGCGAAGGTCGCCTGGCCCACCCGGCCGGCGGCTGCCGGCAACTGCGACAGCCCTTTCTGCGCAACGGCGTTCTTCGGATCGGCCGCGAGCGCCGCGCGGAAATGCTTCTCCGCCTCGGCGTACTTCCCGCTGCGCGCGAGCGACGCACCGAGGTTCGTGTGCGCCGCGCTCGACCTGGAATCGAGTTTCAGCGCGCTGCGATACGCTGCTTCCGCATCCTCGGGCATCCCGAGCCGCTCGAGCACGACGCCCAGGTCGTTGTAGATCGCGGGCTGGGGCTGGATCGCGAGCGACTCGCGGTAGTGCGCCTCGGCGATCTCGAGCTCGCCGAGCTCGATCGAGGCGAGCGCCATGTTGTTGTGCGACTTCGCGTGCTTCGGGTCGGCCGCGATGGCCTTCTCGAGCTCGACGACGGCCTCCCGGCTGTGGCCCTGCTGGAAGAGCGCGAACCCGATCGCGTTCAGGAGCTCGACGTTCGCGGCCTCGATCTCGAGGCCGCGCCGGTACAGCCGGACGGCCCCCGCGTAGTTGCCGGTGCGCTCGTTCGCCATCCCGGCCCGCAGGAACGAGTACGCATCGAGGAACCGCTCCTGGATCTTCGCGATCGTGTCGGGGTCCACCGGCACGAACTCGGGGATGTTGGCCGCGCGGTCCGATGCCGTGAACCGCTCGAGCACCACGGGCGGCGTCGAGTTGCCCTCCGCGTCGATGTGCGTGAGGAAGAGCTGGGTGTAGGGCGTGTACGCCTTCGAGGAGAACACGAGCCAGCGACCATTCGAAGAGAAGCTGTGCCACGAGTTCATGAGAGGCGTGTTCGCTGTGAGCCGCCGCGCCTCGCCGCCCTCGGCCGGCACGATGTGCAGCTCGCTGTCCGGCATCAGCAGCATGAAGTCCTTCGCCTTGCAGAAGACGATCCACTTCCCGTCCGGCGAGAACTTCGCGAAGTAGTTGCTCATGCCGTTGTGCGAGGCGCCCTCGATCGGCTCGGCCTTACCGCCCTTGCCGTCGTTGAACGGCACTCGGTAGAGGTCGTACTTGAAGGGCTCCCGGCGCTCGACGAACTCGGGCACGTCCTTCTCGTCCAGCAGCACGGTCTTCGCGTTCGCGATCGACGGCTTCGTGTAGGCCTTCGCGCGTGCGAACACGACGTACTTGCCGTCGGGGCTCCAGGTCGGGTTGCTCTGCACGTACGCCGGGTCGTCCGCGCCCGGCAACGCCTCGAAGGTGCCGTTCTTGCGGTCGTAGACGGCGAGGACGCCCTTGATCGGGAAGAAGAGCTGCGAGAACGTGATCTCGGGCGTCGCGACGAACACCGCGCGGTCCTTGACCGTGCTGATCACGTAGCGGCCGTCCGGCGAGACCTGCGATAGCAGCCCGAACGTGGCCTCGCCGTCGTCGCGCCGGTAGTCGCTCCAGGTGATGATCTTCTCGTCGTCGAGCACCATGTCCTTCGAGACCGGCAGCACCGCGTACGCGCCCTTGTCGTTGCCATAGTCGACGTCGAGGCCGAGCACGCTGCCGTCGCTCGAGAACGAGTGGCAGTTGCCGCACACGGGCAGGTTCTCGAGCACGATGGGCGGGCTGTCCTCGGAGTCGATCGAGCCGAAGCGCCAGCGGATGCGCGACGGGTCCTGCACGGCGGTGAGGAACGGCAGCGGCACCTCGCGATAGAAGATCGAGTCGCCCACCGGATCGGTGGACGTGCGGATGCGGACGGTGGCGGCGGACGTGGCCGCCTCGCGCGCACCGACGCCCACGATCGCCACCTCCGCATCGCGCTCCGTGCTCCTGCGTTTGATCTCTGCCCACTCCTCCGCGGTCGGGCGCCAGCTCGGCTCCTTCGTCGCGTGGCGGAGCACCGTGTCCTCGCCCTCGTAGCGCAGCAGCACCTTCCACTCGGCGACACCCTCGGTCGCGTCGCTCCACACGAACGTGGGCGCGACGATCTCGGGCGGGAAGAGCGTCCCGTCGAGCGGGTACTTGATCTCGAGCCGGCCCTGCGCCGCGGCCGGGAATTCGACGGCCGCGGGCTGGCAGCCCGTCGCGAAGGCGCCGAACGCCAGCACGGCGGCGAGGAGCCGCGGGCTCGCGGCCGCGGCCCGGCCGCTGCGCTCACCGCGGCTTGCGCGGAGGATGTGTAGGGACATCGCCTGTACGGGTGCTCGGTGTCGGCTTGCGCGGACGATTGTGGTGACCGGCGGAAGGGGCGTCAAACGCGACGCGGGGCGCACGACGGGCGCGGCCGCAGCGAGCCGCAGCGTGCTTGCACATCGACGACTTACCATAAGTCCGGTCATTTGACAGTGTCCCGCCTGCGGAGAAGAATGCCCCGAGAATCGTCCGTGGCGATCGAGCCACAGGATGCACGGGCCCGCCACGCAGCAGGGTGAGGGCCGGAACGACCAGGGGAG
>RPQJ01000206.1 GCA_003819815.1 Lysobacterales bacterium
AGGTCCATCGTCGCCATCGCGAGGCCCGCGCCGTTCACCATGCAGGCGATGTCGCCGTCGAGCGAGACGTAGTTGAGGTCGGCCTCGCCCGCGACGCGCTCCATCTCGTCTTCCTGCGACGGATCGCGCCAGGCGACGAGATCCTTCTGGCGGAAGAGCGCGTTGTCCTCGATGCCGATCTTGCCGTCGAGCGCCACGACGTGGCCGTCGGCCGTGACGATCAGCGGGTTCACCTCGACGAGACTCGCGTCGCACTCCAGGTAGAGCTTGTAGAGCCCGCGCGCGACCGCCTCGAACTCCGCGACCTGCGTGCCCTCGAGCCCGAGGCCGTAGGCAAGCGCGCGGCAGTGCGAGCCCATGAGCCCGGTCGCCGGGTGGATCTCGACGCGAACGATCTTCTCGGGCGTCTTCGCGGCAACTTCCTCGATGTCCATGCCGCCCGCCGCCGAGGCGACGAACGCGATCCGGCCCGTGTCGCGATTCAGCAGCAGACTCAGGTACAGCTCGCGCGCGATCTTCGAGCCGGACTCGACGTAGACCTGGTGGATCGGCAGCCCCTCGGGGCCCGTCTGCTTGGTCTTCAGGCGCTGGCCCAGCATGCCGGCCGCGGCGGCCGACACGTCGGCGACGGTCTTCGCGAGTTTCACGCCGCCCGCCTTGCCACGGCCGCCCGCGTGCACCTGGGCCTTGACGACCCAGAGGCCGCCGCCGAGGCGCCGCGCCGCATCCGCGGCCTCTTCGGGCGTTGATGCGACGAACCCCGTCGGCACGGGGATGCCGTAGCGGGCGAAGAGCTGCTTGGACTGGTATTCGTGAAGGTTCATGGGCCGCCCACGCGTTCGTTGTCTCGAAGGCCCGCTAGTCTACGGCCTCGGACGGCCGACGGCACCCCGAGCACCGGTGCAGGAACTACGACCAAGGGCGAATGCCATCCGGCCCCGGACTGCGGCTCCGATCGCGTCAGATGCCGAAGAATTTCAGCAGGACGTCCGTGACGCCCTCGAGGCCGCGGCCGGTGATGCCGGAGCGACGCCTCGAATAGGGCATCTCCTCGTAGACGTAGATGCCCGGGCCGTCGGCGAAGCTGTCGTTGAAGAGGCCGTTGACGCCCAGCAGGTACGCACCGAACGTCTCCGAGCGGCGGGGTGCGTAGGCGAGATTCGCGCTGAAGCCGATCGTCTGGTTCTGGTCGATGCTGCGGCCGCTGCCGGCGGGCTCCTGCCGGACGCCGCGGCAGCCTCCGACGACCAGGCGTACGGGTCCCTGGAACACCAGGTAGCGGAACTGCAGCGTGATGAGCGCCGCGAGGCCGAGGTTCCAGCGCGGCACGATGTCGACCGGCCGATCCGCGGGCTGCACGAGCCCGACGAGCGCCCGGGGCTGCAGCACCATCGACGCGCCCGCGGGGACGTCGACGATCCCGACCTCGGCGAACGGGTCCTTCTTGCTCGCGACGGTGCAGGTGGCGCCCGGGCCGCTCACGCGCGTGAGCGCGACCATGCCGGACGCCAGGCTCGTGAACGGGAAGCGCGTGCTCAGGAGCCACTGCGTGCGCTTGGTGCCCGCGTGGGAGAGGCTCTGGATGAACTCGGGATGCACGAGCAGCTCATCGCCCTCGGCCAGCACGAGTTCCTGCGACACGGCGGAGATCTTCGCCCCGCCCTGCCCCGGCAACGACACCGGCGGCGCATCTCCCGGTGCCAGCCGTATGGGTGGATGAGCGGCGGCGCGCGGCGCCATCACGTAGTACCAGAACGCTTTCAGCATGAGCGGCAGCAAGGAGATCGCGACCACGAGCCAGAACGCCTGCCACACGGTCCGCGCCGCTCGCTCGCGCAGCTCGGCCAGGCGTCGTTTCGTGAGCTCGACGCGCGCGGTCTTCTCCGCGACGAGCGCGTCGAACTGGTCGAGCAGCGGCACGTCGGGCATCGCAATCGGTGCGACGGGTGGAGGGCCGCGTCGATCGCCGGCGTCACGCGCGCGACGGGCCTTCTCCAGCCGGGCACTGGCCGCGTTGTAGTCGCGGACCGCCTGGTTGCGCCGCTCGAGCATCGCGAGGTAGGTCTCGCGCGTGGCGTTCGGGATGCCGAGCACATCGAACGGGACGAGCGCAGTCGGGTTCGCCATTTCGTACGCCCGGAGCTCGGCGTCGAGTCTTCGGTATGTCGTACGCCGGACCGCATAGTCGCTCCGGGCGGCCTCGAATTCCCGCTGGCGCGCCGGGGTCGGAATCCAGGCGACCCAGGGCGTCGATCAGGCGGATCAGCGAATCGCGTTCTGCGACGAGCAGCTGGATCCTGGCCTCGTTCTCGACGATCCCGCCGGCGCCCTGCCCCGTCGCGAACGCGATGGCCTGCTCGGCGAGGCCGGGCCGACCGGCCTTGCGCTTGCCGATCTCCTCGTCGAGCGCGGCCACGCGTCCGACCAGCGCCGCTTTCGACTCCGCATGGGCCGAGCCCAGTCGAACATTGACGGCCCGGCGCTCGCTCTCGAGCTGCTGCCGGACGGCCACCTGCTGTTCCTGCAGGCTCTTCGCCAGCTCGGCGTCTGGAACGAGGGCGTCGACGGCGCTGCGCATCGACGAGTCCCGGTCTCCCAGCACGCCGGCCGCGACGAGCACGGCGAGCGCGATGAGGAACAGGATCACCCGGCCCGCGAGCCAGCCGGCCGCGGTGCGCCCTGCGTGGACCATCGTCGTTGCTCCCTCGAATCGGCGTGCCGCCGGCGCGCGGCACGGCCGTCGAGCCGACATTGTGACCTGCGGTGGCGCACCCGGCGAGAGCGGGCAGCCTCCCGCCAAGTTGCCGCCGCCCCCCTCCGCGCGTGAAACTGCCGCGGATGGCCACCAACGCACTGCCCGCCGCCGCCCCGGAAAAGGACGACTTCCCGTGGCGCGTCATCGGGCTGCTGAACCTGTTCCGGCTGCTCGTGCCGATGGTGCTGGTGCTGCTGTTCGTCTTCAACACGCCCACCCGCAGCGTCGGCACCGTGCACCCGGGCCTGTTCCTCGGCGTCTGCGTCGCCTACTTCGCATTCGCGCTGGTCGCGATCCAGCCCATCCAGAAGCGCTGGCCGTCGGTGTCGTGGATGGCGCTCTTCCCGCTCGCGGTCGACACGGTCGCGATCATGCTGCTGATCAACGCGAGTGGCGGTGTCTCGAGCGGCCTCGCGACGCTGCTCTTCCTGCCGGCGGGCGCGACGGCGGCGATCGTGCGGCCGCGCCTTGCACTCTTCGCCACGGCCGTGATCACCATCACGCTGCTGCTCGAGACGACTGCGTCGACGCTCACCGGCCAGTCTTTCGCCGGCGACTTCGTGGTGGCGGGGCTCACGGGCGCGAGCCTGTTCGCGATCACGCTGCTCGCGATCCCGCTCGCGACGCGGCTCCGCGAGAGCGAGGCGCTCGTGCAGCAGCGCGAGATCGACCTCGCGAACCTGAACGAGCTGAACGAGTTCATCGTCCAGCACCTGCGGGAGAGCATCCTCGTCGTCGACGACACCGACCGCGTGCGCCTCATCAACGGGAACGCCGCGCAGCTGCTCGCCGGCCGGCTGGTCGAAAGCGGCCAGCCGCTGGTCGAGCTGTCGACCCGGCTCGCCTATCTCCTCGAGACCTGGCGCCGGCAACCGCACGACCGCCGCGATGTCGGCGGCGAAGTCGTCTCGGCCGACGGCGGCACCGTGATCCGGCCGCACTTCGTCTCGCTCTCCGAGCGCGGCCCGGGGCCGGTGCTGATCTTTCTCGAGGACACGAGCGTGGTCGCCGAGCGCGTGCAGCAGTCGAAGCTCGCCTCGCTCGGCCGGCTGAGCGCGAGCATCGCGCACGAGATAAGGAACCCCGTGGGCGCCATGAGCCACGCGGGCCAGTTGCTGCGGGAGTCTCCGTCGCTGACCGACGACGACCGGCACCTCACGGACATCATCGAGAAGAACGCCGTGCGCGTGAGCCAGATCATCGAGAACGTGCTGCAGCTCTCGCGCAAGG
>RPQJ01000207.1 GCA_003819815.1 Lysobacterales bacterium
GAAATCGAGGTCCCACTCGCCCTTGAGCGAGAGGTTGACGTTCTCCTGCTCGTTCTCGGGCTCGACGTTGTTGATGTAGCGGAAGTTCTGCCGGTTCGGGTCGGCGTAGAACGCGGCGCCGAAGAAGGGCGCGACGTCCGCGAGCGCGATCGAGGCGTTGAAATTGATCGCCCCGGACTCGATCTGCGAGTACTTCGCCTTGAAATCCATCTCGCCGCCCGCGAGGCCGAACAGCAGGCGGCCCTGCACGCCCGTCTCCTCGAAGTAGTCGACGCAGTCGTCGCAGCCGACCGTGATGTTGTTCCACTGTCCGTCGGTCTTGCGCGTGTACGCCGAGATCGAGCCCTTGACGTCGTCCGTGAGCGGGCCGCCCGTGTAGATGCTGCCGCGGTAGGAACTGTCGCTGCCGTAGCCCGCGACGAGCTCCGTGCCCCATTCGTCGCCCGGCTTGCGCGTGGTCAGGATGAAAGCGCCCGCCACCGCGTTGCGGCCGTAGAGCGCGCCCTGCGGCCCCTTCAGGACCTCGATCTGCGTGACGTTCGCGAGCTCCTGGTTGAGCGCGTTCGGGTTGGTCTGGAGCACGCCGTCGACGACGAGCGCGAAGTTCGTCTCCGCGTCGCGTGCAGTGTTGATGCCGCGGATGTTGACCTGCAGGTCGCCCGCTTCCGCGGTCTGCACCTGGGACACGCCCGGGGTGAGTGCGATGAAGTCCTGCGGGCGTTCGATGCCTGCGGCGCGGATGTCGGCGGCGGTGAACGCCCGGATCGTCACGGGCACGTCCTCGATGCGCTCCTCGCGCTGACGCGCCGTGACGACGATTTCCTCGATCTGCCCCGAGGCAGGAGCCGCCTCGAGCACGGAAGGCACGGCGAGGAGCGACGCGCCATGGGCCGCCGCCAACGCAAACAGCCCGTATTTGCAAGGATTCATGCAGTCCCCCTGGTTCGGTTCTGGTCGCGGCCGGCACCCCCGTGCCCGCGTTGCGTCACGAACATACCACCGTGGCGGGTACCCCACAATTTGCCTCCCGCCACTTCGGTACGGTCGCCGCGCGCCGGGGGTCCGGTGGGGATGCACCACGTTGCCGGGAGGCAACACGTACAGTGCGGCCGCCGGTTTGCTAGCATCCGCACCGGCCATGGCCCGCAAAGGCATTTTTTTCCCGCTGAAGGACGCCGCCCTCCGCGACGACGTCCATGACCTCGGCGAGCTGGTCGGCCTCGTGCTGAAGGAGCAGGGCGGCGAGGCGCTGTACGAGTCGGTCGAAGGGGACCGGCGGGCGGCGATCGGCCGTCGCCAGGGCATCGCGGAAGATGCCGTCCGGCTCGCGGTCCGCACCCAGGGCCGGGAGCCGCGCGAGGCGCGCGAGCTGATCCGCGCGTTCTCGGCGTTCTTCCAGATCGTGAACCTGGCGGAGAAGGTGCACCGGGTGCGCCGCCGCCGGCAGTACATGAACGACAGCAGCACGCCGCAGCCAGGCGGCCTCGACGAGTGTTTCGCGCGGCTCAAGGCCCGAGGCATGACGCTCGAGCAGGTCGTCGAGCTGCTCGGCCGGCTCAGCATCGAGCCCGTGTTCACCGCGCACCCTACCGAATCGACCCGCCGCACGCTGCTGCGCCAGCAGCAGCGCATCGCCCGGCTGCTCACGAGCCGGCTCGACCCGTCGCAGACTCCCGGCGAGCGCCGCACGACGATCGAGCGCGTGCGCACCGAGCTCACGACGGGCTGGCAGACGGCCGGCAGCTCCCGCGACCGGCTGAGCGTCGCGGACGAGCGCGAGCACGTGCTGTTCTTCCTCGTCGAAGTCATCTACGAGGTGATCCCCGCGTTCTACGAGGAGATCGAGGCCGCGCTCGTGAACGTGTACGGCGAAGGCGCCGCGGAGCAGCACGTGCCCGAGATGCTGCACTTCGGCTCGTGGGTCGGCGGCGACATGGACGGCCACCCCGACGTCCACGCGAAGACGATCCGCGAGAGCTGCGCGCGCCACCAGCAGCTGATCGTGAACCGGTACTTCCTGGAGGCGCAGATGCTCGCCGAGCGGCTGAGCCAGAGCGGCAACCGCGTCGACGTGTCGCAGGAGCTCGTGGGACGCATCGAGCACTATCGCAGCGTGGTGCCGGACGCGCGGACGACCACGCCGGCGAGCCACGACCGCATGCCGTACCGCGTGTTCCTCGGGCAGGTGGCCGAGCGCCTGCGCGCCACCTACGAGGGGCGCTCGGGCCACTACGAGCGCGTCGAGCAACTGATCGACGACCTCGAAATCGTCGTCCGCAGCCTGGGAGGCCACCGCGGCGAGTACGCGGGGCTGTTCCACGTGCGGCGCATGCTGCGTCGGGTCCGGACGTTCCGCTTCCACCTCGCCACGCTCGACGTCCGGCAGAACGCCGAGGTGCACCGGGAGATCGTGGGCAAGGCGCTCGGCGAGCCCGGCTGGCCTGGGTGGACGCCGGAGGAGCGCCGGCTGCGCCTGCTCGCCGCGCTGCAGCAGGACGAGTCGCCGGTGGGCGGCCTCGATGCCGCCGCGAAGCGCGCGCTCTGGGTGTTCGAGGCGATGGAATTCTGCGATCACCGCTACGGACGCGGCGCCGTCGGTTCGTACGTCGTGAGCATGGCGGGCGACGTCGACGACGTGCTCTCCGTGCTGCTGCTCGCGCAGTGGGCGGGCTACACCGACGCGACGGGGGCGCTCGCCGTCGACGTCGCACCGCTCTTCGAGTCGGTCCCGGCGCTCGAGAACGCGGGCACGATCGTCGCGCGACTGCTCGCCGACCCGATCTATCGCGCGCACGTCGCGGCCCGGGGCAACCGCCAGATCGTCATGATCGGGTACTCCGACGGCAACAAGTCCGCCGGCATCGCGGCCTCGCGCTGGCTGCTGCGCAACGCCCAGGCCGCGATGGTCGAGGCCTGCGACGCCGCGGGCATCGAACTCGTCGTGTTCCACGGGCGTGGCGGAGCGATCAGCCTCGGGGGCGGCCGCACGCATACGCTCGTCCGCAGCGTTCCGCCCGGGGCGATCCGCAACCGCCTGCGCGTGACGGAGCAGGGCGAGAGCATCAACGAGCGATTCGGGCTCAGGCCGATCGCGCTGCGCACGTTCGAGCAGAGCGTGCACGCGCTCGCGCTCAACGCTGCGGGCGGCTACGCCCGGGAGAGGCTCGACCCGCGCTGGACGGAGGCGATGCAGTGCCTCGCCGATGCGAGCCTGCGGCGCTACCGTGCGCTCGTCCACGACGACCCGACTTTCCTCGAGTACTTCCAGGCCGTCACGCCGGTCGACGTGATCGAGCGCATGCAGATCGGCTCGCGGCCCGTGACGCGCGTCGGCAGCGGCATCGACGCGCTGCGGGCGATTCCGTGGATGTACGCCTGGTCGCAGAGCCGGCACATGCTGCCCGGCTGGTTCGGAGCCGGCGCCGGCCTCGTCGAGGTCGTCGACCGCTACGGGGCGGCGCTGCTGGGCGAGATGTACGCCCACTGGCCGTTCGTCGAGACCCTGCTCGACGGCATCGAGATCGTGCTGGCCAAGACGGACCTCCACATC
>RPQJ01000208.1 GCA_003819815.1 Lysobacterales bacterium
CCCGGTCATCAACGAGAACGACACGGTTGCCACCGCCGAGATCCGCTACGGCGACAACGACCGGCTCGCGGCGCGCGTCGCGCAGATGGTGAGCGCGGACTGCCTCGTGCTGCTGTCGGACGTCGATGGCCTGTACACGGCGGATCCGACACGGTCGCCGGACGCGCGGTTCATCCCCGAGGTCTCGCGCATCACCCCCGAGATCGAGGCGATGGCGGGCGGTTCCGCGTCCGACGTGGGCTCGGGCGGCATGGCCACGAAAGTGATGGCCGCGAAGATCGCGGTTTCCGCGGGCTGCAGCCTGTGCATCGCGGCGGGCCGCGAGCAGCACCCGCTGCGGCGCATCGCCGAGGGCGCGCGCTGCACGTGGTTCGTCGCCGAGGCGACGCCCGTGACCACCCGCAAGCAGTGGATCGCCGGCATGCTGAAGCCGGCCGGCGAACTGCACGTCGACCAGGGTGCGGTGCATGCGCTGCGCGAGGGGCGCAGCCTGCTGCCGGCGGGCGTCCTCAAGGTGCGGGGCCGGTTCGATCGTGGCGACGCGGTCGTCGTGCTCGCGCCCGGCGAGGTCGAGGTGGCGCGCGGACTGAGCGCCTATTCGAGTGCCGATGCCACGCGCATCTGCGGCCGCCGCAGCAGCGAGCTCGAGGCGCTGCTCGGCTACCGCGGCCGCGACGAGATGATCCACCGCGACGACCTGGTGCTCGTATGAGCCTGGCGCAGACCGACACGGCGGGCGGACCCACCATGCCCGAGATCATGGCGCCGATCGGCCGAGCCGCCGTCGACGCCGCACAGGTGCTGGCACGGGCGTCCACCGCCGACAAGAATGCGGCGCTGCGCGACATGGCGCGGGCACTGCGGGATCGGAAGGCCATGATCCTCGAGGCGAACGCCCTCGACGTTCGTGCAGGCGAGGCGGCGCAGCTCTCGGCCGCGATGCTCGATCGCCTGCGGCTCGACGACGCCCGCATCGAGGCGATGGCCGCCGGCGTCGAGCAGATCGAACAGTTGCCCGATCCGGTCGGCACCGTCATCGCGGAGTGGCAGCGGCCGAACGGGTTGCGGATCCAGCGCGTGCGCGTCCCGCTCGGCGTGATCGGGATCATCTACGAGAGCCGTCCCAACGTGACGTGCGACGCGGGCGCGCTGTGCCTCAAGTCCGGCAACGCCGCGATCCTGCGCGGCGGCAGCGAAAGCCGGCACTCGAGCGCCGCGATCCACGCATGCCTGGTCGAGGGGCTGCGGGCCGCCGGGCTGCCCGCCGCGTGCATCCAGGTCGTCCCGACGGCCGACCGCGCGGCCGTGGGCTACATGCTCGCCTCCATGACGGACTTTATCGACGTGATCGTGCCGCGCGGCGGCAAGAGCCTCATCGCGCGCGTGCAGCAGGATGCAAGGGTGCCCGTCATCGGTCACCTCGAGGGCAACTGCCACGTATACGTCGATGGCTCCGCGGACCTGCGCATGGCGCGCGAGATCGTGCTGAACGCCAAGCTCCGCCGCACGGGCATCTGCGGTGCCGCGGAGACGCTGCTGGTCGACGCTGCCTGCGCCGACACCCACCTCGCGCCCCTGGTGCGCGACCTGCTCGACGCCGGCTGCGAGGTGCGCGGCGACGAAGCCGTGCGTCGCGTCGATGCCCGCGTGCGGCCGGCGACCGAGGAGGACTGGCACACGGAGTACCTCGACGCGATCATCGCGGCAAAGGTCGTGCGGGGAGTCGACGACGCGATCGCGCACATCGCGCGC
Organism: Lysobacterales bacterium; assembly: GCA_003819815.1. Taxonomy (GTDB): domain Bacteria; phylum Pseudomonadota; class Gammaproteobacteria; order Steroidobacterales; family Steroidobacteraceae; genus RPQJ01. The sequence continues at coordinate 1,753 of RPQJ01000208.1, forward strand.
TACGGCTCGGCCCACACCGAGTCGATCGTCGCCGGGGACGCGTCCGTCGCCGAGCGTTTCCTGTCGCGCGTCGACAGCGCGATCGTGCTGCACAACGCGTCGACGCAGTTCGCGGACGGCGGCGAGTTCGGCATGGGCGCGGAGATCGGCATCTCGACGGACCGATTCCACGCTCGCGGGCCCGTGGGCGTCGAGCAGCTGACGAGCTACAAGTACGTCGTGCGGGGCAGCGGCCAGCTCAGGACCTGAGGACGGCGAGGCCGCCGCGCAGCGAGTGGACGCCGGTGCGGCCCTGCGTGCGCAGGTGCTCGACCAGCGAAAGGCTGCGCACGCCGTGCGCACACACGATCAGGTAGCGCCCGTCGGCAGGGAACTCGACGTGTCCCTTCACCAGCTCGGACAACGGAACGTGCGTCGGGATCCGGAGTCCGGGCGGGTCGTGGGCTCGTTCCCACGACTCGCGGATGTCGACGAGCTCGAGGCCCGACTCGAGAGCCTGCGTCAACGTCGCGAACTCGAGCTCCAGATCCATTTCGTCCGCCTCGAGTCCCGGCGCGCCGCCGGGCCGGTCGTGATCGCACCGGGGGTCCCGACGGGCGCCGATACGCCGGGTCTCGAGCGACGACAGGTCCACCATTACGAGTGAAGGCGCGTCGCCGGCGTCGAGGCCCAGCAGGCGCCTCAAGGCCGCCATCGCCTCGAGCGCACCCAGCGTCGCCGGCACGGGTCCGAGCACGCCGGCCTCGGCGCAGTTTCCGACCATCCCGTCGCGCGGCGCTTCGGGCCAGAGGCAGCGCAGGCACGGCCAGTGGGGCAGGGGACGATAGACCTGCAGCTGTCCTTCGTACTGGTACACGCTCGCGAACACCGCCGGCTTCCCGGCGCGTACGACGGCGTCGCTGACCAGGAACTTCGCGCGGAAATTGTCGGTGCACTCGACGACGAGGTCGCAGGAGCGGACCAGTGCATCGACGTTGTCGGGAGTCGCGTGCACCGCACGGGGCTCGACCGTGACGTCGACGTTGAGGGCCTCGAGTCGCTCCGCCGCGACCTCGACCTTCGGGCGGCCGACGTCCGCCACGCCGTAGAGCGGCTGGCGGTGCAGGTTGCTCGGCTCGACCCGGTCGCCGTCGACGATGACGAGGCGCCCGACGCCGGCCGCTGCGAGGTACTGCAGCACCGGCACGCCCAGCCCGCCTGCACCGACGACGAGCACGGCCGCCGCGGCGAGTCGTGCCTGGCCGCCGGGACCGACCTCGGGCAGCACCACCTGCCGCGAATAGTC
>RPQJ01000209.1 GCA_003819815.1 Lysobacterales bacterium
GTCAACTACGAGCGTGTCGACGAGCGCGGACTCACCGTGTCGTACGGCGAGGCCCGCGAGAAGCCCACGCTTCTCGAAGTGGACACGGTGGTGCTCTGCGCAGGACAGGAACCGGCACGCGATCTCGCCGAACCGCTGCGCGCGCGGGGGCTCTCGGTGCACGTGATCGGCGGCGCTGACGTCGCGGCGGAACTCGACGCGAAGCGGGCCATCGAGCAGGGCACGAGGCTCGCGGCCCGGCTCTGAGGGCGACGGGCTCCGGCGGAGCCGGGCGGCGACCGCAGGCTATTCGAGCGGGAACGGCACGCGCGCCTCGCCCGTCGCGTGCTCCTCGGCGCGCTTCGCGGCGTGGATCGCCTTGAGCAGCAGCGCGTGCGTGTGCTCGTTCTGGCCGGTCACGAGGAAGCGGTCCGCGAGCTCGAGCACTTTCTCGAGATACCGGCGGCGCTGGTCGAGGTAGAGCAGCGTCTTGCCGAGATGGCGCGGGTCGCGCTCCTCGACGTGCAGTGCGTCCGCCGACCTGAGCGCGGCCAGGTATTCCTCCGGGCTCGGCTTGCGGTAGTAGTGCGGCTCCTCGCGGTCGTCCTCGGACTCGGTGCGATGGACGACGCGGAGCGGCGGCATCTCGCCCCTGCGCGGCGGGCCGCGCAGCAGGCTCTGGATGATGTCGGTCGTCGAGACGATGCCGACGACGTGGTCAGCATCATCGACGACCGGCACCGCGTGCACGCCGGCCTCGATCAGCCGTTCGGCGGCATCGCCGAGGCTGGTCGTCGCCTTGAGGCTCACGACCGGATTGCGCATGAGCTGAGCGATGGTCACGCGCTCGTTGAGCCACGCCGCGGGGTCGGCTGCGGACTTCGGCACGAAATGCTCGAGCTTGGCGATGTCGGCCGAGCTCAGCATGCCGGCGAGCTGGCCGCGCCGTACCACGGGCAGGTGGTGGATCGGGTACTGGGCGAAGCAGTCGAGCGCTTCGCTCACCGGACGGTCGGCCTCAATGGCGACGACGGCCTCGGTCATGAAGCGGGATACGGGTTCGTCGGGTCTCATGGCTCTCGGGTTCTCCCTGACCAGCCTACGCCGGGCCGGGATCGGGAACCGTGACGCGTTACCGGTTCGGATTCGCCGGCGGCAGCTGCGCCAGGAACGCCGCGCGCATCGCCTGCAGCCGGGACTGCTGCTCGCTCCAGCGCTGCCCGCCGATCAGCCCGCCGTCGACGACCAGGTCGTGGCCGTTCACGAACGTCGAGTGGTCGCTCGCGAGGAACACCGCGGCCTGCGCGACGTCCTCGGGCAGCCCGGCCCGCGGAATCGGCTGGGCCGCGGCGAGCGCGCCCTTCACGATTTCCGCCGTGCGCTCGGCCTGCTCGCCCTGGAGCCCCGCGACCTTGCCGAACATGCCGGTCGCGACGCCGCCCGGCGAAATCGAATTGACGCGCACGCCGTGCTCGCCGAGCTGCATCGCGACGCAGCGCGTGACGTGGATCACCGCGGCCTTCGCCGCCGAATAGACGAGGGACGACGAGAGGCCCGCCCGGTGGCCGGCGACCGAGCCGTTGTTGATGATGCTGCCAGACCGCTGGCGCACGAGGATCGGCGCGACGTGCTTCATGCCGAGCACGACCGAGCGAAGCAGCGTCGCGATCGCCGCGTCGAAGCCGTCCGCCGGGACCGTCTCGATGCCGCCCGGGGGCGCAGGACCGCCTGCGTTGTTGAAGAGGCAGTCGACGCGGCCGTGGTGGCGCATCGTGTACTCGACGAGAGCAGCGATCTGCGCCTCGTCGGTCACGTCGGTGCGGACGTACTGGCAGGCCGACCCGATCGAATGCGCGACCGTGAGCCCCTCCGCCTCCCGGCGCCCGGCGATCACGACGTGGGCCCCTTCCGCCGCGAAGACCTCCGCCGTGCGACGGCCGATGCCGCTCGTGCCGCCGGTGATGATGCAGACCTTGCCTTCGAGTCGCTTCACGGGGGGCCTCCGGGGAGATCCGTTGCAAGGGGCCGATGCGCCCGACTTCGTCATTTTCGCAGACTGGCCTTGCATGATCCGGGGCTTAAGATCAGAATGCGAATCATTCGCATCTAGTACTGCATACCGGGGTGCGCCATGGCTTTCGATCTCACGCGACCCGCCGACGCCGCCGTACCGGGCGATCTCTCGGCCAGCGATCAGACGACGATCTGCGACCTCACCGGCCCCGAGCGATTCGTGGTCTGGAGCCTGCGCTGGTGCGCGTCCCGCCACGAGGACACGGCTTTCGCCGACCTGTGCCTGCGCGACTCGTTCGAGCGAGCCGGACTGGCGGCCAGCCTCCCCGCCCTGCGGCGCTACGCCTCGCTCGTCGCGGGCGAGCCCGCGCATTGCCCGGCCGCAGCGCGGCTCGGCTGCTGGCGGATCAATGCCGCCGAGGCCCACACGCTGCAGGCGCTCGCGAGCCTGCAGGCCGACCGTTTCGGCGACGCGTGGCGCGCCTTGACAGCGGTCTGCGCCCGCTTCGACGCGGCCCGCGCGATGCTCGCGCTCGGCGAGATCGCCGACGCGCTGAGCGCCATGGGAGCCCGGATCCG
>RPQJ01000210.1 GCA_003819815.1 Lysobacterales bacterium
TGCGTTCGCGAGCAGCAGGTCCTTGCGTTCCATGCCGGGACCGCGCGGACGGGCGCCGACCAGCAGCGCGACATGGCAGTCCTTGAACGCGACCTTCGCGTCGTCGGTCGCGACGATCCGGTTCAGCGTCGGGAACGCGCAGTCGTTGAGTTCCATCACCACGCCCTGCAGCGCGCCGAGGGCCGGCGTGATCTCGAGGAGGTGCAGGTTGACGGGCGTGTCCGGGCCGAGCATCTGGCCCGAGGCGACCCGGAAGGCAAGCGCGTAGCCGATCTGGCCCGCCGCGCCGGTGATCGCGACGTTGACAGGGGTCTTCATCAGGTGTCTCCGCTGGTTTTCTGGTCTTCGTGCGCCCCGCCGGGCGCCTCGCGACGGGACCGGCGGGTGGACTGCGAGCATGTTAGCAGCGGAACGACGAGCCTCCCTGTAAGGGTCTGCCGATGGTCCACCAATGGCCTTGCAATCGTTCTGGTGATGTAGTTAACTAGAACAGCAATTAAAGAGTGGGTGCAAAGGGAGCGGGGGGAGTCACGGATGCGCGCGGAATACAGGTTCCTGGCGGTGGTTCTGGCAGCAGTGGTCTGGACTTACGCTGGAATGTCGGTTGCATCGAGGCCGCTGGCGGTATCGGCCATCTCGTCAGCGGGCCTCGGTGCGGCCGCTTCCTGCGAGGCCCGAAAGGGCGACTGAGCCCACCGGGGGGTGCGGGTGCTCTGCTACAGTACAGCAGCGCAGCACCGACCCTCTGGGCCGCATGGATTCGCACTGGAACGACAGCCAACCGATCTATCGCCAGCTTCGCGACAAGGTGGTGGCGATGATCCTCGAAGGCGAGCTCACCGACGGTGATGCGTTGCCGTCGGTGCGTAACGTCGCGGCCGAATTCGGGCTCAATCCCCTCACGGTGCTCAAGGGCTACCAGCAACTCGTCGACGAAGGCCTCGTCGAGAAGCGACGCGGCCGGGGCATGTACGTCACGCCCGGCGCACGCGCCGACCTCATGAAGGGCGAGCGCCAGCGCTTCCTCGAGCACGAGTGGCCGCGCGTCGCTGCGACGATCGAGCGACTCGGGCTCAGTGCGGAGGAACTCCTCGAGACGAGCGGACAGGGGAAAGGGGACAGGGGGCAGTGAGATAGGCCCGCGCTTCGCGCGCCGTCACGGTGTTCCTCGCGGCTCCGGTCCCGGCGCCTCTTCCACGGTCCGCGGTCCCCTGATCTCAGTCCCCTTCCGTTCCACTTCCGGCGGCAGCAGCCGGTACATGACCGGCGTGACGATGCCGCCGAGCAGCGTCGAGGCGACGAGGCCGCCGATGATCGCGATGGCGAGCGGCGAGTAGAGGCCCGAGCCCTGCACCGCGAGCGGCAGCAGGCCGCCGATCGCGGTCGCGGAGGTGAGCAGGATCGGCAGGAACCGGATCTCGCCGGCGCGCACGATGGCCTCCTCGAGCGGCACGCCTTCTGCACGCAGCTGGTTGCTGAAGTCCACGAGCAGGATCGAGTTCTTGATCTGGATGCCGATCAGCGCGACGAGGCCGATCGTCGCGGTGAACGAAAGCGTGTAGCCCGTGACCAGCAGCGCGAAGAGCGCGCCCGCGACGCCGAGCGGGATCACGCCCGCGACGATCAGTGTCGAGCGGAAACTTCCGAACTCGAGGATCAGCACCGCGAGGATGCCGAAGACGGCGACCAGCACCGCGGTGCCGATTCCGCCGAAGCTCTCCTCGCGCGCCTCGACTTCGCCTCCGGCTCGCAGCGCATACCCGTCGGGCAAAGGCAGCGCCTCGAGCGCCGCGAACACGGCCCGGGTCACCTTGCCCGTGTTGTACCCCGCCTGCGGATGGGCGGTGATCACCGCTTCGCGCTCGCGGTCGCGGCGCAGCACGAGGCTCGGCGCGGCGGCGAACCCGGGCGAGGCGATCTGGCGCAGGGGGACCGGCTTCCCGGACGCCGAACTCACGTCGATCAGGTCGAGCGAGTCGAGCGTCGGTCGTCCCTGCATCGGCAGGCGCAGCGTGATGTCGTACTCGTCGCCGTCCGGCTCCCGGAACCGTCCCGCGCCGAGCCCGGCGACTGCCGCGCGCACCGTGCGGTCGACCTCGACGGGCGCCACGCCGAGCAGCGCCGCCTTCTGCGTGTCGATGTTGAGGTCGATGTCCGTGCGCAGGCGCTGCAGCGGGTTGTCGACGTCGCGCGTTCCCGGAACCGCCGCGATGATCGCCTCGGCGCGTGACGCGAGGTCCCGCAGCGTGTCGAGATCGGGCCCGACGATGGCCACCTCGATCGGCGCGTTGATCGGCGGGCCGTTCTGGTACGGCTCGAGCAGGATCCGCGCCCCGGGATACCCGGCAAACGCCACCCGCAGGCGCTCGAACAGCTCCGGGCTCCGCTCGGGATCGTAGCGCTCGAGCTCGGCGATCACCTCGCCGACGTTCGCCTTCGTCTCCTC
>RPQJ01000211.1 GCA_003819815.1 Lysobacterales bacterium
CTGCTGCGCGAGCGCTTCCACGTCGAGCCCTGCGCGGTCACCGGTCCCGCGACGGACAACGCGGTCGGCGTGAAGATCATCGAGGAACAGATGGGCGTGCGCGCGGTGAACGCCATGTCCGCGGGCGCGGAGCTCGGCGACCACATCATCGAGAGCCTCGGCCTCGGCACCCTGCTCGCCCGGGCAGCGTCCGAATGACAGCGCGCGTCCCCGCGATCGTGCTGGGCGGCACGGGCTACGTCGCCGGCGAGCTGCTGCGCCTGCTCGCATCGCACCCGTACCTCGACCTTGCAGTCGTCGCGTCCGACAGCCAGCCGGACGAACCGATCGCGCAGTTCTTCCGCCACCTGCAGCCCGTGTTGCCGCACCTGCGCTTCGCCGGGCACGACGAAGTGCTCGAGTACGTCGCCGCGAACCCGGTCACCGCGGTGTTCTCGGCGGCGCCGCACGGCGTGTCGGCCGCGCTCGTCGATCGCGTGCTCGGCGCGGCCGAGCAGGCCGGCACGCAGCCTCGAGTCGTCGACATCTCGGCCGACTTCCGTTACTCGACCGCCGCGGCCTACGAGACCGTGTACAAGCACGGGCACGGCGCGCCCGAGCGCCTGCGGGAGTTCACCTGCGCGGTGCCCGAGCACCTGAACGCGCTCCACACGCCGCACGTCGCCCATCCCGGCTGCTTCGCGACGGCGATCCTGCTCGCGAGCGTGCCGCTCCTCTCGCTCGGGCTCGTCGAGCCGCGCCTGTACGTCACGGGCATCACCGGCAGCACCGGCTCGGGCCGTCAGCCGGCGGCCGGGACGCACCACCCGCAGCGCCACTCGGATCTCTACGCCTACAACGCGCTCACGCACCGCCACGCGCCGGAGGTGACGGCGCTCGCGCTCGCCGCCTCGGGCGTCGAGGCCGGGTTCGCGTTCGTGCCGCACTCGGGGCCGTTCGCGCGTGGCATCCACGTGACGGTGCAGGCGGCGGCCCGCGAGCACGTCGCGACGCACGCGCTGGTGCACGCGCTGCGCGACTTCTACGACCAGTCGCCCTTCGTGCGCGTCTCGGGCGAGCTGCCGCGGCTCAAGGACGTGGTCGCGAGCAACTACGCCGCACTCTCCGCGGTCGCCGACGGCGACACCGTCGCGGTGACCTGCGTGATCGACAACCTGACGAAGGGCGCGGCCGGCGGCGCGGTGCAGTGGATGAACCGCATGCTCGGCTACGAGGAGACGGCCGGCCTGACTCAGCCGGCGGCGGGCTGGACGTGATCGTCGACCACCTCGCACCGGTCTACGCGCAGTGGCCGCTCGACGTCGTCGACGCCGAGGGCGTGCACCTGCACACGCGCGATGGTCGCCGCATCCTCGACCTCTACGGCGGGCACGCGGTCGCGGCGCTCGGCTATTCGCATCCGCGATGGCGGCAGGCGCTCGCGGAGCAGGCGCACGCACTGCCGTTCCAGAGCAACGCGGTGCCCCTCGACGTGCGGCGGCGCGCCGCGACGCGGCTCGCCCGCTTCGCCGGGCTCGGGCTCGAGACGGTGTTCTTCGTGAACACCGGCGCGGAGGCCAACGAGAACGCGCTCAAGCTCGCGCTCAGGATCACGGGCCGGCGCAAGGTCGTGGCCGTCGAGGGCAGCTTCCACGGCCGCACGGCCGCGGCGGGAGCCGTCACCTGGGGCGCAGCCCGGAAGTGGTACGGATTTCCGCAGGCGCCGTTCGACGTGGAGTTCCTGCCGCGCGGCGACCACGACGCCATCGGACGCGCGGTCGACGATTCCACCGGCTGCGTGATCGTCGAGCCCGTACAGGGCGTCGCCGGCGCGGTCGACCTCGGCCAGCCCTTCCTCGCCGCGCTGCGCTCACGCTGCAGCGAGACGGGCGCGATGCTCGTGCTCGACGAGGTGCAGTGCGGCATGGGACGCACCGGCTTTCCGTTCGCGGCCAACCTGCACGGCATCGCGCCGGACATGCTCACGACCGCCAAGGCACTCGGCGGCGGCTTTCCCTGCGCAGCGCTGCTGCTCGCGACCCACGTCGCCGCGCACCTGCGCATCGACGACCTCGGCACGACGTTCGGCGGCGGCCCGATGGCCTGCGCGCTGATCGAGACGGTCGTCGACGTGATCGAGAGCGAAGGCCTGCTCGCGAACGTACGGCGCCTCGCCCGCGAAATCCGTGAGACGTGCGTCGTCGGTCCCGTCGTCGCGACGCAGGGCGCCGGCTTCCTGCTCGGGCTGCGCACCCGGCGACCCGCGAAGGACGTGCAGCGCGAACTCCTCGAGCGCGACGTCCTCGCCGGCACCAGCGCCGACGCCTACGTCGTCCGCATCCTCGCCCCCTACGTCCTCGACTCCACGCACGTCACG
>RPQJ01000212.1 GCA_003819815.1 Lysobacterales bacterium
TAGCGCACGTCTGCGACCGCGTCCCAGTAGGTGTCCTGCGATCCGACGAGCTGCGTGAGGTCCTTGTCGCGGCTCGCGATCGTCACCGGCATCCCCTCGGCGCGGGCGCGCAGGGTGAGCGTGCCGATGATGTCGTCGGCCTCGTAACGCGAGCTGCCGAACTCGACGACGCCAAGTGCGCGCACCAGCTCGCGGCAAAGGCCGAACTGGCACTTGAGTTCCGCCGGCGCTGGCTCGCGGTTGGCCTTGTAGGCCGGGTAGATCTCGTTGCGGTAGGACGTCTCGAGACTCTCGTCGAAGGCGACCGCGACGTGCGCGGGCGCCTCGCGCTCGAGCAGGTCGCCGAGGAAGCGCGCGAAACCGTGCACCGCGTTCACCGGGTTGCCGTCGCGGTCGGCGAACTCGACGGGCACGGAGAACCACGCGCGGAAAATGAAGACGCTGGCGTCGACGAGGTAGAGCACGCGCGGGATTCTGAGGCACACGGCCGGAACCCGCCACTTTGCAGGTCCGACGGCCGGTCGCAGAATGGAGCCATGCAGGTCGCGTATCACCGGGCATGAGCTGGCAGGTCGTTCCGATCGAGAGACGCCACGTCGCGGGCTTCCGCGAAGTGCTCGACGGCGTGGCCCGCGAGCGGCGCTACCTCGCGTTCCTCGAGGCGCCACCGCCGGCGCGGATGCGACGCTTCGTGCTCGACGGCTTGCGAGCCGGCATCCCGCAGTTCGTCGCCGTGGACGACGCGCGCGTGGTCGGCTGGTGCGACGTCGTGCCGAAGTCGCACGAGACACTGCGCCACAGCGGCACGCTCGGCATGGGCGTGGCCGCCTCGCATCGCGGCATCGGGGTCGGGACTGCCCTGCTTCGGGCGACGCTCGAAGGCGCGTTCGCACGGGGCCTGACGCGCGTCGAGCTCGTCGTGCGCGCCGACAACGAGCCCGCGATCGCGCTCTACCGGCGCCACGGCTTCGAGCTCGAGGGACGGCTGCGGCGCTACGTCGTCGTGGACGGGGTGGCGCACGATGCACTGCAGATGGCGAGGCTCGGCTGACGGAGAGCACGCACACGGACCAACCAACGGGGGAAACGACATGAGCTCACTCGACCAGGCACGCGACACCCAGCTGAAGAACATCGAAGCGAAGACGGGCAAGTCGCTCGACCAGCTGCGCACCCTGTTGACCGCCAGCGGCCTCGCGAAGCACGGCGAGCTGCGCAGCTTTGCGATGGACAAGCTCGGCCTCGGCTACGGCGACGCGAACACGCTCGTGCACCTCGCGCTCGCGAGCGACGGGCAGAGCGCGGCCGCCGGCAAGCCGGACGGGGACGTGCTTGCCGGGATCTACGCGGACAAGAAAGCGCCGTTGCGCCCGGTCCACGACGCGCTGATGGCGGCGATCGGGAAGTTCGGCGAGTTCGAGATCGCGCCGAAGAAGGGCTACGTGAGCCTGCGGCGCAAGAAGCAGTTCGCGATGATCGGCCCGGGCAGCGCGACGCGCGTGGACGTCGGGCTCAACATGAAGGACCTGCCCGCGACCGACCGGCTGCTCGCCGAGAAGCCGGGCGGCATGTGCCAGTACAAGGTGAAGCTGACCTCCGCATCCGAAGTGGACGCGGAGCTCATCGGCTGGATCCGACGGGCCTACGACGCCGCGGGCTGAGCCGACAGGCGCTTGTGCAGCGGGCTCGAGCGCGGGAAGTGCGCGAGCAGGTACTCCATCTGGTCGGCGAGCACGCGCCGGCCCTTGAGGTAGATGTACTCGGCGTAGCTGGGC
>RPQJ01000213.1 GCA_003819815.1 Lysobacterales bacterium
GTAGTGTCCGTGCGCGAATGCGCCATGCTCGAGCGCGCCTACGCCTGCAACCAGGTGCGCCCCGCCCTTCGCGAGTTCATCGACGTAGCGGTGATGGCCCGCTGCCGCGGCCGCATTGATGACGGGCCCCAGCCACGACTCGCGCAGGCACGGATCGCCGACGCGGATCGCGGCGATGCCGGCACGCAGCCGCTCGATGAGCGCGTCCGCCACCGGTTCCTCGACGTAGAGCCGCGAGAGCGCCGAGCACTTCTGCCCGCCCATGCCGTAGGCGGACCGCACGATGCCCGCCGCCGCGTCGTCGAGGTTGGCGCCTGCCGTCACGATGCAGGGGTTCTTGCCGCCCATCTCGGCGATGCACGGCCGAGGGTACGCGCCGCCCGCCATCTGTTGCATCAGCCGGCGCCCCACCGCGACCGATCCCGTGAACGTGATGCCGGCGGTGTGCGGATGCGCTACGAGTGCCTCGCCCACGTCTCGGCCCGAGCCCGACAGGTAGTTGAAGACTCCGGGCGGCAGACCCGCGTCGCGCACGCAGTCCGCGAGCAACCGGCCCGCCCAGGGCGTGTCCGTCGCGCCCTTCACCACTACCGTGTTGCCGGTGACGAGCGCCGCCGCGGCCGGCCCGCCCGCGAGCGCCAGCGGGAAGTTGAACGGCGCAATGACGACCCACGTGCCGTAGGGACGCATCACGCTGCGGTTGCGCGACACGACGCCCGGCAGCGGGTCGTTCGGCAGCTCGTGGTCGTAGCCGCCGTGGCTCTCGAAGTCGTCGGCGTAGTGCCGGAAGAAATCGACCGTCTCCTGCGCCTCGCCGAGCGCCTCCATGCGGTTCTTGCCGACCTCGAGCGCGAGCGCGGCCGAAATCTCGTAGACGCGGGCTTCCATGACGTCGGCAACGCGACGCAGCAGCCGAACCCGCTCCGCGGCCGGCGTACCGCGCCACGCGGGGTACGCAGCCTCCGCGGATTCCATGGCCATCGTGACGTCATGGCGGCTGGCCACCGCGAACTCGCCGAGCACGACGCGGCGGTCGATCGGCCCGCTGCACGCGGCGTACCGCGCGGCGGGCCGGTCCTCCCCGCCCACGTGCAGCAGGTGGCGCGCGCCGAGGCCCGCGCGCACCGTCGCGAGCGCGGAGTCGAAGCGTTCGTGCATCGCCTCGGGCGGATCGAACATCGTCGCGTAGGTCAGCCGGAAGCTCATGCGGTCGGTCCGTCGGACAAGCCGGGAAAGCAGCGACCGAGCAGGCGGTCGAGCAGTGCGAGCGCGTCGGCGAGGTCGCGCTCCTCAACGACGAGCGGAGGCGCGAGGAACAGCAGGTTGCCCCGCGAGCCGAACGATACGCCCTGCTCCATGGCCTCGGCGAGCAATCGGCGCAGGGCGGCCGGAGTCTCCGGCCAGGGAGCGAGCGGCTCGCGGGTCGCGCGGTCCGCGACCAGCTCGACGACGACGAACAGTCCGTGGCCGCCGCGCACGTCGCCGATCACGCGATGACGCTCCGCCAGACGCTCGACCTCGCGACGCAGGCGCGCGCCGAGTTCACGGGAGCGCTCGATCAGCCGCTCCTCCTCGTACGCGGCGAGCGCGGCGACGCCGGCGGC
>RPQJ01000204.1 GCA_003819815.1 Lysobacterales bacterium
CAGGTCTACAACGCGCGGCGCGTCGAGTACGACCTCTCACGGCATCCGCGACTCGCCGCGATTGCCGCGTCGCTCGAGCAGCAGCCGGCCTTCGTCGCCGCGCGTCCCGAGGCGCAGCCGGACGCGGAATGACGCGGTGTAAGATGCCGGCATCGCCCAGCGCTGCCGGAGCCTTCCCATGGTCACTGCCGTCGTCCTGATCAAGGCCGCCACCGACAAGGTCACCGATCTCGCCGAGCAGCTCGCGGAGCTCGACGGGGTGAGCGAGGTGTTCTCGGTCGCGGGCCAGTACGACCTCGTCGCGCTGGTCCGGGTCCGCGAGAACGAGGACCTCGCCCGCGTCATCAGCGACCGAGTCCGCAAGCTGCCGGGCATCAACGGCTCCGAGACGCTGATCGCGTTCAAGGTCTACTCGAAGCAGGACCTCGAGGCCGGGTTCGCGCTAGGACTGGACTGACGGGAGAAATGGCGGAGGAGGGATAGTGCATGGTGAACAGGGCATAGTAAGAACTCCGAGTCGCGCACACGCGTGACATCTGCGCCGTCCCCTGTTCACCATTCACTGCCCCCTCTCCGACTCCCATGCCCACCGTCATCACAGAGATCGGTCCACGGATCTACCGGCTGTCGACGTTCGTGCCGGACCAGCTGCCGGGCGGGTTCACGTTCAACCAGTTCCTGATCGACGCGGAGCAGCCCCTGCTGTTCCACACCGGGATGCGCGGGCTGTACGCGTCGGTGTCCGAAGCCGCGAGCCGCGTGCTGCCGCTGGAGCGATTGCGCTGGGTCAGCTTCGGCCACGTCGAGGCGTACGAGTGCGGCTCGATGAATTCCTGGCTGGCCGCCGCGCCTGCGGCGCAGGTGCTGCACGGCCAGGTGGGATGCATGGTCTCGCTCGGGGACCTCGCGGACCGTCCACCGCGTCCGCTCGCGGACGGCGAGACGCTCGACCTCGGTGGCCGCCGCGTGCGCCTCTACGCGACGCCGCACGTGCCGCACGCCTGGGAAGCGATCGTGCTCTACGAGGAGACGACGCGGACGCTGTTCTGCGGCGATCTCTTCACGCACGCGGGGAACGGGCCGGCCGTCATCGAGTCCGACGTCGCCGGGCCGGCGCTCGCGTTCGAACGTGCCCTGCCGGGCGCAACGGCGCTCACGCCCGCGACGGCCCCGACGATCCGCAGGCTCGCCGCGCTCGAGCCGGCTACGCTCGCCGTGATGCACGGCTCGTCGTTCCGCGGCGATTGCGCGGCGCAGCTGCGCGCGCTAGCTGACGGCTTCGAGGCGATGTATCGCGAATCGGGCGCGGCGGCCGGCTGAGCCCCGCGCCCGTGATCGGGGGCAATAGAGTCCGTATGGAGTCTTGGCGCCGAACCAGGGCGTTCGCTAAGCGGGTGATGTCGTGAAAGTCCGTACGCCGGGCTGAACGGGCAGCTTCGGAAGACGTTCCGGCGAATGAAGTCCGAACGGCTTCTCCCGTCGCACACGCCTGCTGGCGCGAGGGGCTCATGCTGTGCA
>RPQJ01000196.1 GCA_003819815.1 Lysobacterales bacterium
TACCTCGGCTGCGACACCGTCTATCACGACCAGCAGCACTCGCTCGACGACACGCTGGCGATGGCGCGGCTGCTCGCCGGCTACGAACGCTCGCACGCCCCGGAGCAGCGCTTCGGTGCCGAGCGTGCACTGATGGGGCTGATCGTCGCGCTGTTCCACGATGCCGGTTACATCCGCCAGACGGACGACACCACCCACCGCAACGGCGCCGAATTCACGCGCACGCACGTCGGGCGCAGCGCGCAGTTCCTCGCGCGTTACCTGCCGACGGTCGGCATGGCCGAATGGGTGCCGGTCGCGACGCAGATCGTGCACTTCACGGGCTACGAGCTGAAGTTCGACCAGATCCGCCTCGATGATCCGCGCGATCGCAAGGTCGGGCACCTGCTCGGCACGGCGGACATGACGGCCCAGATGGCCGATCGCTGTTACCTCGAGAAGTGCCGCGACCGGCTGTACCCGGAGTTCGTGCTCGGCGGCATCGCCGTCTCGCACGGCGAAGGAGGCCTCAGGGTCACGTATGGCTCCGGACTCGACGTGCTGCGGCAGACGCCGGAATTCGCGGCGGAGACGATGCGCACGCGGCTCGACGGCGAGTTCGGCGGCGCGTACCGTTTTTACGAAGTGCTGTTCGGCGGCCGCAATCCCTACATGGAAGCGATCGAGCGCAACCTCGAGTACCTCGGGGTGGTGCTGAAAGCGAAGCGCTGGTCGCTGCTGCGCCGCGAGCCACCCTGCTTCACCTGGGAAAAGAACGCGCTGCAGAACATGCGCACGCTGGTGATCCAGCACCTCAAGGACGCGGTCGCCGCCGCTTGATCATCCCCTCTCCCGCCTGGGGGAGAGCCCTGGGGTGAAGGCCTGGAACCCGTCCAGCAACTCCCCGACGTCGTCCGACACCGACAGCCATTGCCGGTGCTGCGGTTTCACGAATCCCGCGGCGGTCGCGCGCTCGACGAACGACACCAGTGCATCGTAGTAACCGGCGACGTTGAGCAGCCCGCTGGGCTTGCTCTGCAGCCCCACCTGCGACCAGCTCCACGCCTCGAACAGCTCATCGAGCGTGCCGATCCCGCCCGGCAGCGACAGGAACGCGTCCGAAAGCTCGCCCATGCGCAGCTTGCGCTCGGTCAGCGAGCCCACGATCTCGAGCGAGGTGATGCCGTCGTGCCCGACCTCGCGTTCGTAGAGGAAGCGCGGCACGACGCCGACCACGCGCCCGCCCGCGCCCAGCGCGGCGTTCGCGATCACGCCCATCAGGCCGACGCGCGCGCCGCCGTACACGAGCGTCCAGCCGCGACGCGCGATTTCCAGGCCTGTTTCGCGCGCGGCGTCCGCGTAACGCGGGTCGTCGCCGAACGACGAGCCACAGAAGATGCAGACGGAAAAGGTCATGACCCTTTCCCCAGCCCTCCCCCGCTCACGCGGGAGAGGGAGACTGGAGGGAGCGGATGAACGCCGCGGGATCCTCGCGGCGCTCGAGCGCCTCGACGAGCGCGGAGCCCACGACGACGCCGTCCACGTGGCCCTGCATGCGCGCCACCTGCTCCGCGCTGCGGATGCCGAAACCCGCGCAGACCGGCACGGGCGATACGGCGCGCACGCGGTCCATGTAGGCCAGGACGTCTTCGGGAACGGCGACGTTCTTGCCGGTAGTGCCGGTCATGGTCACGGCGTAGACGAAGCCCTGGCTCGCCTCGCACAGCATCTTCAGGCGCTCCGGCGGCGTCACGGGCGTGACCATCTGCACCAGCGCGAGCCCGTGGGTGTCGAGCGCAGCGCGCATCTCTACGCTCTCCTCGTACGGCAGGTCCGGGATGATGAAGCCCGCGATGCCCGCTTTCGTGGCCGCGCCGGGCAGCCGGTCGAGCCCGCAGGCGAGCAGCGGATTCAGGTAACTCATGAGCAGCAGCGGCGCCCGCGGGCGCGGCTGCATGGCCTCGAGTTCCGCGAGCAGCCACGGCAGCGTGAAACCGCCCTCGAGCGACGCACGGCTCGCGCGCTGGATGGTCATGCCGTCCGCCATCGGATCGGTGAAAGGGATGCCGATCTCGACGACGTCGGCCGCCGAGGCGATCGACGCGAGGCTGGCACGGAACCCGGCCTTGTCCGGGAACCCGGCCGTCATGAAGCCAACCACGGCCGGGCGGCCCA
>RPQJ01000197.1 GCA_003819815.1 Lysobacterales bacterium
AGGAGCAGGTCTGGGCCGCGCTCCTCGAGATTCCGTACGGCGCGACGTGGTCTTACCGCGAGCTCGCGCGGCGTGTGGGGAGCCCGGGCGCCACTCGGGCGGTCGGGACCGCGAACGGGATGAACCGGATCGCCATCCTCGTGCCGTGCCACCGGGTCGTGAACGCGGACGGTCGCCTGGGCGGCTACGGCGGCGGGCTGTGGCGCAAGCAGCACCTGCTCGACCTCGAGCGCGGCCAGGGCACGCTCGTGCCGGCACCCGCAGCCACATCCGGACGCTCAGTCGCGGTCGAGCACGATCTCCTGGGGACGTAACGGCCAGGTCCCGCGGGCGATCGCACGGGCGCCTTCGAACACGATCCAGCTCTGCCGGCCATGATGGGGCAGCGGGCGGGCGAGCGCGGCAAGCGCGGCATCGTCGCGGGCCTCGACGACGGCGAGCGGTCCGGCGCCCGTGCGCTCGGTCGTCCAGGCCCATCCGGTGGCGGCGGGGCTGCGGGCCTCGATCTCCGGTGGACGCCTGGGCAACGAGTGTCGCTCTAGGTAAGCCTCGACGTCGCCCGCCATGCCCACGACGAGCAGCGTGCCTGCCGGCGGCGCGGACTTCGCTTCGAGCCTGCTCGGCGTTCCCTCGACCAGGGCGCGCGCGAGCGCTTCGGCCACCGGGCCCTCCGTCACCAGCACGATTGCAGCGGCGGGATCGAGCATCGCCTGGCGCAGGATCGGCGGCGCCTCGCGCGGCGCCAGTCGCCTGAACACGCGCGCCTCTGGGTCGAGTACCACCCGGTCCGGCCGGCGCGGCACATCGAACGCAGCCTCGGTCCTCGCGCCGTCGACGTCGATCCAGTGCAGCGTACGTTCGCCACCCGCGTAGGCGAGGGCGACTGGCACCCGCAGGCGATACGGCGGCGAGGCCTGAGTGATTGTGACGCGAGTGCGCCAGCCCGGACCCTCTGGCTCGGTGGCTGCCGCGGCGAGGCGCAGGTCCGGGCCGCCCGGGCGTTCGAGCCATTGCGCGAGCCAGGCCCGCAGGTCCCGCTGCGAGGCGGCTTCGAAGGCGGCTCGCAGGTCGTCCCAGCCGGCCACGCCGCCGCGGTGCTCGCGCCAGAACTCGCGGATCGCGTGATCGAACGCAGCCTCGCCGACCAGGTCCCGCAGCATGGCGAACACCATCGCGGCCTTCTGGTAGCCCACGACCTGCTCGACCCCGTGCGTGCGCGACGTGAAGCGGACGAGCGGCTCGTCGGCCGCGTCGCCGATCGACGCGAAATTCCGCAGCCAGCCGGTGCGTGCGTCCCGGGCGGCTGCCGGACCCGCGCGTTCCTGGTATGTGTAGTCGGCCATGAATGTCGTGAGGCCCTCGGCCCAGTTGCCGCGCGCGTAGTCTGGCCGCACGCCGTGGCCCCACCAGTTGTGCAGCACCTCGTGACCGAGCGAGGTGTCGCGGATGAAGGGCAGGCGCAGCACGTCCACGCCCAGATAGGCGAGCGTGGGCATCCCGAACCCGGTCGGGACCGGGCTCGACACGAGGCTGAACGTGTCGAACGGATAGGGGCCGATCCACCGCTCGTACAGCCGGAGGTAGCGCTCGATCGCGTCGAGGTCGCCGGCGGACCGTTCCGCGATCTCCGGGTGCAGCAGGGTCCGCAGCGCGATCCGGCGACCGTCGACGCTCCGGTGTTCCCGCTCCCCGACGACGTAAGGCCCCACCATCAGGTCGATCGCGGCGTCCGGTTGCTCGAACGCGTACGTCCGCGTGCGACCGCCGGCGCCGGCGCGTTCCGACAGGAGCGCGCCGGGGGCTACGCCGAGGTGCGGCGAGGGCGCGGTGACCGCGATCCGGTACGAGAGCGCGGCATCGCGCACGACTGGATGCCAGTACGATGCGGCCGGCAGGAACGCGCCGTTCGGTCCGGCGATCGGCGCGACGCTCGTGAGCACCGAGCGGTGATCGATGCGTCCGTCGATCGGCTCGAGCCGCCCGCGCCAGTGCACCTCGATGCGGCGTTCACGTGGGGCGGCGTCGAGCGACCAGTTGCGCAGCCCGTGGCCCGAGCGCGCCGGGACTTCGGCGGTCCGCCCGTCGATCGTGAAACGCTGCACGCCGTGACGTTCGTCGAGCACGATCTGCCAGGCACGACCGGGCGGCAGCAGCCACGTGCCCTGTCCGGCGAGTTCGCGTGTCGTGGGGTCGAGCCGCACGTCGAGACGGGCCTGCACGGCAGGCGCGGCCGTGGCAGGGCCTGCAACCGCCGTCGAGATCAGCAGGGCGAGTGCGACGAGCCGCTTCACCGTTCCGCCGCCGGCGGGAACCGGGCCACGATCTCGACCGTGCGCCCATTGCGTTTCACGGCCAGCGGCAGCCACGTGCCCGGCGCCTGCCGCATCACCGCCGCAGCGACGTCCGCCGCTTGCTTCGGCGCTACGCCCGCGATCGTGACGATCACGTCTCCGCTGCGCAGGCCGGCCTTCGCGGCGATGGAGCCTTGCGCCACCTCGGAGATCCTCACCCCTTCGTGCGCGGGCTCGAGCGTGATGCCGAGCCGCGGGCGCGGCGGTCCGGCCGGGCGTTCGGGCGCAGCGATGCCGAACACTGCGTCCGCGAGGCCCGGGACGAGGGTCGCGCAGTCTTCCTTCTGGTCGAAGGGCACCAGCGTGAGCGACGTCCTGCGCCCGAGCGACCGCAGCTGGTGGGGCACGCCCCAGCCGTGCCTTACGTGGCCCTGCCCCAGAAGCCCGACGACGACGGCGCCGGGGCGACCGGCCGCCGCGGTCGCGATGCCTTCGGCCATCGCGCGGTCCCAGACGAGCTGGGCCTCGACGAAGCGGCGAAACTCGGGGTTCGAGCGATCCACGTCGCCCCCGGCCTGTTCGGCAGGCAGGTGTTCGCGCCACGTCTCGAATAGGTCGTCCTCGTACGCCGGCAGCGCAGGGGCGGGATCACCGACTCCCTCGCGCTCGGCCGCGGGGACGGCCTCGAGCCCGCGGTCGCCGACGGCGCTCACGAGCGAGCGCTCGACGTTCACCGCGACCATCGGGATGCGGTTCATGCGCGCGAAGTGGAAGATCGGCAGGTACAGCGACGCGTCGTAGCCCCACGCGTTGCGCCAGTCGGCCTCGCGCAGGAACGCGGCCTCGTCGAGTTCGCCTGCCACCCAGCGGTCGAGCGCCGGCTGCACACGGCGCGGGAACATCTCGAGCGCGACGACGAGCGACGGATGGTGTGCGTGCAGCGCGGCGAGCGTCTGCAGCTGCCAGCGATGGTGCTCCTCGACTTCGTGCGTCTCCCCGAGCAGCACGACGCGCGATTCGGCGGCCCGCGCCGCGAGAGCCTCGAAGGCCACCGGCTGCGTCGCACCCGGCGCGTGCCACTCGCCGACCGGGGCACAGACGGCGGCGCGCGCCGCTGCGGGCGCTGCAAGCATCAGCAGCGCGACAGCGACGACCCGTCGTTGTGGAGAGCAGCGGGCTGGCACATGTTTCTCCCGTCCACTGGTGGTTCGCCGCGTGCGGTCCGTCGGCTTCACTCGATCGCGCGCGCGACGACCTTGCGGACGTGGCGTACGCCGGCGATGGTGGCCAGCGCGACGACCGGGATGCTGAGCGCCACGACGGTCTCGACGCTGATGGGCCAGCCGGCGTGCGCCAGACCCTTCGCGACGTACCCTACGAGCCCTACGACATAGTACGTTATCGCGGCCGCCGAGAGCCCCTCGACCGTCTGCTGCAGTCGCAGCTGCGCTTCCGCGCGCCGGTTCAGCGAGGCGAGCACCTGCTGGTTCTGGCGCTCGCGCGAGACGTCGACGCGCGTCGAGAGCAGCTGCGTCGCGCGTGCGACCCGCTGCGACAGGGACTCGATCCGCGCCGCCACCGAGGTGCACGTGTTCATCGCCGGGGCGAGCCGCCGGCCCGTGAATTCCTGGAACGTCTGCAGTCCCTGGATGCGCACCTCGCGCAGTTCCTCGATCCGGCGCTGCACGAGCCCGTAATAGGCGCTCGCGGCGGTGAAGCGGTAGTGATGCGCCGATTCCCGCTGCTCGATCTCGGCCTCGAGTCGGGTGAGGCGATCGAGCAGCACGGGCTCGCTGGCCTCCGTCGCGCCGACGAGCTGCGACGTGACCTCGGCCAGCTCGCGCTCGGCCGTCGTGAGCCACGGCGTGAGCTGCTGCGCGACCGGCAGCGTGAGCAGCGCGAGCAGGCGGTACGTGTCGATCTCGAGCAGGCGCTGCAGCATGCGGCCTGCCTGCCGCTGCGTCATGGTGCGGTCCAGCAGGAGCAGGCGGCCGTAACCGTCCCGGATCCGGAAGTCGGTGAGCGCGACGCCGGCGCCGTCGGCGACCGCCGCGCCCACGAGCACGTTGCCGGCGAAATGCCGCGCGGCGATCTCCTCGTAGTCGAGCGGTACCGCGGGTGCGGGCAGCACGGCTGCGTGCGTCGCTACGAGCGTGCGGCCGCCGAGGCCGGCCAGCCAGTCCGCGGGCACCGCGGCGAGGGCCGGCGTCTCGAACGGATCGGGGGCGGCGCCCTCGACGATGAACTTGTAGCGCGCGAACTCCGAATGCCGCTCCCACTTGAGCCGGAAGGGACCGAGATCCGCGCTGTAGTGCGTCGCGCGCGGCGGCGGCTCGTGTCCGTAGCGTCGCAGCAGCGCGCTGACGTGTTCCCACTCCTGCGCACGGTCCGCGGGGTCCGAGTAGAGCGCGAGGAACGTGACGCGGAGCGGCGCCTTGAGGCTCTCCGAGGGCCGCGCGTGCACCTCGTCGTTGAGCTCTATCCTGAGCGGGTGGTCGGGCGGCAGTGTGTGCATGCGGAGTGTCGAGGCAGCCCCGTCAACCCGTGGGCGGCTTCACCGCAAGGACCGCGCAGGTCGAGTGCTCGAGGGCCTTTTCCGCGGTGCTGCCCAGCAGGGCCTCGCGCAGGTTGCCGCGCCCGCGCGTGCCGATCACGAGCAGGTCCGCGTCGACGACGGCGCAGAATTCGATCAGGCCGGAGCGGTGCCCGGTGTAGGGAAAGACCTCGCGACGCACTCCGATGCCTTCCGCAGGGACGGTACCTGCGACGAACTCGTCGAGCGCGGGCCCGAATTCCGCGGCCAGCCGGGCCTGCGTCTCCCGCGACCCGTCGAGGGCGGGCACGACGTGCACCGCATAGAGCCTGGCCGCGTCCCGGCGCGCGATGTACTCCGCCCACGCCAGGGCGCGGCGGCTCGCTTCGGAGAAGTCGATGCCTGCGGCGACGGTGCGGAAGGTCCCGGCGCGGTCGTCGCGTACGACGAGCACGTCGACCGGCAAGCTGCGGATGCAGCGCGATGCGAGCGTGCCCAGGCCCACGTGGGCGCCGCCCTCGCCGCGGGCGCCCAGGACCAGGAGATCGGCGCCGTGGCGGCGGATCGCGTCCTCCAGCACCGAGTGTCCCGGGCCGGCCAGCACCTCGAGGGCAACGCCCGCGGCGCCGGCGACCGGCCTGCGGAACTGCTCCCAGCGGCCGGGCAGCCCCGGATCGCCGGCGACCGCACCGCCGAGCGCATGCACGGCGTGCAGCCGCGCGCCGGCCGCCGTCGCGAGACGCGCGGCGTGCGCGAGCGCGCTGACGGATGCGGGCGAAAAATCGATGCCGACGACGACGGACTGCATGAGAGGCATGGGACGTCCTCGCGGACATCCGTATGATCCCATCTAGCACGCCGGCCCGACCGGCGGCACTAGGCAGTTACCACCGGCACCGGCCCGTGGCGAGGCAAACAGCGTGAACGACCACGACGACAAGGACCTGCCCCTGCGTGACGACATCCGGCTGCTCGGCCGGCTGCTCGGCGACACCGTGCGCGAGCAGGAAGGAGCGCGCGCGTTCGACCTGATCGAGACGATCCGCCGCAACGCGATCGCCTTCCACCGCGACAACGACCCGGCTGCCCGCGCGGAGCTCGAGGGCACGCTCGACCGGCTCTCGGCCGCCGAGACGATGGTCGTCGTGCGCGCGTTCAGCTACTTCTCGCACCTCGCCAACATCGCGGAGGACCTGCATCACATCCGGCGCTCGCGGGCGCACCAGCTCGCGGGCTCGACGCCCCGCGAAGGCAGCCTCGCGCACGCGCTCGACCGCGCGGCTGCGGCCGGCGTCGGGGCCCGCGGCGTCGCGAAGTTCTTCGACGAAGCGCTGATCGTGCCCGTGCTTACCGCGCACCCGACCGAGGTCCAGCGCCGCAGCGTCCTCGACACCGAGCGGCGCATCGCGTCTCTGCTCGAGGAGCGCGACCGCGTCCGGTACACGCCTGAGGAGGCCGCGGCCAGCGACGAGGCCGTCCGTCGCACGGTGCTCGCCCTCTGGCAGACACGGATGCTGCGAAGGCAGCGGCTCGCGGTCATCGACGAGGTCGCGAACGGACTCGCGTTCTACGACCAGACGTTCCTCAGGGAACTGCCGCGCCTGTACGCCACGGTCGAGGACGAGCTCGCCCGCCGCCACCCCGACGCTGCGGGCGAGCCGCCGCCGTTCCTGCGCATGGGCTCGTGGATCGGCGGCGACCGCGACGGCAATCCTTACGTCACCGCCGAGGTGCTGCGCCGGACGCTGCGCATGCAGTCGGCGCGGCTCTTCACGTGGTACCTGGAGCAGCTGCACGAGCTCGGCGCGGACCTGCCGGGCGCGACGTCGCTGGTCGAGGCGTCGCCCGCGCTGCTCGCGCTCGCCGAGCGCTCGCCGGACACGCACCCGCAGCGTGCCGACGAGCCTTATCGGCGCGCGCTCACGGGACTCTATGCGCGGATGGCCGCCACCGCGCGCGAGCTCGACCACCTCGAGGCGATGCGTCACGCCGTGGGCGAGGCGCCGCGCTACGCGAGCGTCGAGGAGTTCGCCGCCGACCTCGAAGTGATCCGTGAGTCGCTGCACGCGAGCAACTCGGCGCTGCTCGCGCGCGGCAGGCTGCGCAGCCTGCGTCGCGCCGTCGGCGTGTTCGGCTTCCACCTCGCGAGCGTCGACCTGCGCCAGAACTCCGACGTGCACGAACGCGTGGTCGCCGACCTCTTCGCGGCCGCCCGCCCCGACGTGGACTACCGTGCGCTCGACGAGGAGGGACGCATCGCGCTGCTCGCCGGCGAACTCGGCACGGCGCGGCCGCTCGCCTCGCCCTACGTCGACTACCCCGAGGAGACCGCGGGCGAGCTCGACATCTGCCGGACGGCCGCGGAGATGCGCGGTCGCTACGGCTCGGCAGCCATCGCGAACTACGTGATCTCGAAGACGGACGGCGTCTCGGACGTGCTCGAGGCGGCGCTGCTGCTGCGCGAGGCAGGGCTGCTCAGGCCGCGCGAGGCGCGGCTCGACGTCAACGTCGTGCCGCTCTTCGAGACGATCGGCGACCTGCGCAACGCCGGCCGCGTGATGGACCGGCTGTTCTCCGTGCCCGAATACGCGCGGCTGCTGCCGTCACGCAACTCGACCCAGGAAGTGATGCTCGGCTATTCGGACAGCAACAAGGACGGCGGCTTCCTGACCTCGGGCTGGGAACTCTTCAAGGCCGAGCGCGCGCTCGTCCAGGTGTACGCGAAGCACGGCGTGCGGCTCAGGCTGTTCCACGGCCGCGGCGGGAGCGTGGGCCGCGGCGGCGGGCCCACCTACCAGGCGGTGCTCGCGCAGCCGGCGGGTGCCGTCCAGGGTCAGGTCCGCGTGACGGAGCAGGGCGAGGTCATCGCCGCCAAGTACGGCAATCCCGACGTCGGCCGGCGCAACCTCGAGACGCTCGTCGCCGCGACGCTCGAGGCGACGCTGCTGCCGGAGCGTGGCGACGCGCCGCAACCGGCGTACCTAGAGGCGATGGATGCGCTCTCGGGTCATGCGTACAAGGCCTATCGCGGCCTCGTGTACGACACGCCGGGTTTCGAGCGCTATTTCTGGGAGTCGACCGTGATCAGCGAGATCGCGGAACTCAACATCGGCAGTCGTCCCGCCTCGCGCAAGAAGTCGACCCGCATCGAGGACCTGCGGGCGATCCCGTGGGTGTTCTCGTGGGCGCAGTGCCGGCTGATGCTGCCGGGCTGGTACGGGTTCGGCACCGCGGTAGACGCCTGGCTCGCCGACAACCCCGGCG
>RPQJ01000198.1 GCA_003819815.1 Lysobacterales bacterium
ATTCGCCCACATCAGCCGGTTCATGGCCGGCGCGACGGCAATGGGAGCCTCGGTCGCGAGGCACACGGTCGAGAGGAGGTCGCCCGCGAACCCGTGCGCGAGCCGCGCGAGAAAGTCCGCGCTCGCCGGCGCGACGACCACTCGGTCCGCCCAGCGCGCGAGTTCGATGTGGCCCATCGCCGCCTCGGCCGCCTCGTCCCACAGGTCCGAGCGGACCGTGCGGCCGGAGAGGGCCTGGAAGGTGAGCGGCGTGACGAACGGCCGGGCGCCGTCGGTCCTCACCACATGCAACTCGGCGCCGCGCTCGCGCAGGCGTCGCACGAGCTCTGCGCTCTTGTACGCGGCGATGCCGCCCGTGACACCGAGCAGGACGCGGAGCGGGGGGTTGGCGTTCATGCAGCCGATTCTGGAGTTGCGACGGCGCGCGAGGCAACGGTACAGGCCGCAAATCCGCGCGAACGGCCTGACCCCATAACCGCCGGTTACTTCTGGCAGGCGGGGCAGAAGTAGGTGGAGCGCTGTCCCTGCACGAGCTGGCGTATCGGCCTGCCGCAGCGCCGGCACGGCTCCCCGGCGCGCTCGTAGACGTACAGCCGCTGGCGGAAGTAGCCCGGCGTGCCCTCCGCGCTCACGTAGTCGCGCAGCGTCGTGCCGCCCTGCCGGATCGCCTCGCCGAGCACGGCCTGTACCGCCGCCACGAGCCGTTCGTAACGCCCGGCGCCGATGCGGCCCGAAGCGCGCTGCGGGTGGATGCCGGCCCTGAAGAGCGCCTCCGAGGCATAGATGTTGCCGACGCCGACGACCACGCGCTGGTCCATCAGGAACGGCTTGACCGCGACGCGCCGGCCGCGGGACTCGCGATGCAGGTAATCGGCATCGAAGCCGGGTTCGAGGGGTTCCGGCCCGAGGTCCGCGAGCAGCGGGTGAGCTGCGGGGTCCCCGGTCAGCCAGTGCAGGCTGCCGAAGCGCCGCGGGTCGTTGAAGCGCAGGCAGCGGCCGTCGTCGAGGCAGAGATCGTAGTGGTCGTGGGCGAGCAGCGGCGTCGAGGCCGGCAGCACGCGCAGGCTACCCGACATGCCGAGGTGTGCGAGCAGCGAGCCGCCCTCGACGTCGACGAGCAGGTACTTGGCGCGACGGCGCACATCGAGGACCGCCCTCCCCGGCAGGACCCGCTCGATCGCGCGGTCGACCGGCCAGCGGAGGCGGGGCTCGCGCAGCACGAAGCCCGTGATCGCGCGGCCTGCCAGGGCGGAGCGGATTCCCCGGCGGGTGGTTTCGACTTCGGGCAGCTCGGGCACGAAGGAAATATGTCAGACACGATTTCGGAATTGAAAAGGCCCGCCGATGGCGGGCCCTCTCGAAAATATGTCAGGCACCTTTTGGGGAGGCCGCCGCTACTTGATCTTGGCTTCCTTGTACGTCACGTGCTTGCGGGCCTTCGGGTCGAACTTCTTGACCTCGAGCTTCTCCGGGTGGAGCCGCTTGTTCTTGGTCGTCGTATAGAAGTGACCGGTGCCGGCGGTCGAGAGCAGCTTGATCTTGTCGCGCATGGCTCGGTGCTCCGGGTCAGACCTTGACGCCCTGGGCGCGCAGCTCGGCCACGACGGCCTCGACGCCCTTCTTGTCGATCGTCCGCATGCCGTTGCCGGAGACGCGCAGCGTCACCCACCGCTTCTCGCTCTCGAGCCAGAAACGCTGGGAGTGGAGGTTCGGCAGGAACCGGCGCCGACGCCTGTTGTTGGCGTGGGAGACGGTGTTGCCGCTCATCGGCCGCTTGCCGGTGACCTGACAGACTTTCGACATGGCTTGATCCTCAGGACGGGGCGGACCGGTTGGCCGCTCCCGCAAAAACGAGCCGCGTTTTATACCAGCGACGGCCTCTGCGGGCAAGCGACGACGCGCATTCAGCATCTTTCAGAACGATTCAGTCCTTGCCAAGGACTCGCCCGTGCCGGTACCGGAGAGTCGCCCCTCGGCAGCTCGCGGCAATCCCGCCGCGGCGCCGGAGGGAAATCATCATGAAAATCAGATATTTGATCCTGTCTGCCTGGCTTGCGTGCGGAACGGTCGCCGCGACGGCCCCGGCCCACGCCACGGGCCGCTGGGTCGGCCCGGCCTCGCTCGAGGGCGCGTGGCGGGTCGCGATCCGGCCCTACGTCTGCGCGACCGGCGTCGACGTCCCGAACGCGCCGCCCGTGGTCTCGTACCTGCTGTTCGGGCGCGGCGGCACGCTCGTCGAGACGACCTCGAACCCGGCCTTCGACCCCGGCCAGCGCAGCCCGGGGCTCGGGACCTGGGAGCGCACCGGCCGGTCGACCTACCGGTCGGTGATCCGGGCGTGGATCCAGTTCGACAGCGCCGGGGGCCGCTACAAGCGTGGTCGCCAGGTCATCGACCAGGGCATCGAGTTCAACGAAGAGGGCACGGCCTGGACCAGCAATGCAAGCGTGACCTTCTACGACGCCGCTGGCGAGATCGCGCTGGCGGGGTGTGCGCG
Source organism: Lysobacterales bacterium (assembly GCA_003819815.1). Taxonomy (GTDB): domain Bacteria; phylum Pseudomonadota; class Gammaproteobacteria; order Steroidobacterales; family Steroidobacteraceae; genus RPQJ01. Next base: position 2,498 of record RPQJ01000198.1, read on the forward strand.
GGCGACGGCCGAGCGGCTGGACTGATCGGGATCGGTGGCCGTGCCGGCCGGCACAGGGAGGTGCCGTCCGGGCGGCTGCCGGACCGCGGCGAGACCGCACCCCTCGCGCGACCGGCCTACGGCTAAAGGAGCCCGCGCTCCGCGAACGAGACGCACGCGCCGTCACCGACGACAATGTGGTCGAGCACGCGGATGTCGACGAGCGCGAGCGCCTCGCGGAGCCGGCCGGTGATGAGCTCGTCGGCCTGGCTCGGCTCGGCGACGCCGGACGGGTGGTTGTGGGCGAGGATGACCGCAGCCGCATTCCGCGCGAGCGCCAGCTTGACGACGTCGCGCGGGTGCACGCTCGCGCCGTCGATCGTGCCGCGGAACACCTCGTCGAAACAGATCACGCGGTGCCGGTTGTCGAGGAACAGGCAGCAGAACACCTCGTGGTCGCGATCGCGGAGGCGCGCCCTCAGGAACTCGCGCGTCGCCCGCGGGTTCGCGAGCGCGGGCCCCATCTGCATCAGTTCCGCGTAATGGCGCCGCGAAAGCTCGAGTGAGGCCTGCAGCAGCGCGAACTTCGCATTGCCGAGGCCGCGCACGCGGCAGAGGGCGTGGCGCTCGGCCGTGAGCAGCCCCCGCAGCGAGCGGAACTCCGTGAGCAGCGCGCGGGCGGTGTCGAGCGCGGAGCGTCCGCGAGTCCCCGTCTGCAGCAGGATCGCCAGGAGCTCGGCCTCCGAGAGCGTGGCCGCCCCCTGTCGCAGCAGCTTCTCGCGCGGCCGTTCGGATTCGGGCCAGTCGGCTAGCGTCATGGGCATCCTTCCGTGGAACCCCATGCTGACCGCTCACCGGCCGGCCGGCACCGCGCAAATCGTACGCGAGGCCCGCATTTCTGCCGCGCGACCGCTAGAGCGGGAAGCGGGACTTGAGCGCGTCGGCGACGACGGGGTCGACGAACTCGCGGACGTTGCCGCCGAGGCTCGCGATCTCGCGGATCAGCGTCGAGGAGATGAAGTTGAACTGCTCGGTCGGCGTCAGGAACACCGTCTCGACGTCGCCGTTCAGGTGCCGGCTCATCGTCGCGAGCTGGAACTCGAACTCGAAGTCCGACACGGCCCGCAGGCCCCGGACGATGACATTGAGGCCGTGCTGTTTCGCGAAGTCGACCGTGAGGCCCGAGTACCCGGTCACCTCGACGTTGGGCACGTCCGCGAGCACCCGGCGCGCGAGGTCGACGCGCTCCTCGAGCGGGAACAGCGGGGTCTTGTTGGGGTTCGCCGCGATCGACACCACGACGTGGTCGAAGATGCGGCAGGCCCGGCGGACCAGGTCGTTGTGGCCGTTGGTGAAGGGATCGAACGTCCCCGGGTACATCGCTCGACTGCCCACGCGCTCCCCTTCCGTTATGGCTCCCCCGCCGGTGTCCGGCGCGCCAGATGATAGCCCACCTCCCCCGCCCGCTTGCTGCGGAAGAGCGTCCAGCCCGGGGGCAGCACCGGCGGCCCGGCCGATGCGGCCGTCTCCAGGTACGCGCAGCCGTCGGGCGCGATCCAGCCGGCCTCCACGATCCGGCGGAACGATTCCCCGGCCAGGCCCGACGCGTACGGGGGGTCGAGAAAGACGACGTCGAACGGTACGGCCGGCTGCTCTAGGTAGCGCTCGGCCGGCATGCGTACGACTTGTCCTCGGTCGCATCCGAATTCCCGCAGCCGTTCCTGCAGGTGGCGCGTCACCGCCGCGTCGAGGTCGACGAAGACGACTTCCCGGGCGCCGCGGGACAGCGCCTCGAGCCCGAGCGCCCCGCTGCCGGCGTAGAGGTCGAGACAGCGGCTGCCTGCCGTCGCGGACTGCAGCCAATTGAACAGGGTCTCACGGACCCGGTCCGGCGTAGGCCGGATCCCGTCCACGGGCGGGAAGCGGATCTTCCGGCCGCGCCATTCGCCGCCGATGATCCGCACCACATGCCGCCCGCCCGAGGCCCCTTCCGGAGGCATCGCGGTTTTCCGTCCGCCCGGGTTCTTGCGTGCCATCCCCGCGCGAGCGTAGTCTGCGGGGCGGAAAATTCAATCATGCGCGGCACGACGCGCAGTTCATTCTCGAGGGGATAACGGACATGTCAGACGTCAAGACGAGTCGGCTCGCGGCCGCGATCGCACTGGGCGCCGCGGTGACCCTGAGCGGGTGCGATGCTTCCAGGGACGGGGGCGACTTTCCGACGCCGCCGCCGGAGAACTTCGTGGCACTGTTTGCGCCGACCGCGGCGATCCCCATCCTGCCGTTCCCGACCGACCTGTTCTTCCTCGGCTCGACCGACGGCACGTTGAACATCCCCGCCACCGCGCTCGCACCGCCGTTCATCCTGACCGGTCCGTCGCTCAACACGCTCGACGGCTTCTCGACGACCTCGCCGATCACGACGACTTTCAACCTGCCCATCGATCCGGCGTCGCTCGGCGCCTCGAGCGTGCGGCTCGTCGAGGTGTACCTCAGCAACACGACCAAGGGCCCCGCCCAGGGCGCGGAGCTTCCGCCCGACGCCGGTGGCAACCCGATCCGCAGGGTCCTCGCGTACGGCACGGATTACACCGTCGACGTTTCGCCCGACATCGACAGTGCCGGCAAGGTGCTGCGCATCACGCCGCTGAAGCCGCTCACGGCCAGCACCGGCGCCACGAACATCGGCTACATCGTGCTGGTCACGGACAGCGTCAAGGACGTGCTCGGACGTGCGCCGCAGCCGAGCGAGCTCTACGGCGCGTTCAAGCTGGCGCCGAACGACTGCAGCTCCCTTCCCGCAGGCTCGACGGCCAATGCACTCTGCCGCCTGACCAAGGCGCACCTGCAGATCGGCCAGCTCGTCGGCGTGAGCCCGGCCTCCGTGGTGCTGAGCTGGAGCTTCTCGACGCAATCGACCGTCGACAGCTTCAAGGCGCTCGCGGCACTCGTACCCGCGCAGCCGATCGGCGTCGTGCCGACCGGGCTTGCGACGAACCAGCTCGGTGTCGCAGGACTCCAGGGCAAGGCCAATGTCTACGTCGGCACCACGGTGGTGCCGTACTACCTGCCCGTGCCCACGAGCCCGACGGACAACTCGATCCTGCGGGGCTTCTGGATCGCCGCGGGTCCGCCACCGGCGCCGCTCGACCAGGCGAGCCGTTTCATCACGCGGTTCAACCCGGTGCCGCTCAAGCGCGCGGACCAGACGATCCCGCTGCTCGTCACGGTGCCGAACGCGACGGCGGCCGGTGGCGCGGGCTGCCCGAGGCCCGAGGCCGGCTGGCCGGCGGTGATCGTGCAGCACGGCCTCGGCGGCGATCGGACGCAGGCGCTCGCGATGTCGGACGCGTTCTCCGACGCGTGCTTCATCGTCGCGGGCATCGACCTGCCGCTGCACGGCCTCACGAACACGGCGAACCCGCTGTACCAGGCCCCGAACGAGCGCACGTTCAACGTCGACTTCAACGGCGACGGCGCGATCGATCCCTCTGGCACGCATTCGATCCCGGTGCTGCTCTCGAGCCCGCTCACGGGCCGCGACCTGCTGCGCCAGGGCCAGGCCGACATCGGCGTCGTCGCGAAGTCGCTCGGCAACCTCGACGTCACCGGCGACGGCGTCTCGGACGTCAACCCAGCGCGCGTGCACTTCGTCGGCCTGTCGCTCGGCGGCATCGCGGGTACGGCGCAGGCGGCCTACGCGCCGACGATCCGCACGGTGACGGTGGGGGCCCCGGGCGGCGTGATCACGCGGCTGCTCCTCGATTCGCCGACGTTCGGCAACACGGTGCGTGGTGCGGTGCAGGCGAACTTCGCGCCGAACTCGCAGCTCTTCAACAACTTCTTCCGCGAAGTGCAGACGATCGTGGACCCGGGCGATCCGGTGAACCACATCTGCGACTGCGCGACCGCGAAGCCGCTGCACCTGATCAAGGTGAACGGCGACACCGTGGTGCCGAACAGCGCGACGGACGCGCTGATCCGCGCGGGCAACTTCACGAAGCTGAGCTCCGGCACGACGCCGGTCGCACCGGGCGAGCCGGTCTACGTCGCGTTCACGGAAGGCAGCCACGGCTCCCTCTTCGATCCGACCGCGAGCCTCGAAGCGACGACCGAGATGCAGCGCCAGTCGGTGCTGTTCGCGGCGTCGGCCGTCGCGCCGGGCGGTCCGTTCCTGACCATCACCGACCCGTCGGTGGTCGAGCAGTAACGCCTCGCGTCGCAGCGAGCGACCACGAAGGGCGGGTAGCGATACCCGCCCTTCTTTTTTGATCCGCTACAATGCCGGGCCCAGCACCGCCACCCGAGCCATGGGACTCTTCAACTTCAGGACGAAGAAGCCGGAGGACGCCGCGCCGCCGGAGCCCGCCGCCGAGAAGCAGCCCGGCTTTCTCGCCCGGCTGCGCGCGCGCCTCAACCGCGGCGACTCGTGGCTCACCTACGATCTCGCGAACCTGCTGCCGGGTGGCCAGATCGACCAGCAGGTCGTCGACGAGCTCGAGCTCCGGCTCATCGGTGCCGACGTCGGCATCGAGACGACCGAGAAGATCCTCGGCAGCCTGCGCGGCAAGGTGGCCCGCAAGGAGCTCGGCAACATCGACGCGCTGCTCGCCGCCCTGCGCCAGTCGCTGCTCGCGATCGTCGGCCCGGTCGCGAAGCCGCTCGAGATCGACGCGACGAAGCGGCCCTACGTGATCCTGGTCGTCGGCGTGAACGGATCCGGCAAGACGACGACGATCGGCAAGCTCGCGCACCGCTGCGTCGCCGACGGCCGCAAGGTGATGCTTGCGGCGGGCGACACCTTCCGCGCCGCGGCCATCGAGA
>RPQJ01000199.1 GCA_003819815.1 Lysobacterales bacterium
AGATGATGGACGTGGTCGCGGCGGAGCTGCCCGGCACGGACATCTTCATCGCCGCCGCGGCGGTGTCCGACTACCGTCCGGTGCAACCCGCAACGGAGAAGATCAAGAAGACCAGCGATTCGCTGGTGCTCGCGCTCACCCGCACGACGGACGTCCTCGCAACCGTCGCGGCCGGCTCGCCACGGCCGTTCGTCGTCGGGTTCGCCGCGGAGACGCAGAACGTCGAGCGCAACGCGCTCGCGAAACTCGAGGGCAAGCGGCTGGACATGATCGCGGCCAACGAGGTGGGCGACCGGCTCGCGTTCGACTGCGACGACAACGCGCTCACGGTCTACTGGCCGGGCGGGCGGCGCGAGCTCGGGCGTGCGCCGAAGCGCGAGCTCGCCGACGCGCTGGTCGCCTTGATCGCCGAGCGCTACGGCGCCGGGCGGGCATCCGGCGCGGAGCCGGGCGCGTCGCGCGGCGCCGGCAGCATCGCAGCCCGATGAGCACCGTCAAGCGACGAGCGATGCAGGTGCGCCTGCTCGACCCGCGCCTCGGCCGGGAATTCCCGCTGCCGCATTACGCGACGCCGGGATCGGCGGGCCTCGACCTCCGGGCGTGCCTCGACGCGCCGCTTGCGCTCGCCCCGGGGCAGGCCGAGCTCGTGCCCACGGGCCTCGCGATCCACCTCGACGATCCCGCGCTCGCGGCTGTCCTGCTGCCGCGCTCGGGCCTCGGCCACAAGCACGGCATCGTGCTCGGCAACCTCGTCGGCCTGATCGACTCCGATTACCAGGGCCAGGTGATGGTGTCCTGCTGGAACCGCGGGCAGGGCGCGTACACGATCACGCCCGGCGAGCGCATCGCGCAGCTCGTCGTCGTGCCTGTCGTGCAGGTGGAACTCGACGTCGTCGAGCAGTTCGCGGAATCCGAGCGCGGTGCGGGCGGATTCGGCAGCTCCGGGACTACTTGAGGCCCCTGAGCTCCTTGAAGCGGGCGATGTCGGCCCCGAACTCCGCGCGCAGCTTCGCGCGCTCCGCCGTGTTCTTCGCGAGTTCCTGCTCGTAGACCTGCAGGCCGTTCACGGTGTTCACGATCTCCTCGGCGATGTGATCCGGCACGGGCGGCGCTGCCTCGTCGTCGCTGTAGGGACGGAAGCGCTGCACGTCGCCCATGAGCCGCGACTCGCGCTCCCTCAGGTTCGCGATGTACTGCTCGGTCACGCGCGACTGCTGGTCGAGCAGCTCGAGCCGCTGGTCGCGCAGCCGCTCGATGTCGGCCACGGAGAGGTAGGTCGCGATCAGGGTGCGGTCGCGCTGCTCGGAGGCCTTCGCCGCGTCCTCGGCCGCCTTCTGCTGCGCGGCCTGCTCGAGCGAGCGACGCCCGGGAATGGTGCGGATCACGCGGCCCGAGCGGTCGAGCACCTCGACGTCGAGGTCCATGCAGGGAGCGGGGATGTTCTGGCCGAAGTGCGACTGCCCGCGGGCGTCGCGGCAGCGATACACCTCGTCGCCGGTCAGGCGCTCGGCGGACGCGGGCACGAGCGGCGTCATCACCAGCGCGAGCAGGCAGGACCCGAGCAGTCGGGAAGGCATACGGAGAGCTCCGGCAGTGTGCTGCATGCGGGGATTCTGCGCCCGGCGGGGCCCGCGCGCTAACGTCCGGGCGCCGGGTTTGTGACCCGCGTCATGGCCCCGGGTTCCGTTCAGACGCCGTAGCGATCCCGGTAGGCCCGGACCGTCCCGAGCACGGCCGTGTCGCCGGTTGCCTCGAGGTGCGCCATGAGGTCCCGCAGGCGCAGCACGCTCACGACCGGCAGGCCGTAGGTTTCCTGGACTTCCTGGACGGCCGAGCGCTCGCCCTGGCCGCGCTCCTCGCGATCGAGCGCGATCAGCACGCCGGCCGGCGTCGCGCCGTGCGAGCGGATGATCTCCACGGACTCGCGGACGGCGGTGCCGGCCGTCATGACGTCGTCGACGATCAGCACGCGGCCCGCGAGCGGGGCGCCCACGATCGTGCCGCCTTCGCCGTGGTCCTTCGCTTCCTTGCGGTTGAACGCGAACGGGACGTCGCGGTGCTCGTGCTCTGCGAGCGCGGCGGCCGTCGCCGTGACGAGCGGGATGCCCTTGTACGCCGGGCCGAAGAGCATGTCGAACTCGACCCCCGACACTGCCGCCGCGCGGGCGTAGTGGCGCCCGAGCCCCGCGATCGCGCGGCCCGTGTTGAAGAGCCCGGCGTTGAAGAAGTAGGGACTCCGGCGGCCGGACTTGAGCGTGAACTCGCCGTAGCGCAGCACGCCGAGGTCGAGGCAGAGGCGGATGAAGTCGGGCTGGTGCATGGCCGTACTTTATACTGCGCCGCCATGCGCATCGTCACGCTGAACGCCAACGGCATCCGTTCCGCGGCCCGCAAGGGCTTCTACGACTGGCTCGCGACGCAGGACGCGGACGTCGTCTGCGTGCAGGAGACCCGGGCGCAGGCCGACCAGCTCGCGGACCCGATCTTCCGCCCGGAGGGCTACCACTGCTACTACCAGGACGCCGAAAAGAAGGGCTACAGCGGCGTCGCCGTCTACTCGCGCGTGAAACCGGTCGAGGTCGTCGCGGGATTCGGCTGCCCGGAGTTCGACGCCGAGGGGCGTTACCTCGAGCTGCAGTTCAAGGGCCTCAGCGTCGTCTCCGTGTACCTGCCCTCCGGCTCCTCGGGTGAGGCGCGGCAGCAGGCGAAGTACCGCTTCCTCGACGCGTTCATGCCGCACCTCGGCACGTTGAAGCGCCGGCGCCGCGATTACGTGCTGTGCGGCGACTGGAACATTGCCCACCGCGAGATCGACCTGAAGAACTGGCGCTCGAACCAGAAGAACTCCGGCTTCCTGCCGGAGGAGCGGGCCTGGCTCGACCGACTCTTCGGCGACGAGCGCTACGTCGACGCGTTCCGCGAGGTGAATCTCGAGCCCGACCAGTACACCTGGTGGTCCAACCGCGGGCAGGCATGGGCGAAGAATGTGGGCTGGCGCATCGATTACCAGGTGCTGAGCCCGCGGCTGCGCGGCAGCGTCCGCGCGGCGGACATCTACAAGGCGCAGCGCTTCTCCGATCACGCCCCGCTCACGATCGACGTGGACCTGTGAGCTCGCCGAACCCGACGCAGCCCGCGGCCGGGGGATTGCGCCTGCTCGCGGCGGCGCTCCGCAGCCGCAAGCTCGGGATCATGCTCGCGTTCGGCTTCGCCGCGGGGCTGCCTTATGCGCTGCTGCTCGGCACGCTGTACGCGTGGCTCGGCGAGGCCGGGGTCGACCTCGAGACGATGGGCGTCTTCTCGCTGATCGGGCTCGCGTACTCGTTCAAGTTCCTGTGGTCGCCGCTCGTCGACCGCGTCGTGCTGCCGGGGCTCGAGCGGCTCGGCCGCCGGCGCTCGTGGCTGCTGCCGATACAGATCACCGTCGGGCTCACGTTCCTCTTGCTGTCGCAGCTCGACCCGAAGTCGGCGCTCGGCTGGTTCTCGCTGCTCGCGGGCTTCGCGGCCTTCGCTTCGGCGACGCAGGACATCGTGGTCGACGCGTGGCGCGTCGACGTGGCCGACGAGTCCGCGACGCTCGAGCTGCTGTCGGC
>RPQJ01000200.1 GCA_003819815.1 Lysobacterales bacterium
AAGTCCGGCAGCATGGGCGAGGGCAGCGGCGGCGTGAACCGCCTCAGCCTCGCGCAGCGCGCCGTGCTCGAGACGGCGAGCACGCTCTCCGCGCGCGACTCGGCCGGCGTCGTGGTGTTCGACGTGGAGCCGCGCGTGCTACTGCCTCTGGCTCCGGTCGCCGAGGTGCTGCCGTCGTTGTCGGCTGCCTGGCCGATCCAGGCGCGGGGCGGCACGAGCCTGGCGCCGGCGATCGAGCGGGCCGCGGAGCAGCTCGAATCGGCTGCGGCGCGACGCCGGATCCTCATCGTCGTGACCGACGGATTCGTGGACGACGCGCCGCTCGACGCCCTGCGGCGGCGACTCGCGGACGCGCGCATCGAGGTCGTGGCGCTCGCCATCGGACCGGACGCCGATGCGACTGCGCTCGCACGGCTCACGACCCCCGACGCCGGCGTGGTGCTGCGGGTCGATGAAGCGGCCGAGCTGCCGCGGGCCATGAGCGCCGGACTGGAGCGGCGGCGCGCGCGGATCGAGCGTGGCGAGATCGCCGTCGAGCCGCAGGAGTCGTTGCCCGTGCTCGCGGGCCGCGAAGTCCACTGGCCCGCCGTCGCAGCGTATGCCGTCACGCGCCTCCGACCGGAGGCTTCGGCGTGGCTGCAGTCCGGCACGGGCGATCCCGTCATCGCCGTGCGGCAGGCGGGCGCGGGGCGGGTGGTCGCGGTCACGAGCGGACTCGGATCGTGGACGCCGCGGTGGCTCGCCTGGAATGCCTGGCCGGACCTCGCCGGCGGGCTCGCATCCTGGGTAAGCGGCTCGCCGGTGACGGGTCCGCTCGCGCTCGCCGTTTCCGATGCGCCCGACGGCCTGGTCGTCGAGGCGGACCTGCAGCGCGCGGGAGCCTGGGCTGCCGCGGCGCAAGCCACGCTGTCGGTCGTCACGCCGGGCGGCCGCAGTCGCTCGGTCGAGATGCGTCCCCTCGCCCCCGGGCGCCTGCAGGCACGGGTTGCGGAGACCGCAGCGGGCGCCTACACGCTCGTCCTGTCGAGTCCGGGCGGTATCCAGCGTGTGCTGCACCTGCGCAGCAGCCGCGCGGAAGAGGAAGGCTGGGGCGAGGCTGCGCAGGTCGAGCAGTGGGTGCGCGACGGCCTCGTGCAGCGGTGGAATCCGGCCGCGGCGGGCTCGCACCGCGTGAAATCCGCGGCCCGCGCAAGGACTCCGGATCGCTGGCTGCTCGGCCTCGCGCTGCTGCTCTTCTGCGTGGGCGTCGCGGTCGATCGCCTGCCGCGCGGCTTCGTCGTCAGGTAGCCGGGCAGCCGCGCGCGATGCGCCGGGCCTGCTCGCGCAGCAGCCGGCCGAAACCGAGCCGCTCGTAGAACTCGTCGAGCTCGGCGAGGTCGGGCGCGCGGCGCGCGAGGTCGCCGGGCCCCGCGGCGAGCGGCATGTCGCAGGCGATGCCGGTGAGCTGCCGCGACAGGAACGCCGCCTCACGATGCTCCTGCAGCGACTGCGCGACGAACGCGGCGTTGCGGAACTTGAGCTTCGGTATGGCCGCGAGGTTGTCGAACACGCCGGGCAGCGTGTCATAGTGCTTGAGCAGCGTCGCCGCGGTCTTTCGGCCCACGCCCGGCACGCCGGGAATGTTGTCCACCGCGTCGCCCATGAGCGCGAGGAAGTCCGCCATGCGCTCGGGGATGACGCCGAAGCGCTCGGCGATGTCGTCGTAGCCGTAGCGCACGTCCGCGACCGCGTCCCAGTAGGTGTCCTGCGATCCGACGAGCTGCGTGAGGTCCTTGTCGCGGCTCGCGATCGTCACCGGCATCCCCTCGGCGCGGGCGCGCAGGGTGAGTGTGCCGATGATGTCGTCGGCCTCGTAACGCGAGCTGCCGAACTCGACGACGCCAAGTGCGCGCACCAGCTCGCGGCAAAGGCCGAACTGGCACTTGAGTTCCGCCGGCGCTGGCTCGCGGTTGGCCTTGTAGGCCGGGTAGATCTCGTTGCGGTAGGACGTCTCGAGACTCTCGTCGAAGGCGACCGCGACGTGCGCGGGCGCCTCGCGCTCGAGCAGGTCGCCGAGGAAGCGCGCGAAACCGTGCACCGCGTTCACCGGGTTGCCGTCGCGGTCGGCGAACTCGACGGGCACGGAGAACCACGCGCGGAAAATGAAGACGCTGGCGTCGACGAGGTAGAGCACGCGCGGGATTCTGAGGCACACGGCCGGAACCCGCCACTTTGCAGGTCCGACGGCCGGTCGCAGAATGGAGCCATGCAGGTCGCGTATCACCGGGCATGAGCTGGCAGGTCGTTTCGATCGAGAGACGCCACGTCGCGGGCTTCCGCGAAGTGCTCGACGGCGTGGCCCGCGAGCGGCGCTACCTCGCGTTCCTCGAGGCGCCACCGCCGGCGCGGATGCGACGCTTCGTGCTCGACGGCTTGCGAGCCGGCATCCCGCAGTTCGTCGCCGTGGACGACGCGCGCGTGGTCGGCTGGTGCGACGTCGTGCCGAAGTCGCACGAGACACTGCGCCACAGCGGCACGCTCGGCATGGGCGTGGCCGCCTCGCATCGCGGCATCGGGGTCGGGACTGCCCTGCTTCGGGCGACGCTCGAAGGCGCGTTCGCACGGGGCCTGACGCGCGTCGAGCTCGTCGTGCGCGCCGACAACGAGCCCGCGATCGCGCTCTACCGGCGCCACGGCTTCGAGCTCGAGGGACGGCTGCGGCGCTACGTCGTCGTGGACGGGGTGGCGCACGATGCACTGCAGATGGCGAGGCTCGGCTGACGGAGAGCACGCACACGGACCAACCAACGGGGGAAACGACATGAGCTCACTCGACCAGGCACGCGACACCCAGCTGAAGAACATCGAAGCGAAGACGGGCAAGTCGCTCGACCAGCTGCGCACCCTGCTGACCGCCAGCGGCCTCGCGAAGCACGGCGAGCTGCGCAGCTTTGCGATGGACAAGCTCGGCCTCGGCTACGGCGACGCGAACACGCTCGTGCACCTCGCGCTCGCGAGCGACGGGCAGAGCGCGGCCGCCGGCAAGCCGGACGGGGACGTGCTTGCCGGGATCTACGCGGACAAGAAAGCGCCGTTGCGCCCGGTCCACGACGCGCTGATGGCGGCGATCGGGAAGTTCGGCGAGTTCGAGATCGCGCCGAAGAAGGGCTACGTGAGCCTGCGGCGCAAGAAGCAGTTCGCGATGATCGGCCCGGGCAGCGCGACGCGCGTGGACGTCGGGCTCAACATGAAGGACCTGCCCGCGACCGACCGGCTGCTCGCCGAGAAGCCGGGCGGCATGTGCCAGTACAAGGTGAAGCTGACCTCCGCATCCGAAGTGGACGCGGAGCTCATCGGCTGGATCCGACGGGCCTACGACGCCGCGGGCTGAGCCGACAGGCGCTTGTGCAGCGGGCTCGAGCGCGGGAAGTGCGCGAGCAGGTACTCCATCTGGTCGGCGAGCACGCGCCGGCCCTTGAGGTAGATGTACTCGGCGTAGCTGGGC
>RPQJ01000201.1 GCA_003819815.1 Lysobacterales bacterium
CGTCACCGGGCCGAGCGCCGTCGGCAGCGTCGGTACCGCGAAGTAGTTGCAACCGTCGAGCGACGCACGGCAGCCGCCGAACGCGAGCGGCACTGCCGCCGCGAACGGGGCCACGTCGCTGCGGACCAGGATCGCGTCGCGGTCCTCGACGGACAGGAACGCCGTATACCCGTCGACCTCGAACGGCAGACCCGCGATCGCGAAATTCCGCACGCGTGCCTTGGTGACGTAGCGGCCGTCCAGGTTCGCCTCGGTCGTGGCGAGGAAGTCGACGAATGCCCCGCGGACGCGCTGGTTGCCGCAGCCTTCCGTGGCGGGCGTCCCGGGCAGGTCCGTGCAGCGATAGGCGAACGCCTCGTTCAGTACGAGCACGTGGGGCGAGCGGTCCGTGACGAGCGTCGCGAGGCGGCCGAGGCGCTCGGCCGGCAGGCTGGCGGCGACGTTCTCGAGCGCCTCGAGCACGCGCGTGCCGACGAGTTCCGGCGGCGCCGTGATCACGGGCGTGAGGTCCGTGCCGAGGTACTGGTTCTGCGTCATCACGTCGATCTCGCCGGACGACGCGGTGCCCGCGAGCGCGAGCAACGCTGCGGCGAAGGGGAGCCTGATCCGATGCGTCATGATGATCCCTCCGGCCCCGGCATCCGGTCGACGCGCGCCGCCGGCGTGGGGCCGATGCCCGCCGGTCGAGTCACGGGATGCAGCCACCCTGCGAAGCCCGTGCCGCGCAACACGTACTTGCGATAGCCTGCGCTCCCGCGGTGCCTGCGGCAACTGCGGAGTGGGTCTGGGAAGGGTACCCACTAAGCTAGCAATCGGCCCTACGTGGCCTCGCCGACCCAGGGGTGATCATGACTTTCGTACGTCCGTTCGCGTTCGCCGCCGCCGTCGCCGCGAGCCTGTGCTGCCCGTCGCCGACACGCACCGAGGCCGCCGACCTCGAGGCAGGACGCAAGATCTTCGAGACGATCTGCGCGGCCTGCCACGGTCCGACCGGGCGGGCGGACCCTGCGAATCCCGCCGTGCAGGCGCTCGATCCCAAGCCCGCCGACCTCTCCGACCCGCTCTTCAACAGCCGCGAGCCCGTCGCGGACTGGCACACGGTCGTCACGCACGGCGGCCCCGCGCTCGGGTTGTCCGCGGCGATGCCGGCGCAGGCCGGCACGCTCACAGAGGAGCAGATCCGCGACGTCGTCGCCTACGCGAAGACGCTTGCGCCCGGCAGCGAGGCCTATCCGCCCGGCGAGCTCAACTTCTTCCTGCCGATCCGCACCAAGAAGGCGTTCCCGGAGGACGAGGTCGTCTGGAAGTCGCGCCTCACCGAGGAGGAAGGCGACAACGTGTGGCGCAATGCGCTCGAGATCGAGAAGCGCTTCGGCAAGCGCTCGATGGCCGTGCTCGAGGTGATCCACGAGGACGACGGGACCGACTCCGAGATCACCGAGGTCGAGATCGGCGCGAAGCACGTGCTGCACTGGAATGCGGCGAGGCAGGCGATCCTGTCGGGCGCGCTGGTCGTCGCTATCCCGACCGACAGCGACGAGTCCGAGGAGATCATCCCGTACCTCGCCTGGGGCCGGCGGCTTTCCGAGCGCGCCACCGTGCAGACCAGCACGCGACTCATCCTGCCGGTCGACGACGTGGACGAGGGCGAATTCGAGGTCGCGGGCATCATGCACTACGTCTGGGCCGACCGACCGCAGGCCATCTTCCCGGCGCTCGAGTTCACGGCGACGATGCCCTTCGACCAGCCCGACGACGACGACGCGGTCCAATGGACGCTGCTGCCGCAGGTGCGGGTCGGCCTCACCCGCGGAGGCCACGTCGCGCTGAACCTGGGCGTGGAATTCCCGCTGAGCGACCAGGACTACAACACGCGCTACCACCTCAACCTGCTATGGGACTTCGCGGACGGCAGCTTCTTCAAGGGCTGGTGAGCCGGCCGCTCAGGAGATGGGTGGCACGCCGAACAGGTGCAGGTGCGCCCACTTGACGAAGACGACGTAGATCACGAGGCCCGCGACCACTGCGATCACGTCGTTGCGGAGGCTGGGAGCGGGCCCGCGGGCCGGCGCGGCGGCCGGGCGCTTGCCGACGGAAATCCGGTCGAACACGGCCCATGCGAGCAGCCCGCCGAAGAGCAGCAGGTCGGCGAGCATCCCGTTCGCGAGCAGGTGCGAGAACGCCCAGAGCTTGGTGGCGGCGAGCATCGGGTGCTTCACGGTCGACTGGATCCGCCCGGGCAGGTAGGCCGCGAGCAGCAGCGGGAACACCGGCACCATCAGGAGCGCGGTCAGGTGCCTCAGGCCCACCGGCGGCACGTAGAGCACGACCGGCTCGAGCCGCGCCTGCGCGTAGCCGTAGATGATCAGCAGGAATCCGGCGATCGACACGATCGAGTAGACGGCTTTCCAGCCGCCGGCACCGAGGCGCGCCACCATCCGGTCGCGCCAGCCGGGCGCCACGATGCGGATCGAGTGGGCACCGAGGAACAGCGCGAGTCCGACGACGAGTGTGAGCATGGCGGTCTCCGACGGCAGGGGACCCAATACTACCGGAGCGAGTCGCGCGGGACGGGCGGGACAAGGGCGAGCGAGCGAACCGCGCGAACAGGCGGGCGCCGGAGCAGGGCGGGGGCGCAGACA
>RPQJ01000202.1 GCA_003819815.1 Lysobacterales bacterium
CGGTCCGCGCCCGGCGGCGAGGCCGGGCTCGACCCCGAGCCGCGGCCACGCCCGCTCGAGCAGTCGCACCGCCTTCGGGCCAGGGTCGCAGAGCCAGGTCGGCCCGCAACCCCGTGCGCGGAGCCGCCCGACGAGTTCGCGCTGGTCGGGGCAGAACGCATACGGCGTGCGCCGCGAGCGGATCAGCAGGATCTCGCCCACGCCGAGCTGGCGCTCGAGCAGGGGACGTGTCCACCCCCCCGGACGACACGACGTCCACCGGCGTGCCGTAGCGCCGATGCAGCGCCTCGATCAGCGCGAGCGCGATGACCATGTCGCCCATCGCGCCGAACCGCACCACCAGCGGCCGGGCCGGCGCGCGATCCGTGCGCTCCATCCGCGTTACGCCGCCGGCTTGCGTCCGCTCAGCTGGTCCTTGAGTTCGCGCCGCAGGATCTTGCCGACGTTGGTCTTCGGCAGCTCGTCGCGGAAGTACACGCGCTTCGGAACCTTGTAGCCCGTGAGCTCCTTGCGGCAGTGCTCGATCAGGTCGGCCTCCGTGAGGCTCGCGTCCTTGCGGACCGCGAACAGCGCGACGACCTCGCCCGCGCGCTCGTCGGGCTGTGCGACCGCGGCGACCTCGAGCACGCCCGGGTGCGAGGCCGCGACGCCCTCGACCTCGTTCGGGTACACGTTGAACCCGGAGACGAGGATCATGTCCTTCTTGCGGTCCTCGATGTAGACGTAGCCGCGCTCGTCCATGTAGCCGAGATCGCCGGTGCGCAGGATGCGCCCGTCGATCATCACCTTCTCGGTCTCGTCGGGACGGTTCCAGTAGCCGCGCATGACCTGCGGGCCCTCGACGCAGATCTCGCCGGACTGGCGCACCGGCAGCACGTTGCCGGCGTCGTCGCGGATCGTCACGACCGTCGAGGAGATCGGCAGCCCGATCGAGCCCGTGAACTCGGGCTCGTCGAAGCGGTTGATGCAGGCCGCGGGCGAGGTCTCCGTGAGGCCCCAGGCCTGCGTGAGCGTGTTGCCCGTCACCTGCTTCCACCGCTCCGCCACCGCGCGCTGCACCGCCATGCCGCCGCCGAGGCTCACCTTGAGCGCGCTGAAGTCGACGCGGTCGAACCCGGGCGTGTGGAGCAGCGCGTTGAAGAGCGTGTTGACGCCGCTGAAGAACGTGAACGGGTACTTCGCGAGCTCCGCGACGAAGCCCTGGAAGTCGCGCGGGTTCGCGATCAGCACGTTGTGGGCGCCGAGCCGCAGGAAGAGCAGCAGGTTCGCCGTCAGCGAGAAGATGTGGTACAGGGGCAGCGCGGTGATGAGGATCATCTGGCCGCTCGCCTCGCGCAGCGACGGCCCCATCCAGGCCTCCGACTGCAGCACGTTCGCGCAGAGGTTGCGGTGGGTGAGCACCGCGCCCTTCGACACGCCGGTCGTGCCGCCCGTGTACTGCAGGAAGGCGATGTCCTCGTGGTCGAGCGTCGCGGGCTCGAGGTTCTCGAACTTGCCCTTGCTGAGCGCCTCGCGGAAGCCGATCGCGCCGGGCAGCGAGTACTCCGGCACCTGCTTGCGGACGTGGCGCAGCACGAAGTTCACGAGCGCCGACTTCGGGAAGGCGAGCAGGTCGCCGATGCCCGTGACGACGACCGTCTCGATGCCGGTCGCGTCGATGACTTCCTGCAGCGTGTGGGCGAAGTTCTCGAGGATCAGGATCGCCCGCGCGCCGGAATCCTTGAGCTGGTGCTCGAGCTCGCGCGGCGTGTAGAGCGGGTTCGTGTTCACGACCGTGAGCCCGGCGCGGAACGCGGCCGCGATCGCCACCGGGTACTGCAGCACGTTCGGCAGCATGATCGCGATGCGATCGCCCTTGCGCAGGCCCGCCACTTTCTGCAGGTAGGCCGCGAACTGCCGGCTCAGCCGGTCGAGCTCGGCGTAGGTGATCGTCCGGTCCATCATCGTGTAGGCCGGGCGGTCCGCGTGCTTCTTCAAGCTCGTCTCGAGCAGCGCCTGC
>RPQJ01000203.1 GCA_003819815.1 Lysobacterales bacterium
CCGGCGCACCGGGCTCCTGATAATGATGATCCTCGGACTGATGGGAGCCGCGGCCGGGCTGAGCTTCTTCGCGAACCGTGGCGCCTGGCACCGCAAGTACCTCGACTACCGCACGCTGGCGGAAGGGCTGCGCGTGCAGTTCTACTGGGCGGCGGCGGGAGTCACGAGCGGCAACGTGAGCAAGTTCGCCCACGACAACTTCCTGCAGATGCAGGACCCCGACCTGGGCTGGATCCGCAACGTCATGCGCGTCGCGGGCATCGAGTGCGATGCCGCGCCGCAGCGCACGACCGAGGGCCTCGAGTTCGCGATCCGCGAGTGGATCGGCGACGACGGCTCGGGCCAGCTCGGCTATTACCGGCGCAAGACCACGGAGCGGCTCGTGCGGCAGGCGACCACGCGGCGCATCGCTCGGCTCGGCCTCGTCGCGACGGCGCTCGCGCTGCTCACCCTCCTGTTCGTGGGCTCGTGGATCCCCGAGGACGTGGCGAGCCCGGTCGTGTACCTCATGGGCTGCGTGCTGTTGATGGTCGGCGTGCGCCAGTCCTACGCGAGCAGCACCGCCGAGAGCGAGGTCATAAAGCAGTACGAGTTCATGCGCCGCACGTTCCACAACGCACGCCGGCGGATCGACGCCGCGGAGGCCGACGGCGACCGCCGGCACGTGCTCAAGCTCCTCGGCGACGCCGCGCTCGAGGAGCATGCCGAGTGGATCCTGATGCACCGGGAGCGGGCGATCGACGAGCACGAGGCGGCCCGCATCGGGTGAAACGCATGGACGTCGAGTACCGCTATCGCGCATTCATCAGCTACAGCCATTCCGACGAGGCATGGGCCAAGTGGCTGCACCGTGCGCTCGAGACGTACCGCGTGCCGAAGCGCCTCGTCGGGCGCGAGACGTCGGCGGGCATCGTCCCCGAGCGCATCGCCCCGGTGTTCCGCGACCGCGAGGAACTCGCGACGGCCACGAGCCTCGGCGAGACGCTGACGCGCGCGCTCGAGCAGTCGGAGAACCAGATCGTCATCTGCTCGCCCGCCGCGGCGAAGTCGCGCTGGGTCAACGAGGAGGTGCTGACGTTCAAGCGCCTCGGGCGATCGCATCGGATCTTCTGTCTCATCGTCGGCGGAGAGCCCGGCGACCCGCAGGCGGAGTGTTTCCCGCAGGCGCTGATCTACGAGATGGGCGCCGACGGGAACCTGACCGACGTGCGCAGCGAGCCGATCGCCGCGGACGTGCGGCCGGGCAAGGACGGCAAGCTCGCCGT
Organism: Lysobacterales bacterium; assembly: GCA_003819815.1. Taxonomy (GTDB): domain Bacteria; phylum Pseudomonadota; class Gammaproteobacteria; order Steroidobacterales; family Steroidobacteraceae; genus RPQJ01. The sequence continues at coordinate 1,266 of RPQJ01000203.1, forward strand.
CAAGCTGAAGCTGATCGCCGGCATGCTCGGCGTCGGTCTCGACGAGCTGAAGCAGCGCGAGGCGCACCGGCGGCACCGGCGCATGATGCTGCTCGTGGCCGCGTCGCTCGCCGGCATGGCCATCACGTCCGGCCTCGCGACTGCGGCCTGGTTCGCCCGAAACGAGGCGGAACGTCAGCGCGTGCGCGCGGAGGCCGAAGCCGAGACGGCTCGCCAGACCACGCAGTTCATGGTGGGGCTCTTCAAGGTGTCGGACCCGAGCGAGGCCCTCGGGAACCGCATCACGGCCCGGGAGATCCTCGACAAGGGCGCCGCGCGCATCGAGCGCGAGCTCGCCGAGCAGCCGGCGATCCAGGCGACGCTGATGGACACGATGGGCACGGTCTACACGAGCCTCGGGCTCTACGATCCGGCGGCGCGCCTGGTCCGCCAGGCCTACGAGAAGCGCCGCGAGCTGTGGGGCACCGAGCACCCGGAAGTGGCCGACAGCCTCAATCACCTCGGCGGCGTGCTGACGCAGAAGGCCGACTACGCCGAGGCCGAGCGCTACCTGAACGACGCGCTCGCGGTACGCCGCACGCTCTTCGGCGCGCGCAGCGGGGAGGTGGCCGACACGATGAGCCGTCTCGCG
>RPQJ01000205.1 GCA_003819815.1 Lysobacterales bacterium
ACCGCGATGTGGTACGCCAGGAGCTGCAGCGGCAGCACCATGACGACCGGCGAGAGACGCGGCCGCGTCTCGGGCAGGGCGATGATCGAGTCGTGCTCGGTGTCGAGCAGCGCCTCGACGAGTTCGTCGCGGCCGGTCGTCAGCGCGATGATGGAGCCGCCGCGCGCCTTGACCTCCTGGATGTTGCTCAGCATCTTCTCGAACACGTGATCGCGCGGGGCCAGCGCCACCACCGGCATCCGCTCGTCGATGAGCGCGATCGGGCCGTGCTTCATCTCGCCCGCCGGGTACCCCTCGGCGTGGATGTACGAGATCTCCTTGAGCTTGAGCGCCCCCTCGAGCGCGATCGGGTAGTTGATCCCGCGGCCGAGGAACAGGAAGTCCTGGCGGTTGTAGAAGCGCCGGGCGATTTCGTCGACGAGCGCCGACACGCGCAGCGTCTGCTCGATGAGCGTCGGCAGCTGCAGGAGGCCGTCGATTTCGTCGCGCGACTGCTCCGGCGTGAGGAGGCCGCGCGCCTGGGCCAGGTGCAGCGCGAGCAGGTGCAGGGCGGCGAGCTGCGACGTGAACGCCTTCGTCGACGCCACGCCGATTTCCGGCCCGGCGTGCGTGTAGACCGTGCCGTCGCTCTCCCGCGTGGCCATGCTGCCGACCACGTTGCAGATCGCGATGCTCCGCGCCCCCCTGGCCTTGGCCTCGCGCAGCGCCGCCAGCGTGTCCGCCGTCTCGCCCGACTGCGTGATGACCACCGCCAGCGTCTTCTTCCCGACGATCGGCTTCCGGTAGCGGTACTCGGAGCCGTAGTCGACCTCGACCGGCAGCTTGGCGAGCCCCTCGATCAGGTACTTGCCGACGAGCCCCGCGTGCCACGACGTGCCGCACGCGACGATCGTCACCCCCTCGATCGCGGCCAGGTCGGCTTCCGAGACGGTCATCTCCTCGAGGAAGACCCGGCCGGTGTCGAGCGACACGCGCCCCAGGATGGTGTCGCGCACCGACTGCGGCTGCTCGAAGATCTCCTTCAGCATGAAGTGCTTGTATCCGGCCTTCTCGGCCTGGATCGGATCCCAGAGCACCCGCTGCGGACGGCGATCGAGCTTCGTCCCCGCGAAATTGGTGAACGCGACGCCGTCTTTCGTGAGCACCGCCATCTCCTCGTCCGCGAGGAAGACCACGTCGCGCGTGTGCGCGAGAATGGCGGGAATGTCGGACGCGACGAAATACTCGCCGTCGCCGATGCCGATCACGAGCGGCGGGCCGTTCCGGACCGTCACGATCTTCTGCGGTTCGTCGGAGGAGAGCAGCACCAGCGCGAACATGCCGCGCATCTGCGCGAGCGCGCGCCGCGTCGCCCCCTCGAGCCCCCCGTTCGCGGTGCCGCCCGCCTTCAGCTCCTGCTCCACCAGGTGGGCGACGATCTCCGTGTCCGTCTCGGTGACGAACTTGTGGCCCTGGGCGACCAGCGCCTGCTTCAGCTCGAGGTAGTTCTCGATGATGCCGTTGTGGACGACGACAATCCGCCCCGTGCAGTCGCGGTGGGGATGAGCGTTTTCTTCGGTCGGGCGGCCGTGCGTGGCCCATCGCGTGTGGCCGACGCCGTACTCGCCGTCGAGCGGGTCGGCCTGGATGGCGTCTTCAAGCCGCGAGAGCTTTCCGGCGCTCCGGCG
>RPQJ01000001.1 GCA_003819815.1 Lysobacterales bacterium
GCGCTGGAGCTCGCGCCGTTCCCGACGATCGCGCTGGTCAACGGCTTTGCGCTGGGCGGCGGCTGCGAGCTCGCGCTCGCGTGCGACTTCATCGTCGCGTCGGAACGGGCCGTGTTCGGCCAGCCGGAGGTGAACCTCGGCATCGTCCCCGGCTTCGGCGGCACGCAGCGCCTGACGCGCCTCGTCGGCAAGGGCATGGCGCTCGAGCTCTGCACGACCGGGCGGCAGGTGAAGGCCGACGAGGCGCTGCGGATCGGGCTCGCGAACCACGTCGTTCCCGCCGGGGAGTTGCTCGGCAAGGGCCTCGAGCTCGCGCAGATGATCGCGCAGAAAGGCCCGCTCGCGGTCCGCCTCGCCAAGCACCTCGTCCAGCACGGGCAGGACCTCGACCTCGCGAACGCCAATGTGCTCGAAGCCGACGTGTTCGGTGTCGCCTTTGCGAGCGACGACCGTCGCGAGGGCATGAGCGCCTTCCTCGAGAAGCGCAAGCCGGCGTTCACCGGGCGCTGACGGCATCCGCGCCGCGACTGGCCTGCGCTCGACTATGCCTCGCGCGCCGCGCTCGGCACCAGGTCGAGGCTCACCTCACCGATGCCTTCCATCGAGGCCTCGAACCGCGCCGCGTGCTCGGCGCGGAACGGGGTGGTGAAGCTGCCCGTGGTCACGACCTGGCCAGCGCGCAGCCCCCCCAGCGTGTCGTCGGCCCGTGCGAGCCATGCCCGGATCGGCTCGATCGGATCGCCCTGCGGGTGTCCGCCCACCTTGTCGTGCATCGTCTTGCCGCCGACCGAGAGGCGGCAGCGCAGCCGGGTGAGGTCGAGGTTGCGGAAATCCCGCGCCGAGCCTCCTGTCACGTAGCCGTCGTTGCCCGCGTTGTCGGCCAGGAAGGCCAGGAACGGCACGGCCGGAGGCTCGCCCAGCCGGCCGCGGATCAGCTCGATGCCGACGAGTGCCGAGTCGATCGCCGCGACGATCTCGTCCCGCGACGTCTCGCGCGACGGGAGGTCGCGCGCCAGGCGGAACGCGAGTTCGACCTCCACGAGCACGTGATCGCCGGGGGCGAGCGGTCGGGTCGCGGGCGAACGCACGATGCCTGCCCGGTAGAGCGGGCCGGCGAACGGCACGCCGTCGGGACCGAAGCCCACTTTCCACCCGCCGACCTGCGCGCCGAGGCGCCGCGCGACGTCGTCCTGCACGCGCATCGCGGCGGCGGCGTCGGCCGGGACGAGCGCCGCTTCGAATCGGCCCGGGCCGTGGCGGCGGGCGTCGACGAGACGCGCCGCGAGCGCGTCTGCCTGCAATGCATCATCGGTCATGGGAGTCTCCGGGGTGAGCCGCACCACAGGGAGCGGCATGGAACGTTGCTGAACCTGTCGTCGTGTCGTCGTGTCGGCGCCGGCGTCCAGTCAGCCTTCGAAGCGGCGCAGCCCGTCGAGGTCGAGGACCGTGACGGCACCGTATTCGATCCGCAGCAGGCCACGCTCCTCGAGTACCTTGAGCCCGCGGTTGACGCGCTGGCGCGACAGCCCGACCAGCTGGCCGAGCTCATCCTGCGAAATCGGCAGCGTCGGCCCGATGCCCGGATAGAGCAGCGGATTGAACAGGCCGGCGAGCCCGCGCGCGAGCCTCGCGTCGGGTCCCAGCAGCCGGTCGTGCTCCACCATGCCGATGAACTGCCCGAGGCGCTCGTTCAGCTGCACCAGCAGAAACCGGTTGAACGCGACGCTCTCGTCGAGCAGCGCCATGAACGTCGCTCGCGGCACGTAGGCGATCGTGGAATCGCGCAACGCGACGATGTCGTAGCGGCGTGGCTCGTCCTTCAGCAGCGATCCTTCGCCGAACCAGCCCCCGGACGGGATGCCGGTGAAGCTCGTCGGCTTGCCGTCGGCGGAGACGTTGGCCATCTTCACGAGCCCGTCGACGACGCCGATCCAATGCTCCACGGACTCGCCCTTGCGGCAGACCAGGCTGCCGACCGCCGCCTGCCGAACCAGCGTTTCGGTCGCGACGCGCTGGCCGAGCGCCGACGGCAGTGCGCCGAACCATGGCGCCGCTCCCAGCATTTCAGCCAGCATTCGGGGCATCGGAGGCAGTGAAATGTCTGCGCGACGACAATCGCGGCCGGGTCGAGCGGCTACATTCGAGTAATACGATTCTACGCGGGGCACCCGACGTCCGTCGGAAACACGATGCACGCCCGCGAATTGGGTAACATAGGCTGAATCGTAGCCGCGGGCTCGCGCCGGATGCGCCGTCGAATGCGCACCGCCGCGCCGGATCGACCGTCCCCGAAGAGACGGCGGGTCGGATATCCCTGCGGCCTGGCAGTGGCGGGCGTCCCCAGCGGGGGCTCGTGTCGCGCGTGGGGCATCCTCCCTGCGCGCCGGAGGAGGAGATGGAAGGGAACCACGACACGTTCCCGCGGCTCATGCTCGAGCACGCGCGGGTGCGGCCCGATCATCCCGCGACGCGGGAGAAGGACCTCGGCATCTGGCAGACCTGGACGTGGCGCCAGGTGGCCGACGAAGTGCGCGCCCTCGCCTGCGGCCTTGCCGCGCAGGGGTTCCGGCGCGGCATGCACCTCGCGATCATCGGCGACAATCGGCCGCGCCTCTACTGGTCGATGCTCGCCGCGCAGTGCCTCGGCGGCGTGCCGGTGCCGATGTACCAGGACGCGCCTGCGGCCGAGTTCATGTTCGTGCTGAACGACGCCGAGATCGACTTCGCGGTCGTCGAGGACCAGGAGCAGGTCGACAAGGTGCTCGAGGCGAAGCCGCAGGTGCCGACGCTCGCGCACATCTACTACGACGATCCGCGCGGCATGCGCAACTACGAGGGCGTGACGAGCTTCGAGCGCCTGCAGCAGATCGGCCGCGAATTCGACCGCGCGAACCCCGGCTTCTTCGACGCCGAGGTGGCCAAGGGCCGCACCGACGACGTCTCGGTCATGCTCTACACGTCCGGTACCACGGGCAAGCCGAAGGGCGTGCGGCAGACGCACCACGCGTTCATCTCCGCCGCGGCCGGGGGCTGCGGCTTCGACAAGCTCGGTCCCGACGACAGCATCCTCTCGTACCTGCCGATGGCGTGGGTGGGCGACCACCTGTTCTCGCTCGCGCAGTGGGTGTACGCCGGCTTCACGATCAACTGCCCCGAATCGGGCGACACGGTGATGACCGACCTGCGCGAGATCGGCCCCACCTACTACTTCGCGCCGCCCCGGGTGTTCGAGAACCTGCTCACCCAGGTGATGATCCGCATGGAGGACGCGAGCCGCCCGAAACGCTGGATTTTCCACCGCTTCATGGACGTCGCGCGCCGATGCGGCGCCGAACTCCTCGACGGCCGGCCGGTCGCGACGGGCGACCGCCTGGGCTACGCGCTCGGCCAGCTGCTGGTGTACGGGCCGCTGCGCAACGTGCTCGGCATGAGCCGCATCCGCGTCGCCTACACCGCGGGCGCCGCGATCGGGCCGGACCTGTTCCGCTTCTACCGCTCGATCGGCATCAACCTGAAGCAGCTCTACGGCTCGACCGAGACCTGCGCGTACGTCTGCCTGCAGCCCGACGGCGGCGTCAAGCTCGACACGGTGGGGCTGCCGGCACCCGGCGTCGAGGTGCGGATCGCCGACGGCGGCGAGGTGCTGGTGCGCGGGCCGATGCTGCTCAAGGAGTACTACAAGCGTCCCGACGCGACCGCCGAGTCGATCGACGGCGAGGGCTTCTTCCACACCGGCGACGCCGGGTACTTCGACAGCGACGGGCACCTCAAGATCATCGACCGCGCGAAGGACGTCGGCAAGCTCCGCAACGGCGGCATCTTCGCGCCCAATTACATCGAGAACAAGGTCAAGTTCTTCCCGCACATCAAGGAGGCGGTCGCCTTCGGCGACGGCCGCGACATGGTGTGCGCGTTCGTCAACATCGACATCGGCTCGGTCGGCAACTGGGCCGAACGGCGCGGGCTCGCGTACTCGGGCTACACGGACCTCGCGGCCAAGCCGGAGGTCTACGAGCTCATCCGCGAGTGCGTCGAGCAGGTCAACGCCGAGTTCGCCGCCGACCCGGCGGTCGCCGACTCGCAGATCCACCGCTTCCTCGTGCTGCACAAGGAGCTCGATCCCGACGACGACGAGCTGACGCGCACGCGCAAGGTGCGCCGCGGCTTCGTCGCCGAGAAGTACGCGGTGCTGATCGACGCGCTGTACTCGGGGAAGGCCGTGCAGCACATCGCGACGCAGGTCAAGTTCGAGGACGGCCGCACCGGCATGGTGGCGGCGGACCTGGTGATCGCCGAGGCGAAGACCTTCACGTCCGACGTCGCGCAGAGGGCCGCATGAGCGCCGAGAGCGAACGCCGCATCGGCGACGTGATCCTCGCGCTCGAGAACATCTCGCTCGCCTTCGGCGGCGTGAAGGCGCTCTCCGACGTGAGCTTCGACGTGCGCGAGCACGAGATCCGCGCGATCATCGGGCCGAACGGCGCGGGCAAGAGCTCGATGCTGAACGTGATCAACGGCGTCTACCATCCGCAACTCGGCCGCATCACGTTCCGCGGCACGCAGCGCAAGCAGATGGTTCCGCACGAGGCGGCGCGCCAGGGCATCGCGCGGACGTTCCAGAACATCGCGCTGTTCAAGGGCATGACGGTGCTGGACAACATCATGACCGGCCGCAACCTCCGGATGAAGGCGACGATCGTCGAGCAGGCGATCCACTTCGGGCGCGCCAAGCGCGAGGAGCTCGAGAACCGGGCGAAGGTCGAGGAGATCATCGACTTCCTGCAGATCCAGCACATCCGCAAGACGCCGGTCGGCCGCCTGCCCTACGGCCTCATGAAGCGCGTGGAGCTCGCGCGCGCACTCGCGGCCGAGCCCTCGCTGCTGCTGCTGGACGAGCCGATGGCCGGCATGAACGTCGAGGAGAAGCAGGACATGTGCCGTTTCATTCTCGACGTCAACGAGCAGTACGGCACGACGATGGTGCTGATCGAGCACGACATGGGAGTGGTGATGGACATCTCGGACCGGGTCGTGGTGCTCGACTACGGCCGCAAGATCGGCGACGGCACGCCCGACGAGGTGCGCGCCAACAAGGCGGTCATCGAC
>RPQJ01000002.1 GCA_003819815.1 Lysobacterales bacterium
GCTCGACGGTGACGCCCGCGTAGTTCGCGACTTTCTGCCGGCTGCCGGTCAGCCGGTTGAAGAGGGCGGTCTTGCCGCAGTTCGGGACGCCGACCAGGGCCAGTCGGGTGGCGTCGAGCGCGGTCGCGAGCGCGGCCATGCCCGGGTCAGCCGCCCTCGACGCTGACCAGGACGGCACCCGCCTCGCGGCGCCGCAACGCAAAGAGCGTGCGTCCGAGGCGCACCGCCATCGGGTCGCCACCCGGCCAGATCTCGGCAATCACCTCGATCGGCTCGCCCGGGATGAATCCGAGTTCGAGCAGGCGCCGGCTCACGGTGGACTGTGACTCGTCCCCGAGCGACTGGGCGTCGTCGCGTACGTCCATGACGGTACCGCGGGCGCCTTTGCGCAGCGTGGCGAGACTGACCGGGGGCATCGCGTTCGACCTGGCTCGGATTCGAGAATCGCAGTCTCCTTGTAATGAGAATCGTCCGCAACAAGGGAAACCCGCAATCCGCGGGCCGGGAATCGCTGCCATAGACAGGTTCTATGGTGTGTACAGGAGAAACCTGTACAAAAACTGAATTTGATTCGTATACTCGGGTCCTGCGTTGGTCAATCGTCTTTACTGAAACCAGCGTTCGCTTCCGGCGAACAGAGGTGAGAGCGATGAAGGAGTCGGTCCTTGCCCGGGTGGCCCGGGGCGAAGCACAGGCGGTACGCGAGTGCATCGACGAGTTCGGCGGCCTGGTCTGGGCGATCGCGCGACGCATGACCCGCTCGCGGGCGGATGCGGAGGACGCGGTGCAGGAGATCTTCGTCGACGTGTGGCGCAGTGCGTCGCGGTTCGACGAGGCGCAGGGATCGGAGAAGGTGTTCATCACCACGATCGCCCGGCGCCGCCTGATCGACCGCATGCGCCGCGCGCGCATGAGCCACCTGATGGACTCCGAGGAGGCCCTCGAGGACGTGAGGTGGGCCGAGCCGGGCAACGGCGGAGAGATCCGCGTCGAGGCGGAGCGTGCGGCGGCCTACGTCGCCCGCCTCCGGCCCGACCAGCAGAAGGTCCTGAAGATGGGCCTGCTGGAGGGCATGACACACTCCGAGATTGCGACGGCGACCGGCATGCCGCTAGGTACCGTCAAGACCCAGATGCGGCGCGGACTGATCCAGGTGCGGCAGTGGATGAAGATCGAAAGTCCGGTACGGGTGGGGGAAGCGGCGTCCTGAACGACGTCGTCGAGCCCGGCCGTGACGGGCCGTCCGATCTCGATTCCCTGCCGGACTCGGTCCGTCGGCGCGTAGAACACAGCGCGGACCAGTGGATCCGCCAGAACTGTTCCCGGGGGGGCGCTGCGTCTCGTGGCGCCCCCCGTTCGTTTTCTGCTCGTGCGATCGTCGCCGGTAGCCTCGCCGCCGGTCTCGTGCTGCTCGCGATCGCGGGCTGGTGGCCCCGGCTCGCCGAAGTCGGCGCCAGCGAGGTCGCCGGGGACTTCCAGCAGTGGCGAGCGCACCTCGCGCGCGACCGCATGCTGCAGGCTTCGTCGAACGTCGGTCACTGGGCGTGGGAGACGGGTGCCTCCAGCGTGACCGGCGACGTCATCTGGGACAACGAGCGACAGAGGGGCTTCCTGCGCCTGTCGGGCGTGGTCGTGAACGAGCCCGCACGCGCCCAGTACCAGCTCTGGATCTTCGATGCCGGGCGCGACGAGCGCTACCCCGTCGACGGCGGCGTGTTCGACGTCCCGCCGGGACGCACCGAGGTCGTCGTCCCGTTCGCGCCCGCACGGCCGGTCCTGAGGCCGACCGCGTTCGCGATCACGGTCGAGCGCGCCGGCGGCACCGTCGTCTCGACGCGCGAAAAGCTCGTCGCGGTCGTGCACACGCCGGGCTGACCGGGCGCGGTCGGCGTCTAGAATGTCCCCATGCGCGGGATGCCGCTTGCAGTGCAGATCGCAGACACCGTCCTGATGGTGCGGCCGGCAGCGTTCGGCTGGAATCCGCAGACGTGCGCCAGCAACCTCTACCAGCCGCGGACTCCTCCGGCCGGCGGCGCGCACGAGCGGGCACTCGCGGAGTTCGACGCGTTCGCCCGGGCGCTCGGCGATGCCGGAGTCGACGTGCAGGTGTTCGAGGATGCGAGGGCGCCGCTCTGCCCGGACGCCGTGTTCCCGAACAACTGGGTCACCCTGCACGCGGACGGCACCGTCGTGCTGTACCCGATGCTCGCGCCCAACCGCCGGCAGGAACGGCGGCTCGAGATGCTCGTGGAACTCGAGCGCCGCGGTGGCTTCCGCGTCGATCGTCTCGTCGACCTCACCCATCACGAACTCGAGGGACGCTGCCTCGAAGGCACCGGCAGCGTCGTGTTCGATCACGTCGCGCGCATCGCCTACGCCTGCCTTTCGCCGCGCACGGACGCCGTCGTGCTGCAGGAACTCTGCGGGGAGCTCGGATACGAGAGCTGCGCGTTCCATGCGTGCGACGCGGGCGGTGCGCCGATCTACCACACGAACGTGCTGCTCGCGGTCGGCCGTCGTCACGTCGTCGTCTGCGCCGAAGCCGTCGCGGAGCGTGAGCGGCAGGCGCTGCTCGAAAGGCTCGCGCAGGGGGGACGCCACGTCGAGCGGATCACGCGCGCGCAGGTTGCCGCCTTCGCCGGCAATACGCTCGAACTCGGCGCGAGGAACGGCGGAGGAGTGCTCGCGGTCTCCGCGCGCGCGTGGGAAGCCTTCGGTCCCGCGGCGCGCGAGAGACTCGCGGGCCTCGTCGACCGCGTCGTCGCGGCGCCGGTGCACACGATCGAGGACGTGGGCGGCGGATCCGTGCGCTGCATGCTCGCCGAGGTATTCCTGCCGCGGGCGGCGGTGCAGCCCTGAAGGCGACGTCGCGCTCGGCAGGCGGCTGCTAGAATCGCGCAGAGGGTCCTCCGCGTGCTCGAACTCGCCGTCAAGACGCTGCTCGCCTACCTGCTCGGCTCGCTGCTCGGGAGCCTCGTCGTCGGCCGCCTGCGCGGCGTCGACATCCGTGAGCAGGGCAGCGGAAACGCGGGCGGCACCAACGCCCTGCGCACCCAGGGCTGGAAATTCGCGTTCGCGGTCATCGTGATCGACGTCGGCAAGGCGCTGCTCGCGGTCGGCGTCCTCCCCGGCCTCTGGTTGCCGCTCGTCGGCATCGATCCCGGCGTGTCGAGCGAGTGGCTCGCGGTCGCCTGCGCGGTCGCGGTACTCGTAGGCCACGTCTATCACGTCTGGTAC
>RPQJ01000003.1 GCA_003819815.1 Lysobacterales bacterium
CCGGATGTCCGCGGTCCACAAGTCCTATTTCCTCGAGCTGCACTCGCCCAACGAGTCGCGACAGGACGAGTTCGCGCGCGAGGCCGAGGAGTCGCTCGCCGCGCAGTCGCGCACCGAGGCCTCCGACACGTCGAGCTTCGACGACTACCTCGCGCGGTATTTCGCGGCCTGATCCGACCGCCAGCGGCGGGCAGCCATGCGTCGCGACGAAGGCGTGTCGGCGCCGTCCTACGCGCGCATGCGTTATGTCGTAACCATTGGTGGTTCATGTGGATTCTGCCGGGAATCCCGTGCATCTGGGCTAGAATCCCGAGCGAACAGGCAGGCGCTGCAATGCAGGCGTCACGCGGGCATCCGATACTGGGGTCCGGCGCGAGCCTCGTGGACAGTGCCCAGGAAGGGCGCCTGAACAGGGGAATTAGGGAAATGAACGAACGCAGGAATTCGGAAGGCGCCGTCGGCGGCGATGCCGGGTCGAACACCTCGTCCGGCGAGAGCGGCCGCCAGCTTCCAGTGGCCGCGTGCGGCGCGGCGTGGGATCCCTACGACGTCTGGCTCAAGCGGGTGAAGCAGCCGCGCGACGCCCGAGTGAGAAAGTCGGCTGTGCGTGCGGTTCCGGCCGACACCGTGGCCGCCGGCACGACGCAGGCCACGGCGATGTCCCCGCCTGCCTCGAATCTCTCGCTCGCGCCGACCCGCTGACCGGCTGACGTCGGGCCCGGCGGCGCGACTCCCCGGCGGCTGCGGCGCGCCCGTCAGTCCTGCAGCAATCCCGTCACCAGCAGCCCGCGCGAGTCCATGGCACCGCGCAGCATGCCTTCCGAGTTGAACGGCAGCGCGACGCGGCCGTCGCGGCCAACGGCGATCACGCCGCCCGAACCGCCGAGCCGTACGAGCTGCCCCCGCACGACTTCGTCGGCGGCTGCCACGACGTCGAGGCCGCGGTAGCGCATCAGCGACGCGATCTCGTGTGCCACGGCGGCGCGGATGAAGTATTCGCCGTGCCCGGTCGCGGACACCGCGCAGCAGTCGTTCGCCGCGTAGGTTCCGGCGCCGATGATCGGCGAGTCGCCGACGCGGCCCCACTTCTTGCCGGTCATCCCTCCCGTCGAGGTCGCGGCCGCGAGATTGCCGTGCGCGTCGAGCGCCACCGCTCCGACCGTGCCCATAAGCGACTCGCGACCGGCCTCGGCGCGACCCGCGAGCATCTGCTCGAGCTCGAGGCGACGGCGCTCGGTTGCGAAGTGGGTGTTCGGCACGGGGACGAGGCCCTGCTCGAGCGCGAACTCCTCGGCGCCGGGCCCCGCGAGCATCACGTGCGGCGAACGGTCCATCACGAGGCGCGCGAGCACCACCGGGCTGCGGACGTGACGCACGCCGGTGACCGCGCCGGCACGGAGGTCACGGCCGTCCATCACGGAGGCGTCGAGTTCGTGCTGCCCGTTCGCGGCGAGCACGGCGCCGTGCCCCGCGTTGAAGAGCGGATCGTCCTCGAGCACCTGGACGGCAGCCACGACGGCGTCGAGGCTCGCGCCGCCGGAATCGAGCACGCCGAACCCGGCGCGCAGCGCCCGCTCGAGGCCGTCGCGATAGGCGCGTTCCTTCGCGGGCGTCAGGTCGGCGGCGGGCAGGGTTCCCGCGCCGCCGTGTACGGCGATGGCGTGCATCAAGGGGTCCTCGGTTCCGTTGGGAGACACGGGCTGCGGCCCGACGGCGCGATGAGCTTATCATCGCGGTCGTCTTCCGATTCACGCACGCCATGCCGACGCAGGACGACCCGACGCTCGCTCAGGAGCTGACGCAGCTGTACCCGGCGCTCGACGGGCTCGACTCCGCACGTCTCGAACGCACGCTCTCGCAGGCGCAGGTCGTGCGGTTGCCGGCCGGCACGCCGCTCTTCGGCGAGGGCGCGCCGTGCCGCCAGTTCCCGTTCGTGCTCGAGGGGGCGATCCGTGTCGCGAAGCTGGGCGACGGCCGCGAACTGCAGCTCTATCGCGTGACGCCCGGTGAAAGCTGCGTGCTCACGAGCAGCTGCCTGGTCGGGCGGCGCGACTACCCGGCGACGGGGGTGGTCGAGCAGGACGTGCGGCTCGTCGTGCTGCCGCTGCCGCTGTTCGACGAGCTGATGGCGACGCACGCACCATTCCGCCAGTACGTCTTCTCGCTCTTTGCCGAGCGCCTCACGGAGCTCATGTCGCTGGTCGAGGCCGTGGCGTTCCACAGGCTCGACCGGCGCGTCGCGGGTGCGCTGCTCGGCAAGGGCCGGGTCGTGCATGCGACGCACCAGCAGCTCGCGGACGAACTCGGCAGCGTGCGCGAGATCGTCACGCGCGTGCTGCGCAGCTACTCGGACCAGGGACTCGTCCGGCTCGGCCGCGGCTCGATCGAGGTGCTGGACGCCGCGGGGCTCCGACGCATCGCCGACGGCGGCTGAGGCTCGGTGACCTAGGTTACTGACGGCCCGCCGCCGCGGCCGTACTCTCCCTCCACGCTGGCCCGGCAGGACGGGGCGGCACGCAACAAGAGGAGAACGACCATGGCTGCCAACGTCGGTGGAATCGATCGGACGCTCAGGATCGTCGTCGGGATCGCGCTGCTCGCGCTTTTCTTCGTGCTCGAGGGCAACGCCCGGTACTGGGGCCTGGTCGGGCTCGTGCCGCTCGCGACCGGCCTGATGCGCTTCTGCCCGCTGTATTCGGTGATCGGGCTCAGCACCTGCCCGATGAAGCGGGCCTGATCCCCGGGCTCAGCCCAGGGCGGTCGCGACCCAGCGCGCGAGCGCATCGGCGCCCATCGCGCCGGAGTGACGCGCGACCTCGCGGCCGCCCTTGAACACGATCAGCGTCGGGATGCTGCGGATGCCGTAGCGGCCCGCGACGGACTGTGCCTCGTCGGTGTTGAGCTTGCCGAAACGCGCCGCAGGCTCGATCCGGCGAGCCGCCTCCGCGTAGGCGGGCGCCATTGCCCGGCAAGGCGCGCACCAGGGAGCCCAGAAGTCGACGACCACCGGCAGGTCGCCGTCGCCGACGTGGCGGTCGAACGTCGATTCGGTCAGCTCGACGGGCTC
>RPQJ01000004.1 GCA_003819815.1 Lysobacterales bacterium
CGGCAGAGCGTCGCGCGCAGCCCGCTCGGGCGGCCGAGGAGCGTCGTCCGCCATGGCGGCAACCCCCCGACGTGGACGTCAGCCCGCGATGAACTTCTCGAGCTGCGCGATCGTCTCCTCCTGTTCCTCGATGACCGCGCGCACGAGGTCCCCGATCGAGATGACGCCCACCATGCGGCCCGCCTCGACGACGGGCAGGTGGCGTATGCGCCGCTCCGTCATGAGTTCCATGCAGCGCCGGACGCTCTCTTCCGGGCCCACCGAGACGACGGGCGAGCTCATGATCTGCCAGACGGGCGTCTCGGCGGACGAGCGGCCGAGCAGGATCACCTTGCGGGCATAGTCCCGCTCCGAGACGATGCCGGCGAGCTGGCCGTCCCGCAGCACGGGTAGCGCTCCGACGTGCCGGTCGGCCATGATCTGGATGGCCCCGAGGACTGGCTCGTCCACGTCGACCGTCCAGATCTCGCGGCCCTTGCGGGCGAGCAGGTGCTTGACGCGAACCATGGCGGCGACTCCCTCGGCCTCGCGTGACGCGGTACCCGATTCTATGCCACTCGACGTCGTCCTGTTCCAGCCCGAGATTCCGCCCAACACCGGGAACGTGATCCGACTGTGCGCCAACACGGGGGCGCGGCTGCACCTCGTGCGCCCGCTCGGCTTCCAGCTCGACGCCCGGGCCGTCCGCCGCGCCGGGCTCGACTACCACGAGCTCGCCGAGGTCGAGGTGCACGCGACGCTCGCGGACTGCTTCTTACGCCTCGGCGGGCCGCTCTGGTACGCCTTCACGACGTGCGGTGACGTGCGCCACGACGAGCCACGCTACGTGGCGGGGGACGTGCTGCTGTTCGGGCCCGAAACGCGCGGACTGCCGGACGATGTGCTGGACGCCTGCCCGCCGGAGCGCCGGGTGCGCATCCCGATGAGGCACGGCGCGCGCAGCCTCAATCTCTCGAATGCGGTGGCCGTCGCGGTGTACGAGGCCTGGCGGCAGCTCGGCTATGCCCGGCTGGCCCCGGCTGCGTCGCCTAGCCGTTCTCGGCCTTGACGGTGCGGCCCATCAGCGCCCCGACGGACTCCCTGACGGGCGCGCCTTCGTAGAGGACGCGGTAGATCTGCTCGCTGATCGGCATGTCGACGCCGAGCCGCTGCGCGACGTCCCGCACCGCGCGGGCCGCCAGCACACCCTCGACCACCTGTCCTATCTCCGCCTGCGCCTGCTGAGCGGTCTTGCCCGCGGCGAGCGCGAGCCCGCAGCGACGGTTGCGCGACTGGTCGTCGGTGCACGTGAGCACGAGGTCGCCGAGCCCGGCGAGGCCCATGAAAGTCTCGCGCTCGCCGCCGAGCGCGACGCCGAGGCGCATCATCTCGGCGAGGCCGCGAGTGATGAGCGCCACGCGGGTATTGGCGCCGTAGCCGAGCCCGTCCGAGATGCCCGCGCCGATGGCGAGCACGTTCTTGACCGCACCACCCACCTCGACGCCGACCATGTCGCTCGACGCGTAGGCACGGAAGCTCGCGCCGGAGATGCCGCGCGCGAGGCTCATCGCATAGTCCTCGTCGCGTGAGGCGACGGTCATCGCGCTCGGCAGGCCTTCGCCGACTTCCTTCGCGAAGGTGGGACCGGACAGCACCGCGGTGGGTACGCCCGGGCCGAGCACTTCGCGTGCCACCTCGTTCGGGAGCTTACCGGTCGACAGTTCGAAGCCTTTCGTCGCCCACGCGACGCGCTGCCCGGGCTCGAGCAGGGGAGCGATCTTCTCGAGCACCTCGCGGAAGGCGTGGCTCGGCACGGCGACGAGCAACTGCCCGGACGAACGCACGGCCCGCTCGAGGTCGTGCTCGATCGCGAGCCCCTCGGGCAGCTTGACGCCCGGCAGATAGCGGCGGTTGACCCGCTCGCGGGTCATCGCCTCGAGCTCGTCGGTCTCGATGCCCCAGAGGCGCGTCGGGTGGCCGGTGCGCGCAAGGTGCACCGCGAGCGCGGTGCCCCAGGAGCCCGAGCCCAGGACCGCGCAGGCCGGCTTCGACTCCGGGAGGCGCGCGCTCACGGGCGGCCCGGCGTCAGTTGACGGCGCCGGAGCCCGGCACCTGCCCCGCAGCGGCCTGCTGGGCCTGCTGCTGGGCGCGCGCGTGCAGCCCCTCGAACGTCACGAGCGGCAGCAGGAACGGCGGGAAGCCGCCGCGCGTCACGAGGTCCGCCACCGCGGAGCGCGCGAACGAGAGCAGGTAGTTCGGCGCCATGATGCTCACGACCTGCGCGAGGTCGTTCGCCGTGAGATTGCGGATCACGAATGCGCCGGCCTGCTGCAGCTCGAGCAGCCAGACGACCTTGTCGCCGGCCTTGGCCTCGAGGTTCACCTGCAGCACGACCTCGTGCATGCCCTGGGAGAGAGCGCTCGCCTTGGTGGCGATGTTGAGGTTCACCGACGGGGTCGTGCCCTGCACGCCGGTGACGAACGGACCGCTCGGCGCCTCGAACGAGCAATCCTTGATGTAGATCGCCTGGGGCGTGACG
>RPQJ01000005.1 GCA_003819815.1 Lysobacterales bacterium
ACGGCCACGCGGTGGACCTGGCGCGCGGCGGACAGTGCATTCTGGTGAGCTGCGGCGCGGACGGACTGGAGCTCGTCGAGGCGACCGCGGCTGCGCTCGCGTTCACGCGGCAGTTGCAGGCGGGCGCTCCGCTCGGAAACGCGGTGGACGAATCCGGCCTCGACCTCGCCGAGCTGCCGCGCGTCCTCGGGATGCTGTTCTCGGGCGGCCTCGTCACCGCAGTCACCGGACCTTCGTTGGAGAGCGACCCGAAATGATCCGCCTGCAATCCGCCATCCGGCTAGCCGAGCGCGCCACCCTGCCGTTCGAATCGCTGCTGCTGCTGGCGACGCGCGTGTACGTCTCGTGGCAGTTCCTGAAGTCGGGCTGGCTCAAGATCGGCGACTGGGAAACCACGCGATTCCTGTTCGAGGAGGAATATCACACGCCGTTGCTGCCGCCCCTGGTGGCAGCCATCGCAGGCACGGCCGGCGAGCTGGTGTTCCCGGTGCTGCTGATCGTCGGCCTGCTCAGCCGCTACGCAGCGGCGGGCCTGTTCGCCGTGAACGTCCTCGCCGTCGTGTCGTACTCGCACGTGCTGCTCACCGAGGGCTTCGAGGCCGCGCTGGGACAGCACTATCTCTGGGGTTTCATGCTGCTCGTCGTGATCGTCATGGGTCCCGGTCGCTGGGCGCTCGACGCGATGCTTGCGGGCTCGGGCCGGCCGCGACGCTAGCGGCGCGAGGCCGATCCCGGTGAGTCACAACTGGGACCTCGTCGTGATCGGCGCGGGCGCCGTGGGCAGCGCGGCGCTGCGGGCCGCGAGCGAGTCCGGGGCGAAGGCGCTCTGCCTCGAGCAGCACGCGCCTGCGCACGAGCGCGGCTCGAGCCACGGCCTGTCGCGCATCTTCCGTCACGCGTACTTCGAGCACCCGGACTACGTACCGCTGCTGCGCCACTCGACGGCGCGCTTCGAGTCACTCGAGCGCGAGTCGGGAGTCGACCTGCTCCACCGCTGCGGCATGCTGGTCGCCGGGCCGCCCGGGTCCGAGGTCGTGGCGGGCTCGCTCGAGTCGGGCCGGCGCTGGAACCTCGCGGTCGAGGCGCTGGACGCAGCCACGCTGCGGGCGCGGTTTCCGTGGTTCGCGTATCCGGACGATGCCGTCGGCGCGTTCGAGGCGAATGCCGGCATCGTGCGACCGGAGGCCGCGGTGCATGCGGCGCTGGGCGCCGCGCGGTCCCGGGGCGCGGAACTGCGGATCGGCACACGCGTGCGCGCCATCGTCGAGGACGCGACCGGCGTGTGGGTCGAGACCGACGCGGGACGCGAACGGGCAAACGCGGTCATCGTCGCGGCCGGCGCGTGGACGTCGCGCCTGCTGCCGGAACTCGCGCACTTGCTGACGGTGACGCGCCAAGTGCAGGCCTGGGTGGCCGCGGCCAGCGGCATCGACGCACGGGCGATGCCGTGCTGGCTCGTCGATCGCGGCCGTCTGGAGCACGCGCTCTACGGCCTGGCACCCGACCCGGTTGCGCCGATGAATGTCGCAGAGGGATCGTCGCCGGCGCATCACCCGAAGGTCGGGCTGCACGGCTCCAGCGACCTCGTCGATCCGGACTTGGGCGCGGCGCCGGTCGCCGACACCGACCTCGAACGGCTGTTACGCGCGTATCGCGTCGTCGCGCCCGCGCTCGCCGGCCGGGTGGTCGCTGCCGCGACCTGCCTGTACACGATGTCGCCGGACGGGCAGTTCCTCGCGGGCACCCGCCGTGGCGCGCGACGCATCCACTTCGCGGCGGGACTCTCCGGCCACGGCTTCAAGCTCGCGCCCGCCCTCGGGGACGCGCTCGTGGACCTGGCGATCGAAGGCCGGACGGAGCTGCCGATTGGCTTCCTGTCGCCGGCGAGATTCGCCGAAGTTGGCTCCAGGAGCTAGCGGACCAGCCCGTCCCGGCGCAGCCGCTCCGCGATCGGATCGGCGATTGCAGCAAGGGCGGTGTCGCGCGACTCGAGATTCCCCACGGTCGTCTCCATCGTGTAGATGTGCGTCGGACCCTTGGTTTCCCAGACCTTCGTGGTCACGTGCGCGGTGCCCTTCACCGTGGTGATCGATGACGCCGTCTGGAACTCGCCGTACACCACCGGCACGCCGTAGACGCCGTAGTAGCCCGTCGCGTACCCGGCATCGGTCGCCTTGTACATCCCGCCACCGCGATCGTCGCGGCCGGCCCCTTCCTTCGTACCCCAGTCGACGGAGACGAGCGTGGTCGCCACGACGGCATCGGCCTGCTGCGATGCGACGGCTTCGTCGATGCTCTCCCGCGTGAGCGGGTTCTTGGCCTTCACGACGTCG